>JBPOIS010000197.1:0-8956 GCA_052034295.1 Pseudomonadota bacterium
CTCAGTGTGGTGTTCTACACGGGTTTTAGCATGCTCCAGCGGGCGCAAATGTATGCGCCAGCGATCAAAGTAAATTACATCGTCAGTCAGGACAAGATGTGGCGGCTTCATATTGCCCCGCAGGTCCTGAATCCCAAGTGTCGGTCAGAAATAAATGGAACGCAGAGTTTATCCATCAATGGCGAGTGGTTTTATGATGGGGTCGGAAGCATCTCTATGAATTGTCCCAAGAACATGAAAGATCTTTATTTTGGGATTCAGTTATATGATTTTTCAATTTTTGGAGGGGGGACGATAACTCAAGATAATATTCGCGAAAATAGGATTCTTTTTTATAAAAGAGAACTGGTTAAATTTAAAGATGATTTTTATTTTTATTCCAAAGGGAGTGCTGAATCGATGAGTAAGCAGGCCGGTGCGATTTTATTCACTGGGATAGACCAGAGGCCAGTATTTGCTGAATACGAGGTCGATAACAGGGTGCCCGGAACCTGGTCTTATTCTGTTGATAGAAATCTTAATGATCATTTTAGCCTAGAGTATACCATTCGCATTGCAGCCGATCATCCTGAAGCACTCAAGGCCGCAGACGCGGCGGTGGTGCGCTATGTCCAGTCCATCACCACCCTTGAAAACCACCGGAGCAGCAAGTGAGCGCGATCACGCGCCATTCCACTCAGCCGCCCTGAGCCGTGTTTTGCTGCTGCGGGCGGCTTCGGCTACAATCACGGCTGATTTTTTTGACATGACAGGAGCGGGCAATGAACTTCAAGCGCATGGTGGATCAGGACTTGCAGGGCAAACGGGTGCTGATCCGTGAAGACCTGAACGTACCGGTCAAAAACGGCCAGATCAGCAGCGATGCCCGCCTGCGTGCCGCCCTGCCCACCCTCCGTCAGGCCCTGCAGCAGGGTGCTGCCGTGATCGTCTGCTCGCACCTGGGCCGTCCCACCGAAGGCGAATCCAGCCCGGAAAATTCACTGGCCCCGGTGGCCGCCTGGCTGAGCCGTGAACTCGGTCAGGACGTGCCACTGCTGATTGACTATCTGGCGGGCGTGGACGTACAGCCCGGTCAGGTGGTGCTGCTGGAAAACGTCCGCTTCAACAAGGGCGAAAAGAAAAACAACCCCGAGCTGGCGCAGCGCTATGCCGCACTGGCTGACGTGTTCGTCATGGATGCCTTTGGCACCGCCCACCGTGCCGAAGCCTCGACCGAAGGCGTGGCCCAGTTTGCCCCGATCGCCTGTGCTGGTCCGCTGCTGGCGGCAGAGCTGGACGCACTGGGTCAGGCCCTGCAACAGCCGCAGCGCCCGATGGCTGCCATCGTAGCCGGGTCAAAAGTCTCCACCAAACTGGACGTGCTGACCTCACTGGCAGGTCTCTGTGACCAGCTGATCGTTGGCGGCGGTATTGCCAACACCTTCCTGGCCGCAGCCGGCAAGCCGATCGGCAAGTCACTGGTGGAGCTGGACATGCTCGACACCGCCCGCCAGATCGCTGCGAAGGTCAGCGTGCCGCTGCCGGTGGATGTGGTGGTGGCCGACACCCGCACCTTTGGTGACGACTTCATGGCCTCCGTGGCCGCCGCGCAGGCCACCATCAAGGCCGTGGACGATGTGGCGGAATATGACACCATCCTCGACATTGGCCCGCAGACCGCGCAAATGCTGGCCGGGCAACTCAAATCCGCCCGCACCATCCTCTGGAATGGCCCGGTGGGGGTATTTGAAGTCGATGCCTTTGGTAACGGAACCCACACAATTGCACAAGCGATTGCCGACAGTGCAGCCTTCTCGATTGCCGGAGGCGGTGATACGCTGTCGGCGATTGACAAGTATGCAGTGGCGGATCGGATCAGCTACATCTCGACCGGGGGCGGTGCCTTCCTGGAATTCGTGGAAGGCAAAACCCTGCCGGCTGTGGCTGCGCTGCTGAAGCGTGCTGCGTCTTGACTTGAACGGAAATAATTCTGGATCCCCCCAAACCTTGAGGTTGACATGAAACACGCCCTGCTGATTGCTGCGCTGGTCCTGCCGCTGTCGATGACCGCCTGCACCAAAAAAGCCGAAACCGAAACCACCGAGGCGGCCAACACCGCAGCCACCGCTGCAGACGCCAATGCTGCGGCCGCACAGGCCAATGCCAGCCAGGCCGCCGATCAGGCTGCTGTGGCCGCGGACAACGCGGCGGCTGCCACCGCCAACGCCGTGCAGGCTACTGGCCAGGCCGCCACTGCGGCGGTAGCCGGTGCTGCTGATGCGGTCCAGGATGCGGCCCAGAACGCCACCGCCAACGTGGCCACGGCTGCCGCGGATGTCGCCAACGCCACGGCCACTGCCGCCAACAATGTGGCGGCTGATGCCAACGCCAATGCGGCCGAGCAGCAAAAAGACGCGGCTGCCGCCAACAAAAAATAAGCCCGGTGTGGCTGCAAGACCCCGCCCCGGCGGGGTTTTTTTTGCCGAAAAACTGCCTGCAGGCAGGTGGTAATCCCACCGCATTGCTCTACAATAGCCGAAATTTTCACTGATCAGACCAGACCGAGGACAAGCCGATGGCATTGATTTCCCTGCGCCAGCTACTGGACCACGCGGCCGAACATGGCTACGGCGTGCCTGCGTTTAATGTCAATAACCTGGAGCAGATGCGCGCCATCATGCTGGCGGCGGACCAGACCAATTCGCCGGTGATCGTGCAGGCCTCGGCGGGTGCGCGCAAGTATGCCGGCGCGCCGTTTTTGCGCCACCTGATCCTGGCCGCCATCGAAGAATGGCCGCACATCCCGGTGGTGATGCACCAGGACCACGGCACCAGCCCGGCGGTGTGCCAGCGCTCGATCCAGCTCGGCTTCAGCTCGGTGATGATGGATGGCTCGCTGCAGGCCGACGGCAAGACCCCGGCAGATTATGACTACAACGTCCGTGTCACCCGCGAAGTGGTCGCGATGGCCCATGCCTGCGGTGTGTCCGTAGAAGGGGAAATCGGCTGTCTGGGCAGTCTGGAGACCGGCATGGCCGGTGAAGAAGACGGTGTGGGGGCAGAAGGCGTGCTCGACCACAGCCAGTTGCTGACCAGCGTCGAGGAAGCCCGCCAGTTCGTCGCCGACACCGGTGTGGATGCGCTGGCGATCGCCATTGGCACCAGCCACGGTGCTTACAAATTCACCCGTCCGCCGACCGGCGACATTCTGGCCATCGACCGCATCAAGGAAATCCATGCGGCGATCCCCAACACCCATCTGGTCATGCACGGCTCCTCCAGCGTGCCGCAGGACTGGCTGGCGGTGATCAACCAGCACGGTGGCGCGATCAAGGAAACCTACGGCGTGCCGGTCGAGCAGATCGTCGAAGCCATCAAATACGGCGTGCGCAAGGTCAACATCGACACCGACCTGCGTCTGGCCTCCACGGGTGCCATCCGCAAGTTCATGAGCGAGGACCCGGCTGAGTTTGACCCGCGCAAATACCTGGCCAAGACCATCAAGGCCATGCAGGACATCTGCGTGCAGCGCTATGAAGCCTTTGGCACCGCAGGGCAGGCCAGCAAGATCCGTCCGGTCTCGCTGGAAAAAATGGTCGAGCGCTACTGAGCCGCGACGGCGTTGCCATGGCAGCAGCGCCGCGGGTTTTTTCTGCTCAGCCCAAAACCGCCTCCGGGCGGTTTTTTGTTGTCCGGTCAGGGCAGTGCCGCGGGACTGAAAATAGCCTAAGCATTGTTCTGGCGTCGCCAGCCCATCCGCTGCCGCCGTGGCGTCGCCGGGTCAGGCGGGGGGATTTTGGCTGGATGGGTGAGTGGCCTGCATTGTGGGCTGATTTTTGCTAGACTATGCAGTTTTTAAAAAAGAGGGCAGGCCATGCGCTTTGTCGATGAAGCCGTGATTTTTGTGCAGGCCGGTGATGGCGGCAACGGCATTGCCAGCTTTCGCCGTGAAAAATACATTCCGATGGGCGGCCCGGATGGCGGAGACGGCGGCAAGGGCGGCGACATTTTTGTGGTGGCCGACGACAACGCCAACACGCTGGTGGATTACCGCTACACCCGCAAATTCCGCGCCGAACGCGGCAAAAACGGCCAGAGTGCCAATTGTTCGGGCCGGGGCGCCCCGGATGTGGAACTGCGGGTGCCGGTGGGCACCACCGTGGTCGATGTGGCCACGGGCGAGGTGATCGGCGACCTGATTGAAGCCGGTCAGCGCCTGCGTGTGGCGGCGGGGGGGCGCGGCGGTCTGGGCAACACCCACTTCAAGAGCTCCACCAACCGGGCCCCGCGCAAGTGCACCTCCGGCACGCCCGGTGAAGCGCGTGACCTGCGTTTTGAGCTGAAAGTGATTGCCGATGTGGGCCTGCTGGGCCTGCCCAATGCCGGCAAATCCACCCTGATCCGTGCGGTGAGTGCCGCCAAGCCGAAGGTGGCCGATTATCCGTTCACCACACTGGTGCCGAATCTGGGTGTGGTCGATGTGGACCGGCACCGCTCGTTTGTGATGGCCGACATTCCCGGCCTGATCGAGGGCGCCGCGGAAGGAGCCGGGCTGGGCATCCGCTTTTTGAAACACCTGGCGCGTACACGCATCCTGCTGCACCTGCTCGACGTGCAGCCGATCGACGGCAGCGATCCGGTGGCCAATTTCCGCGCCATCATGGGCGAGCTGGCGCGGTTTTCGCCGGCACTGGCCGAGCTGCCCGTGGTGCTGTTGCTCAACAAGATCGACCAGATCCCGACGGACCAGCAGGACGAGTGGTGCCAGCACATCCTCCACGAGCTGGGCTGGACCGGCCCGGTGTTTCGCACCTCGGGGCTGACCGGCGAGGGCACCCAGCCGGTGATGTATTACCTGATGGACCGGATTGAGCAGGAGCGCGAGCGCGAAGCCGAAGACCCTGACTATGCCGCGATCCAGCAGGAACGCCGCCAGCGTCTGGAGGCCGAAACCCGCGAAAACACCCAGCGCCTCAGCGACGCCCAGCGTGCGGCCCGCCGTGCCGCCCGGGAAGCCGGTCTGCTGGACGACGATGACGACTGGGACGATGGCGAAGACGAAGCCGAAAGCATCTACGTGCGCTGAGCCGCGCACCGGACCGGGCAGGACAGGGCAACACAGGTGGTAGACATGGCAGAAGCTTCTTTGGCCACAGCAGCAGGGCAGGTGCGGGCGTTTGGCGGGTGCCGCCGCATCATCATCAAGATCGGTTCGGCACTGCTCACCGCCAATGGCCGTGGGCTGGACCAGACCGCCATGGCCGCCTGGGCGGCACAGATCGCGGCACTGCAGCAGCAGGGCCGTGAACTGGTGCTGGTGTCATCCGGTGCCGTGGCTGAGGGCATGTGCCGGATGAACCTCAGCGAGCGTCCGGACAGCCTGCCGGACATCCAGGCCTGTGCGGCCATCGGCCAGATGGGCCTGATTGAACTGTGGTCCAAGGCGCTGCTGGCGCACGGCATCCAGACCGCACAGGTGCTGCTGACCCACGATGACCTGTCCGACCGCCGCCGCTACCTGAATGCCGGTGAAGCGCTGGACCGGCTGATCAACTGGCGGGTGATCCCGGTGATCAATGAAAATGACACCGTGGCCACCGACGAGATCCGCTTCGGTGACAATGACACGCTGGGCGCGATGGTGGCCGGGCTGGTCAATGCCGACCTGCTGATCCTGCTCACCGATCAGGCGGGCATGTTTGATGCCGACCCGCGCAAAAATCCCGAAGCACAGTTGCTCAGCACCGTCCGTGCCATGGACGAGCGGCTGGATGCCATGGCGGGCAGTGGCGGCGCACTGGGTCGGGGCGGCATGGCCACCAAGGTGCGCGCCGCACGACTGGCCGCCAGATCCGGCGCACAGACCCTGATTGCCCATGGCAACCAGCCGGATATCCTGCTGCGGCTGATGCAGGGCGAGCCGCTGGGCACGCTGTTCACCGTGGACAACGATCGCCTGATTGCCCGCAAACAATGGCTGGCGGCCCACCTGCAGACCGCAGGCCGGGTGGTGCTGGATGCCGGGGCCGTGCAGGCCGTACGGGCCCAGCGGCGCAGCCTGTTGCCGGTGGGCGTGCAGGCGGTGGAAGGCCGGTTTGGCCGGGGCGATGTGGTCGAGTGCGTGGACACCTCGGGCGAGCGCGTGGCGGTGGGCCGGATCAATTTTTCCAGCACGGAAGTGGCGCGCATCCAGGGCCAGCCTTCGGACCAGATCAGCCGGATTCTGGGCGAAAACGCCTCGTCGGTGCTGATTCACCGGGATTACATGGCGGTGTTTTAAACCGGGTTTTTTGCACAAATCTGCACGGCAGGTACAAAACCCCTGTACAACCCTGCCGAGCCGTCACCGCTGGACACCGGCCCACACTGGAACTAGACCGGTGGGGGCGGCACACTGCCGGGCAGAATTTGTTTTAGAGGCTGGAGAAAGCACCATGCGCATGTGGCCGCGTCGATCCAAATCCCTGTGGCTGGGTGCAGCTGCCAGTGTGCTGTGTGCGGGTGCCGTGCTGTGGCCGCAAGCGCAGGCCAATGTCAGTGCGGTACGGACTGTGGCCCAGGTGGACCTGAACCGCTACGGGGGTACCTGGTACGAAATCGCCCATTTGCCGATGTTTTTTCAGCGCAACTGTGACCGCGACACCCAGGCCACCTACAGCCTGAAATCCAGTGGCCGGGTCAAGGTGGACAACCAGTGTACCCGTGCCGATGGACAGGTGCAGCGCTCGGTGGGCGAAGCCTGGCCCGTGGACAGCAGCAATGCCCGCCTGAAAGTGTCCTTTTTGCCCAAAGCGCTGAACTGGCTGCCGGTCGGACAGGGTGACTACTGGATCCTCAGGCTGGACCCGGATTATCAGGTGGTGCTGGTCGGCAGCCCCAACCGCCGTTATCTGTGGATTCTGGCCCGCCAGCCACAGATCAGTGAGGCCACCTATCAGGCCTATGTGGACGCGGCCCGGGCACAGGGCTTTGAAGTCAGCAAACTCCAGCGCACCCGACAGACTGGCGCGGCCAATGCTGCCAAGCCCATCCTGCACTGATGGGTCCCGGTTGACGGTCCCAAGCCCCCTGGCTGCAAAAAGACCATCCCGACGGGGTGGTTTTTTTGTTAGAATGCGCCGCCGTAATCTTGAGGAAAACAGCCACAAGCCGTTTTCCTGACCTTTGACCAATTGAGGACCTGACCGTGAGCCAAGAGCAGATTCTGGCCCTGACCCAAGAGCACATGGGGCGCTGGAAAAACCGTGAAGAAATCGTCGAGCGCATGATGCCGATGATCGGCAAGCTGTACCGCGAAAAAAACGTCATGGTCACCGTCTACGATCGCTCACTGGTCAACAAATCGGTCATCCAGATCCTCAAGGCCCACCGCCGTGCCCGCATGATCTCGGTCGAGCTGTCCTCGGTGGACACCATGCCGATCCTCGAAGCACTGACCCAGCGCGACCAGCTGCCGGCCTGCGAAATCGACCTGGGCAAACTGGCCTATGAAGTCAAAACCAGCGGCAAGACCGTGGATCAGGTGCTGGATGCTGCGCTGGCTGTTGTGCCCAGCGTACAGGTCAAGGAACCCACCGACGTGGTGCTGTATGGCTTTGGCCGCATTGGCCGGATTCTGGCCCGCCTGATCATCGAGCAGAGCGGTCTGGGCCGTGGCCTGCGCCTGCGCGCCATCGTGGTGCGCAAATCCAGCGAAAACGATCTGGCCAAACGCGCCTCGCTGCTGCGCCGCGACTCCATCCATGGTTCGTTTGAAGGCACCATCTCCACCGATGACGAAAACGAAGCCATCATCGCCAACGGCAACTACATCAAGGTCATCTATGCGGGCAGCCCGTCCGAAGTCGATTACACCCAGTACGGCATCCAGGATGCGCTGCTGATCGACAACACCGGCAAATGGCGCGATCAGGCTGGTCTGGCCGTGCACCTGACCTGCCCTGGCATCAAAAAGGTCATCCTCACCGCCCCGTCCAAGGGCGAGATGAAAAACGTGGTATTTGGCGTCAACAACGCCGACATCCTTGATTCGGACACCATCATCAGTGCCGCATCCTGCACCACCAACGCCATCACCCCGGTGCTGAAAGTCATTGACGACAAATACGGCATCGACTGTGGCCACGTCGAGACCGTGCACTCGTTCACCAACGACCAGAACCTGATCGACAACTATCACAAGGCCGACCGCCGTGGCCGTGCCGCCACCCTGAACATGGTCATCACCGAGACCGGCGCAGCCAAAGCCGTGGCCAAGGCGCTGCCGCAGCTCAAGGGCAAGCTGACCGGCAACAGTGTGCGCGTGCCGACCCCGAACGTGTCGCTGGCGATCCTGAACCTGACCCTGAAGGCCGATTCCAGCCGCGACGAGATGAACGAATACATCCGCCAGATCGCGCTGCACTCCGACCTGCAGGGCCAGATCGACTACACCAACTCGACTGAGGTGGTGTCCAGCGATTTCATTGGTTCGCGCGCGGCTGGGGTGTTTGATGCACAGGCCACCATCGTGTCTGGCAACCATGCCACCCTGTATGTCTGGTACGATAACGAAGTCGGCTACAGCTGCCAGGTGTTGCGCATTGCCGAGCAGATGGGCGGCGTCAGCTATCCGCATGTCCCGGCGGGCAAGGCGGTTTAAGGCGTTGCAGCGGTGAAAAAACGGCCTTCGGGCCGTTTTTTGATGGGTTAAAAATTGCTTTGCTGGATCAAGGGGCGGCAGGGTGAGGGGCGTCGAAGAAGCCCACCCTTCGACTGGGCTCAGGGAGCAGGTCTGCGCAGGCTGAGCGAAGTCGAATTGCGGCGTCGAAGCCCGGTTGTGCCCAGGACGCCTTGCTGGGCCTTCGGCGACCCCCTTTTGTTACGGCAAAAGGGGGCAAAACCATCTGTCCCCGCAAAACTCGCGGGCTGCTGTGCCCGGTGGGGATGCCTGGCTGAAGCGGTCTTTCGGACGGATCAGCTGTTGTCCTGCTCGGAC
>JBPOIS010000025.1:0-5021 GCA_052034295.1 Pseudomonadota bacterium
TTCAGCCTGAACATTGCGCAGGTGCCTGCGCCGAACTTCTGTCTGGAGCAGACCAACCTGCCCGGCTATGTCTCGGTGAGCGGCAGCAGCGGCTACACCCGGGCCACCGACAGCATTCAGGTCAGCAACACCGCGGCCCTGAGCTATGGGGGCCACCGGTTTGGCGATGTACAGCCCGGTCTGGTGCTCACCCATGACGGCCAGAGCACTGTCGCGGCGGGCAGCACCGCCACCTACGCCCACACCCTGAGCAGCGAAACCCCGCTCACCGTGACCGTGGCCGCCACCGGCAGCCCGCAGCCCAGCAGTGGGGTGTGGAGCCAGCTAACCTATCTGGACAGCAACTGCAACGGTCAGGTGGACAGCGGTGAAACCCTGCTGTCGGGCAGCCTGAACCTGCTGCCCGGCAATCCGGTGTGCCTGATCGACCGGGTCAACAGTCCCCTCACGGCGGCAGCCAGCAGCCAGTATCTGGTCAGCTACATCGCCACCGGCACCGCCAGCGTGCAGGATGGGGGCACCATCACCGCCAGCAGTGCCGAGCGGCGTGACCTCACCTTGGTGGGCAGTCCACAGGGTGCACTGTTGATGGAGAAAAAGGTCCGCACCGTGGCCAGCTGTCCTTCCACCGGCAGTGACGTGGCCAGCTTTGTCACCAGCAACACCGCCAAAAATGGCCAGCGGCTGGAGTACCAGATCATTTACCGCAATGCCGGCAACGCCAACCTGTCACAGGTGGTGGTCCGCGACAGCGTGCCCGCGACCACCCGCTTTGGCAGTGCCAGCTGTACCAGCACGCCGGGCGGCAACAGCTGCAGCATCACCCAGCAGCCAGCCGCGGGCGGCAGCGGCGACCTGCGTTGGCAGGTGGATGGGTCGATCAAGCCCGGGCAGTCCGGTGAAGTGCGCTTCTGTGTGGACCTTCCGGCCTTGCCGTGATGCACAGCGGCGGTAAAAAAAGCCGGACCCGAAGGTCCGGCTTTTTGCGGTTCAGCAGGCGGCCTGGGCAAAGCGCCCGCGCGGCGGATCAGTCGTTTTCGAGGAACGAGCGCAGGTGCTCGGAGCGCGACGGGTGGCGCAGCTTGCGCAGGGCCTTGGCTTCGATCTGGCGGATCCGCTCACGGGTCACGTCAAACTGTTTGCCGACCTCTTCCAGGGTGTGGTCGGTGGCCATGTCGATGCCAAAACGCATTTTCAGCACCTTGGCTTCACGCGGGGTCAGGTTGGCCAGCACCTCACGGGTGGCTTCGCGCAGGCCCTCCGCCGTGGCGGCCTCCACCGGGCCGGTGATGCTGGTGTCCTCGATGAAGTCGCCCAGATGGCTGTCTTCATCATCGCCAATCGGGGTTTCCATCGAGATGGGTTCCTTGGCGATTTTCAGCACCTTGCGGACCTTGGCCTCGTCCATGTCCAGCCGTTCGCCCAGCTCTTCGGGGGTGGGTTCGCGGCCCATTTCCTGCAGCAGCTGACGGGACACCCGGTTGATCTTGTTGATGGTTTCGATCATGTGCACCGGGATGCGGATGGTGCGGGCCTGATCGGCGATCGAGCGGGTGATGGCCTGGCGGATCCACCAGGTGGCATAGGTGGAAAACTTGAAACCGCGACGGAATTCAAACTTGTCCACGGCTTTCATCAGGCCAATGTTGCCTTCCTGGATCAGGTCGAGGAATTGCAGGCCACGGTTGGTGTATTTCTTGGCAATCGAGATCACCAGACGCAGGTTGGCCTCGACCATTTCCTTCTTGGCGCGGCGCGCCTTGGCCTCGCCAATCGCCACCCGGCGCGACACTTCCTTGATTTCGGACACTTTCAGGCCGAGGCTGTTTTCCAGATCGGCCAGCAGTTGTTGCTGGGCCTGCACATCGGCCTTGACCGCCTGCAGGGAACTGGCCAGTGCCGGGGCACGGGCGATCTGCTCATCGATCCAGCCGATGTGGCTTTCATGGTTGGGAAAATGCTTGCGGAACTGTTCACGGTCCATCTTGCCGCGCTTGATCACCAGCCGCATGATTTCCCGCTCGGCCAGCCGCACCTGCTGGTTGGCTTCGCGGATGCGCTCGCCCAGCAGCTCGGACAGGCGCGGGGTGAGCTTGAACATCATGAACACATCGGCCTGCGCCGCCAGGGCATCGCGGCCCTTGGCCGATTGACGGCCATGTTTTTGCAGCACGGTCTGGGTGGCCTGATACTGTTCGATCAGGGCCGCAAAGCGCATCCGGGCGATTTCGGGGTCCGGGCCGGACTCGGCTTCGTCATCGTCCGTGCTGGTGCTTTCGGCTTCTTCGTCCTCGTCCTCATCGTCCTTCACCGCCGCCTTGGGTGCGGCTTCGGCTTCGAGTTCTTCGGGCAGTTCTTCGAGCACTTCAGGGATGGCTTCGTCGCTGTCCGGGTCCAGATAGCCGGAGAGGATGTCGGCCAGACGGCGTTCGCCGCGCTGGAATTCGTCGTATTCGCTGATGACGGTTTCGACCGTGCCCGGCCAGTAGGCCAGGGCATTGAACACGTCGCGGATGCCGTCCTCGATGCGCTTGGCGATGCTGATTTCGCCCTCGCGGGTCAGCAGTTCAACCGTGCCCATTTCACGCATGTACATGCGCACCGGGTCGGTGGTGCGGCCGGGTTCGTTTTCCACCGAGGCCAGCACGGCGGCGGCTTCTTCGGCGGCCACATCATCATCGCTGGCGTCCGGGCCACTGCCGTCGAGCATCAGTTCGTCGGTTTCGGGCGCACGCTCGTGTACCGGGATGCCCACATCGTTCAACATCTGGATGATGTCTTCGATCTGCTCACTCTCGGTGATGGACTCAGGCAGGTGGTCGTTGACCTCGGCATAAGTCAGATAGCCCTGTTCCTTGCCGCGGCTGATCAGGGCCGCCACTTGAGAAGTCGGGGTTAGCGCGTCGCTCATACACTTTCACTCAATCGGTCAGAACGGTTGGGCCAAAATAATCGAACAGGATAGCACGATTGCACCCTGAGCGGAAAAACCTCTGTCTGTGCAGGTGGGGGCAGCGGCCTGCGGCTTCAAGCCAGAGGCTGGATTTCAGGGCTCAGGACCATGGTGTGGGTGTGTCCTCTGGCTGGTGCAGGCGCTGCTGCAGGGCCAGCAATTGCCGGCGAAGCTGCTGCACCGTGGCCAGCTGCCCGGCCTGCTGGGCCTGACGCAGCCGATCCTGCAGGTGGCGCAGCTGCAGGTGGCGCAGGTAATCCTGACAGAGCGCCTCCAGGGCTTCCGGGGTTTCTGGCCAGCGCAGGGCATCACTGCGGTCAACCAGCCCACACAGCTGCTGGCGCTGGGCATCGTCGGGCCATGCCCCCAGCAAAAAATACAGCGACTGCTCGGCCAGATCCGGGTGTGCCTGCGCCACCTGCGCAATCAGCCGGCACAGGGTCTGCAGCATCGGCGGGCAGGCTTCCGGCAGGCCATCCTGCAACACGCTGGCCAGCGCCGGATAGTGCAGCACCAGCACCAGCAGGCGGTCCTCCAGCGGCAGTTCCTGCTCAAAGGACAGCCCGGCCTCGCTGGCCTGCGCGGCGCGGCGCCCCATGCCAAACCCCAGCCCCAGCCGCTCGCGCAGTGACTGGCGCAACAACTGCCGGTAACTGCCCTGCGCGGGCAGCAGGGCCAGCAGGGGCTTGGCCGCATCCAGCACGCTGGCCTTGCCTTCCGGGCGACTCAGGTCCACGGTGGCGGTCAGGCGCTGGTACAAAAAATCCGACAGCGGCGGGGCCTGGTCCAGTCGCTGCAGCAGGCCGGTCAGGCCTTCGCGGCGCACCAGCGAATCCGGGTCATGGCCTTCGGGTAGCACCAGAAAGCGCAGCTCACGGCCATCGGTCAGGACCGGCAGGGCCAGCTCCAGCGTGCGCCATGCCGCACGCTGGCCCGCCTCGTCGCCATCAAAGGCCAGGGTCAGGCTGTCGGTCTGGCGAAACAGCCGGTTCAGGTGCTCGACGTTGCTGGCGGTACCCAGGGCAGCCACTGCGCCCGGCAGTCCGGCTTGATGCAGGGCAATCACATCCATGTAGCCTTCGACCATCAGCCAGCGGCTGGCCCTGGCCTTGCGGCTTTCATACAGGCCATACAGCAGGGTGGCCTTGCTGAACACGGCAGACTCGGGAGAATTGATGTATTTGGGTTTGATGTCGTCGCGCAGCGCCCGCCCGCCAAACCCGACCACCCGGCCCTTGCTGTCGCGGATGGGAAAAATCACCCGGTCGCGCAGCAAGTCAAACTCGCGCCCCTGTTCGCTCTGGCGCACCAGCCCCAGCGCCCGCAGCCCCTCGACATCGGCGGCAAACGCCTGCTCCAGATGCTGCCAGCCTTCTGGTGCATAGCCGAGCCGCCACTGGGTACAGGCCTCACCATCCAGTCCGCGCTGCTGCAGGTACTGGCGGGCCTGCGGGTGCTGCTGCAACTGCTGCTGATAAAACTGGCAGATGTTTTCCAGCAGGTCGTACAGATTGCCCTGGGTGGCCGGTTCTGACGGTGTAGGGCCTTCGGCAAAGAAATCCGCTGCAGGGGGCTCCGGCGGCACCCAGTCCGCCGCCCAGTCGGCAGCGTCCGCCGGTTCGGCGGGCCAGTCCAGTTCAGGACCGGGCGCCGGTTCCGGGGCGGGAGAGGACGCAGGGGGCGGTGCCGCACGGCGCCTGGCCGGGGTTTTGGCATACTGCAGTTCGGGCCGTGGTGTGTCGCTCTCGCGCGGCAGTTCGATGCCCGCCAGTCCGGCCAGTTCGTTGAGCGCATCGCGGAAGCTGCGCTGCTCGTAGTTCATCAAAAAGCCAATCGCATTGCCGCTGGCCTGACAGCCAAAGCAATGGTAAAAGCCCTTGTCGCGGTGGACGTGGAACGATGGGGTTTTTTCCCCATGAAACGGACAGCAGGCGGTGTAGGACTTGCCGGATTTTTTCAGCTGTACCCGCCGGCCGATCAGCTCGACCAGATCGACCCGGTCAAGGATCTGGTCAATGGTGGACTGGGCAATGCGCATGGGGACATCCGGGACAGGTCAGAAAAACAC
>JBPOIS010000147.1:0-7013 GCA_052034295.1 Pseudomonadota bacterium
CATGGCATTCACGGCCACGGATTTGCCGGAGCCGGTGGTCCCGGCCACCAGCATGTGCGGGGCCTTGGCCAGATCGGTGAGCACTGGACGCCCGGCGATGTCCTTGCCCATGGCCATGGTCAGCAGTCCCGCCGGATCGCGGTAGGCCGGCACGCGCAGCAGCTCAATCAGCCGCACCATTTCACGGCTGCTGTTGGGCACTTCGATGCCGATGTAGGGTTTGCCGGGGATGACTTCCACCACGCGCACCGAGGCCATCGACAGCGAGCGGGCCAGGTCACGGGAAATGTTGGTGACCTTGCTGGCCTTCACGCCGGGGGCCAGCTCCAGCTCAAAGCGGGTGACCACCGGGCCGGGTTGGGCCTCGATGACTCTGGCCTTGATGTTGAATTCCTGCAGCTTGATTTCCAGCAGTTCGGACAGGCGCTGCAGCTCGGCGGGGGTGTAGCTGGGTTTGCGGTCTTCCGGCGGCACGTCCAGCAGTTCAAATCCGGGCAGGGGGGGCAGACTGGCGCGGTGCAGGGCGGCCTGCAGGGCGATGGACTGAATCGGGGCGGTTTGGTCTGCGCTGTCTTCACCCGCCTCCCATTCCGCAGCAGGCGGAGGCGGCTGGATGCGCAGTCCGGCAGGTTCCGCTGTCGGGGACGCTGGTTCCGCTGCTTCGATGGGCAGCGACACAGGGTTTGGTGGGTTTTCCGCCACTGGCACCGGTTCTGACTCGGCCCAGTCAGCCGTCTGAGCCAGGTCCGGTCCAATCCCTGCATCCCCTGCAGGTTCGTCGGCCGCCTCCACCGGTGTCGTCATGGCCGGAGCCAGCGCATCGTCCTCGGCCTGGCGGGTGTCCACAGCCTCCGCCTTCCCGGCAGCGGCCTGTGGCCATGGATCAGCCGGGATCGGGGCTTGCAGCGGCGGCAGACTTTCGGTGTGCTCCACCGACACACTTTGCGCTGTAGCCAGGATGGGCGCAGGGCGCAGCGGGGCTGGAACTGGCTCTGGCGTGCGGGCCGTCAGGGCATGGCCGACCTGATCGAGCATGGCCCCGAACGGGTCATCCTGCGGCACGGGGGCTGCGGGCTTGAGCAGGCGCTCAATTACCTGCGGGTCCTGCCAGTCAAACGACGGCTCAATACGGGCGCTCCCCTGTTCCTCGCGCTGACTGACCCATTTGTCCAGAATCGCCGGATCACTGATCTGGTCCGGGGCCAGCACCACATGCTCCGGATGGGCCACGGCCTCCGGGGCCTCGGCGGGCACCGGAAACACTGCGGCCATGCGCTGGACAGCTTCAGGCACAGGCGCCACCTCAGGCAGCGGCGCTCCGGCCTCTGGTACAGTGGTCGCCACAGGCTGCGCCCCTGGGGCTTGCGGTTCTGCAGCCGGGCCCACCGGCGGCGTCACGGCAACGACAGGCGTGCTGGCCTGCGCGGCGGCGGGACCGGCACTGGCAAACAGCGCCCGGAACCAGCCGGGGAACTGCCCGACCAGCTCAAAGGTCCGGTGCCAGTGGATGCCCAGCGACAGGGTGACAAACAACCCCAGCAACGCCACCATCAGCAGCGTCACCAGCAGCAGCGGCATCAGCGCCAGCAGCCGCCAGGCCAGCTCATAGCCGACAATGCCCCCGGCCGCATTGGCGAGGGTGTCGGTGGGCTCGTAGCTGTGCAGGCTGCACAGCGTGGCCACACACACCGTGCTCAGGGCCAGCCCAATCACCCGAAACGGCCGTGCCACAAAACCATGCGGCCACCAATTGTAGACCGCCTCCAGCAGCAACAGCACCGGCACCAGCACCGCCGCCTTGCCCAGAAAACCGTACAGCAGGTCGGCAATCCACGCCCCGGCCACGCCGGAGGCATTGCTCACCTGCTGAGTGTCGCTGGACAGGTGGGTCCAGCCCGGATCAAACGGGGTGTAGGTCAGCACCGCCACCAGCAAATAGCCGCCAAAGACACTCAACACCAGAGTGAACAGAATACGCTGTCCATACGCGGCCAATAACTGCTTCATCGGGATCCTGACCGGCCTGTTGCGCCGGATGTGTGTGCACCAAACAGCCGATTATCATAGCCAAAAGCGCGCCGATGCCATAGCGGCGATTCACATCGCGCCGACTGAACGACAGGGGCAGTCGTGGTACAGCCCAAAAACTGCTATGTTACGCTCCGGACGCCGGGCCCACGGTCGAAAAAACCGCACAGACGCCTGCGGTCCCTTGCCTTTATACTCTTCGCCAAGAACACACGCTGGAGCATTGCCATCATGACGGCACGCCACATTCCCCTGCTGATCCTGGGCTCTGGCCCGGCCGGTTACAGCGCCGCCGTGTATGCGGCACGCGCCAACCTCAAACCCGTGCTGATCACCGGCCTGCAAATGGGCGGCCAGCTCACCACCACCACCGAAGTGGACAACTGGCCCGGTGACCCGCACGGCCTGACCGGCCCGGCGCTGATGGAGCGCATGCAGGCCCACGCCGAGCGCTTCGGCACCGAGATCATTTTTGACCAGATCAATCAGGTCGATCTACAGACCCGCCCGTTCCGGCTGGTCGGTGACAGTGCCGAGTACAGTTGCGACGCCCTGATCATTGCCACCGGTGCCACGGCGCAATACCTGGGGCTGGACTCCGAACAGGCCTTCATGGGCCGCGGGGTCAGTGCCTGCGCCACCTGCGATGGCTTTTTTTATAAAAACCAGCCAGTGCTGGTGGTGGGCGGCGGCAACACCGCCGTTGAAGAAGCACTGTACCTGTCCAACATCGCCAGTCACGTCACCCTGGTGCACCGCCGCGACAAGCTGCGTGCCGAAAAAATTCTCCAGGATCAGCTGTTTGCCAAAGAAAAAGAAGGCAGGATCAGTCTGGTCTGGAACCATGCCATCGACGAAGTGCTGGGCGACGACAACGGCGTCACTGGGGTGCGCCTGCGTTCTACCGTGGATGACAGCACCCGTACCGTCGAGGTTCAGGGCCTGTTTGTCGCGATTGGCCACAAGCCGAACACCGGCCTGTTTGAGGGTCAACTGACCCTGAACAACGGCTACATCCAGGTGCAGAGCGGCACCCAGGGCAATGCCACCGCCACCAGCGTGGCTGGGGTGTTTGCCGCAGGCGATGTGGCCGATCAGGTCTACCGTCAGGCCATCACCTCGGCGGGCTCGGGCTGCATGGCCGCACTGGACGCCGAAAAGTACCTGGACCAGCTGCACAACCCGACCTGATGTCCATGCCCCTGCTGCCCAGCCGCTTTGAATTTCCCGATCCCCGACACAGTGCGGACCCGGACGGGCTGGTGGCGGTCGGCGGCGATCTGCACCCGTCCACCCTGCTGGCCGCGTACCGGCAGGGCCTGTTTCCGTGGTTCAACCCCGGTGAACCGATCCTGTGGTGGTCGCCAGACCCGCGCTGCATCATGCGGCCGGGGGATTTTCACCCCAGCAAATCACTGCGCCGCCGCGCCCGCAGCAGCCCTTATCAGCTCAGCATTGATCAGGCCTTTGCCGAGGTGGTGCGCCAGTGTGCAGCCCCGCGCGCCTATGCCGATGGGACGTGGATCAGTGCCGACATCCAGCAGGGCTATCAGGGCCTGCACCGGGCCGGTCTGGCCCACAGCCTCGAAGTCTGGGAGGGTGATGAACTGTTGGGCGGCCTGTATGGCGTGCAGCTGGGGCGGGGCTTCTTTGGGGAGTCCATGTTCAGCCGCCGCAGCGATGTGTCCAAACTGGCGTTCTGGCTGCTGATGCAGTTGGCGGTGGCCTTTGAATTCCCGCTGGTGGACTGTCAGCTGCCCAATGACCACCTGATGAGCCTGGGTGCCGTGACCTTGCCGCGTGGGCAGTTCCTCGACCAGCTGCAGGACCTGCTGCAGGCCGCGCCTCCGGACTGGTCGGCGCTGACCGCCCGGCGCTTTGACGCTAGACTTTTGGCGGAAAACCCCGCTGCAGCCGATTTGATTCAGGCTATACTGCAGCAGGCTCAGGGAACTTGAGCCGTTGACACGTTTGCTGCTTCAGGACGCTGTGTACCCCCGGCATGACCGACATCCCGTTTTTCATCACCCCGCCGCACCGCTGCAGCTATTTGCCGGATCAAATGGCGCGCATGGTGTTTGTTGACCCCAGCCATCCGGTGGAGGGCAACCTGCTGTCCACCCTGTCGCGGCAGGGTTTTCGCCGCAGCGGGGATTTTGTCTACCGGCCCGAGTGCCGCAACTGCCGGCAATGCCTGTCGGCACGGATTCCGGTGCAGCTGTTCCAGCCGAATGACAGCCAGAAACGCGCCCTGCGCCAGAACCGCGACCTGCAGCAGGTGGTGCGCCCGCTGCACCAGGTCACAGAGCAGCACTACCCCCTGTACGAACGCTACATCTGCACCCGCCATGCCGACGGCGACATGTACCCGCCCGACCGCGACCAGTTCGAAAAATTCCTGCTGGAAAGCTGCGCACAGACCGTGTTTCTGGAGTACTGGCTCGGCGAGCAGCTGGTGGCGGTGTCCACCTGTGACGTGCTCGACGATGGCCTGTCGGCGGTGTACACCTTTTTTGATCCCGACCTGCCGCGGCGCAGTCTGGGGACTTTTTGCATCCTCAAGCAGATCGAGTGGGTGCAGCAGCAGGGGCTCGACTACCTGTATCTGGGCTACTGGGTGCCCGGCTCAGAAAAAATGCGCTACAAGGCCCAGTTTGCCCCTTTTGAAATCCTCATGAACGGCGGCTGGCTGCGCCTGCAGCAAAAACCCTCGCGCACCATGGTCGAGCACCTGATCCACACCCTGTCCCGGCCCGAGACCATCCAGGACTACCGCAAGCTGCGCTAGGCAAACGGATTGCCCCGGGTCAACACCATCACCAGCGCGTCTTCCTGCCCCTGCGGGGCCGGGTAGTAGTTCCTGCGGCGACCCGCTTCACAGAAACCCAGCCGGTCATACAGGCGGATGGCGGCCTGATTGCTGACCCGCACCTCGAGAAAAACCATCTGGATGCTCTGCGGCAACCGTTCCAGCGCCTGCGCCAGCAGGTGGCGGCCCAGCCCCTGTCCCTGCCGGGTCGGTTCCACCGCCATGAT
Source organism: Pseudomonadota bacterium (assembly GCA_052034295.1). Lineage (GTDB taxonomy): Bacteria > Pseudomonadota > Gammaproteobacteria > Pseudomonadales > Moraxellaceae > JBPOIS01. The sequence continues at coordinate 5,065 of JBPOIS010000147.1, forward strand.
CAACAGACTGGCCTCATCCAGCACCGTCTGCAGCACCGCATACCCCAGCACCTGCGGCCCCTGCACCAGCACCCAGCAGGCATGTCCGGCCTGCAGGCTCTGGGCAAACTGCTGCCGCGACCATGGCGCATACTGTACCTGCTGCTCAATCGCCACCACGGCGGACAGGTCCGCCTCACCCATGGGCCGAATCTGCGACTCAGCTCCGCTGTTTGCTGCACCACCCCACTGGCTCAAACGCCGCACTCCCCCCTTCATCCGGTCAGCAGTCTAAGCAACCCGGCGGGCCGCGCCAAGACCACACCGTCAGCAGGCGGTAAAAGAACGTCAAAAACGCCGCGCCAGGCCTGTTGCGCCAAACAACGCCAAAGGATGGGACAGCAGGCTTCAGCCCTCTTGTCCCCTCAGCACACGACTGGGCTTTTCTGAAAAAAACAGTGCCGCGTCCTGTACAGCCCGGTCCCGAGTGCGTTGTTCACCAAGGCGGCCACAGGGCACCCAAAAAACACCAACCCGGCAGGCCAGACACTGCGCCGTCCGGGTTGGGTTCAGGCCCATCCACCCCACGGTGGACAGGCCCTGGGCCTCAGGGTGCCTGCATTCAGGCTGCAGCGGCCATGGGTTCCGCAAAGTTGAGCTGTTCGCGCCACTTGGCCAGCAGGGCCACGGTGTCATGGTCGTTGGGGTGGAAGCCCGGGCGGAAATAGTCCAGCAGCTCCGGAATGATCTGGCTGATGAAGCCCCGGCGGCCATACAGGGTCCAGAACGCGCGCACCCAGTGCTGGGGTGCCGCACGGCCATCCTGGCGCATCAACCGGAACATGAACACATTCTGGGCCACGAACAGGATCGCCATCGCCGCAGCCATGGCCAGTGCACGCAGGGCGTAGGCCGCGCGGTCCTGTCCATACAGGCGCTCGAACACGTCATAGGCCACGGCCTTGTGCTCGTTTTCCTCGATGGCGTGCCACAGCCACAGCTTCAGCATGACCGGGTTATTCATCAGCGCCTGCAGGTCTTCACGGCGCAGCAACTGTGCGGCGATGGTGGCGGTGAAATGCTCCAGCGCACAGGTGCCGGCCATCTGGATCTGCTCGCGGCTGAACCATTTGCCGCTGACGCGCTGGAACAGGTCAATGGTGGTGTAAATGATGCTGCGGGTGCCGCGCTCCATCTCCATCACCGGATAACCCTGGTCACGGGCGTGCTGGTTGAAGGCTTCATGCTCCTTGGAGTGCATGGCTTCCTGGCCGATGAAGGCGCTGATTTCCTTTTGCATGGCCTTGTCATCCTTCAGGGCCGGCGCATAGCGCACCGCACGCACGCTGTCGACAAAAAACCCTTCCCCTTCCGGGAACAGCACCGACAGCGAGGTCAGGAAATGGGTCAGGCCGGCATCACCCCCAAACCAGTAACGGGGAGTCGCTGCGAACTGAAAATCCATGCGCCGCACGGGAAAACTGGCTTTGATGTTCATGGTGCTTCCTCGATCAGTCAGGCAGGCAGGGCGCCCAGTGGCGCTGCAGATTTCCTGCGGTTGACTTCATCCTATGCGGCTGCCCCGATGGCAGATAGATCAACACAGGTCAGGAACTGGCTTTTGGGGACAATCTGACTTTTTGTTGTCGGACAATTTTAAGTGTTTTATTTATATCAGTTTATTTTTGCAAACCACCTTCATTTAGGCGATTGAATTGGATTGATTTTGTCAAAATGGTCATTTTGCTGAGCATTTTGGCCACAGGGATTGTCATTTTCAACAATCCAGAAAGCCCAAAGGACACCCGTGGGTGTCCTCTGGTGCAGCGCTGTGCGGTCCGGAAACTCAGTTCAGGACTTCGGAAACGACACCGGCGCCGACGGTACGGCCACCTTCGCGGATGGCGAAGCGCAGGCCCTTGTCCATCGCGATCGGGTGGATCAGCTCAACCGACATCTTGATGTTGTCG
>JBPOIS010000131.1:0-4849 GCA_052034295.1 Pseudomonadota bacterium
TAGGACAGGCGGCGACCGTAAACAGGGTGGATTGTGGGCCATGGCGGGCATAAAAACTTCACCGTCAAGAAAGTGTCCCGTGTCTGCGCTGACGGCGGTCTGCTGCTGGGGGAGTACGACCAGAACCGCAAGGCACTGTGTGAATGCCTCTGGCTGGAAGGTCGGCTGGTGGGGTTTTATGACGGCATGACCAACCAGGTGTATCGGGTGTACACGGACCATCTGGGGACGCCGCGTGCGCTGAGTACGGCAGACACGGCCAATCAGGTGGTGTGGCGCTGGGTGAGCGAGGATTGGCTAAGCATGGCTTCGCCCTGCGCCCGCAGAAACCAGGCACCGCTTTGCCTGAGCAGCAGCGTGAGGGCTGTGCCCGAACCGGCAAGGCGTAGGCTGTGTGCTGGTGGGGACCTGCACGACTGCCCTGAGGCGCAGAACAACAATTTTTATTGATATGTTTTTTTATATAATGTTTTGGGGTATGCTGAGCGGCAGGTGATCTGTCTGACGGCTCAAGCCATGGTCCTGCAACAAAAATTCCGCTGTTTTGCCTTGCCGCTGCTGGCGGGGATGGCCTTCGTCTCCTCGGCAGCGCAGGCCGCGTCCAGTCTGGCCTATGACGGACAGGTTGAGGCAATCCGCCAGACGGTGATCGCGGCGCAGGTGCCGGGTGCGGTGGTGGCCCTGCCGGTGCAGGCCGGACAGCGGGTGGTGGCGGGGCAGCTGCTGGCGCAGCTGGATGACCAGTCACAGCGGCAGAATACCCAGGCATTGCAGGCACAGGTGCAGGCTGCCGAGGCACAGGCGGCACTGGCCCAGCAGGAATTTCGCCGTCAGCAGTTGTTGTTTGGGCAGCAGTACATCAGTCAGGCTGCCCTGGACCGCGCCCGTGCCCAGCTGCACACCAGCACCGCCCAGCATGCTGCACTGCGCGCGCAGGTGGCCGCCGCCCAGACCCAGATTCAGTATTACCGGGTGCGTGCGCCCTACGCGGCGATGGTGTCCGAGGTGCAGGTCAGTCTGGGGGATCTGGCCCTGCCGGGGCGACCGCTGCTGACCCTGTATGACCCTTCCGCCCTGCGCGCCAGTGTGGCGATGCCGCAGTCGGTGGCACAGCAGCTCATGCAGCAGACCGACGGTGTGCGCGTGCAGGTGGCTGGACAGGCGGACTGGTCCGTCCCCGCGCGTCAACTGGAGTGGCTGCCGGTCACCGATCCGCAGACCCAGACCCGGGTGCTGCGGGTGCGTCTGCCGTCTGGTCTGGCGGTGGTGCCGGGGCAGCCGGTACGGGTGCAGGTCAGCTTGCCGCCGGGCAGTGCGCAGACGGCGGTGGGTGCTTCCGCTGTACCGGCTGGGCTGTCACTGGGGCAATCGGTGTGGATTCCGGCCAGGGCGGTGGTGCAGCGTGCCGAGCTGACGGCGGTGTACGTGGTGCGTCAGGGGCAGGCGCCGCTGCTCCGGCAGGTGCGGCTGGGCGAGCGGCGCGGCACGGTGGTGGAGGTGCTGTCCGGGCTGTCACTGGGTGAGCGGGTGTTGCTGCAGCCGCAGCGGCTGGCGGTACGGGGGGAGCCGTGATGGACAGACCTGAAGTGCAGTCCCCCGAGGCACAGCAACCGATCCGTCTGGGCGTGTCCGGACGGCTGGCGCGGTTTTTTCAGACGTCGCAGCTGACCCCGCTGCTGGCGCTGGTGGCGTTTTTGCTGGGGGTGTTTGCGGTGCTGGTCACCCCGCGCGAAGAAGAGCCGCAGATCGATGTGACCATGGCCAACGTGCTGGTGGCTTTCCCGGGTGCGTCGGCCCAGGATGTCGAGCAAATGGTGGCCAGCCCCGCCGAGCAGGTGCTGTCACGCATGCAGGGGGTGGAGCACGTCTATTCGGTGTCACAGCAGGGCATGGCGCTGATGACGGTGCAGTTCAGGGTTGGCGTGCCGCGCCAGACCGCACTGGTGCGCCTGTATGACACCGTGAACAGCCACAGCGACTGGCTGCCGCCCGGACTGGGCGTGCTGCCGCCAGTGGTCAAGCCCAAGGGCATCGACGATGTGCCGATCATGACCCTGACCCTGCACGGGACTCGCCCAGAGCAGACCCCGTACGATCTGGAGCGGATCGCCCACAGCGTCGAGGAATCGCTGAAGCGGGTGCCGGGCACGCAGGATGTGCGTACGCTGGGCGGCCCGGGTCGGGCGCTGCAGGTGTCTGTGGATGCGGCCCGGCTGAATCAGGCCGGACTGACCCTGAGCCAGCTGCAGCAGGCGATTCGCGTGGCCAGTCTGGGCGCGCCGATGGGGACGTTGTTGCAGGCCAATCAGGCGATTGCACTGGAAGCCGGGGCGTTTTTGCAGAACGCCGAGGAAGTGCGCCAGCTGGTGGTGGGGGTGCAAAACCAGAAGCCGGTTTTTCTCGGCGATGTGGCCACAGTCACCGATGGCCCCCTGCCGGCCACGCAACAGGTGTGGCTGGGCTATGGGGCTGGGCAGTCGGCCAGTGCACGCCAGCCGGTGGGGCAGGAGTTTCCGGCAGTGACCCTGAGCATCACCAAAAAAGCCGGTGAAAACGCCATCGATGTGGCCAATGCCGTACAGGCGCAGGTGACGCGCCTGCACAACACGCTGATTCCTGCCGATGTGCAGGTGGTCGAGACGCGCAACTATGGCACCACCGCCAACGACAAGGCGGTCAAACTGATCCAGAAACTGCTGTTTGCCACCCTGTCGGTGGTGGGGCTGGTGATGCTGCTGCTGGGCCGCCGCGAAGCGGCGATTGTCGGGGTGGCGGTGATGCTGACCCTGACGGTGACGCTGTTTGCCTCGTGGGCGTGGGGCTTCACCCTGAATCGGGTGTCGCTGTTTGCGCTGATTTTTTCGATTGGCATTCTGGTCGATGATGCCATCGTGGTGGTGGAAAACATTCACCGGCATCAGCAGCTGCACCCGGATTGGCCGTTGGTCAGGGTGATCCCACAAGCCGTGGATGAAGTGGGCGGCCCGACCATTCTGGCCACACTGACCGTGATTGCGGCACTGCTGCCGATGGCGTTTGTCAGTGGGCTGATGGGCCCGTACATGAGTCCGATTCCGATCAATGCCAGCATGGGCATGCTGCTGTCGCTGGCCATTGCCTTTGTACTCACCCCATGGCTGGCGCGGCTGTGGCTGAAATCCGCCGGGCATGGCCCTGTGACGCCCAGCCGGTTCCAGCGCGGCATGGCGCGGCTGGCCGGACGGGTGTTCACGCCGCTGCTGGATGAGCGCTCCGGTCGCCGCAATCGTGCCCTGCTGGGGCTGGGGGTGCTGGGCCTGATTGGGGTGGCCATGGCCCTGCCGGTGCTGGGTCTGGTGCACCTGAAGATGCTGCCCTTTGACAACAAATCCGAATTCCAGGTGGTGGTGGACCTGCCCAGGGGCACGCCGGTGGAAAAAACCGCCGCCGTGCTGCAGGAGATGGGCCAGTATCTGGCCACGGTGCCGGAGGTGGTGAATTACCAGCGCTATGCCGGGACGGCCGCGCCGATCAATTTCAATGGTCTGGTGCGCCAGTATGACCTGCGCGCGGGCAGTGAGCAGGGTGACCTTCAGGTCAATCTGGTCGACAAACACCAGCGCCGCCGCCAGAGCCACGCCATCGCCACGGCGGTGCGTCCGGTGCTGGTGGCGATTGGCCAGCGCCATGGGGCCACGGTGAAGGTGGTCGAAGTGCCGCCGGGGCCGCCGGTGCTGTCGCCGATCGTGGCCGAAATCTACGGCCCTGAGGCCACAGGCCGCCAGCAGCTGGCCCGGCAGGTGCAGCAGATTTTTGCCCAGACCGACAGTGTGGTCGATGTGGATGTCAACCCGCGCGCCAGCGGTCCCCAGCTCAACCTGCAGATCGACCGGCAAAAAGCCGCCCGGCTCGGGGTCGATCAGGCCACGCTGGTGAGCACCCTGCGTGCGGGTCTGGCCGGGGAAGATGTGGCCTATCTGCACGACCAGCAAAAATACCCCACCCCGATCCGGCTGCGCCTGCCCGCCAGCGAACAGGGCAATCTGGAGCGCCTGCTCAGCCTGTCGGTGCAATCACACAGCAGCGGCCAGCCGGTGCCGATCCGCGAGCTGGTGCAGTGGGTCCCCGGCCAGACCCAGCAGCCCATCCTGCACAAGGACCTGATGCCGGTGGCGTATGTGGTGGGCGACATGGCCGGACGGCTGGACAGCCCGCTGTATGGCCTGTTTGCCATGCGGACCGCGCTTCAGGGCCTGACCGCGCCGAATGGCCAGCCGGTGGCGGAGTTTTTTATCCGCCGCCCGCTGGATGAGTACAGCGGTTACGCCCTGAAATGGGATGGCGAGTGGCAGATCACCTACGAGACCTTCCGGGACATGGGACTGGCCTATGCGGTCGGTCTGGTGCTGATTTATCTGCTGGTGGTGGCGCAGTTTGGCTCCTACCGCACCCCGCTGATCATCATGGCGCCGATTCCACTGACCCTGATCGGGGTGATGCCGGGCCATGCGCTGCTGGGGGCACAGTTCACCGCCACCAGCATGATCGGCATGATTGCACTGGCCGGCATCATCGTGCGCAATTCGATCCTGCTGGTGGATTTCATCCGCCTGCAGACCGAAGCCGGGATGCCTTTTGCCGAGGCGGTGGTGCAGTCGGCCATCACCCGTGCGCAGCCGATCCTGCTCACTGGACTGGCGGCAATGCTGGGGGCGTTTTTCATTCTGGATGACCCGATCTTCAATGGTCTGGCCATCGCGCTGATTTTTGGCATTCTGGTGTCCACTGTGCTGACGCTGGTGGTCATTCCGCTGCTGTATTACGTGACGTATCGGGGCCGGGTGGCGCGTACCGGCAGCCTGCTGGTGCG
>JBPOIS010000116.1:0-7260 GCA_052034295.1 Pseudomonadota bacterium
GTCGGGCCCAGGGTGGTCACCGGGTTGCCGGCACCGCTGTCCCACAGGGCCGCCACCGAAGCAGAGAGCAGGTCATTGAACTTGTGGCCCAGGCCGACCTGTGCCGACCACTGGTCCTTGCTGTAGCTGACGATTGGGAGACCAGTGCCGGTCATCGCAGCAGTGGTGCTGGTATAGGTATTTGGGCTGATCGAAAAACCGCTCCAGTCCACCCAGCGCACATTGGCAAATGCCAGGGTGCCCGGCATCACGCCGGTCTGGAAGTCCAGGTTGATCGATTGCGGGGTGGTGACGTTGGTGCTTGAGCCGTGTTGAGGCGAAATTTGGCTGAGCGCATACAATCTGCCAAGCTGATTGATCTTGCCAGTCAATTGCGTAATAGCAGCGGTGTTATTGGCGGCTTGGGCTGTAACCAGCTGGGTATTCAATGCGGTCAACGTGGCCGGAATGGCTGCCGTGCCGCCTGCCACGCCAGCGCCAATGGCTGCTACGTTGGCATTTTGGGCAAAGTTATTGGTTTCCACGGTGTCATGGTGGGTGGTGATTTCCGAGCGGTAGGTCAGGGCAGCGCGCAGGGCGATGTCCGGTTTTTCAAAGGCACCGCCCAGCACCCAGCCGAGGCCGCCCGCCGAATCCATGCCCAGGTTATAGCCGTTGAACACGCTGTAGGCCGGTCCACGCAGCTGCACATCGCCTTCCACGGTCTGGTAGGACAGGCCGGCATGCACCGACAGGTTGCTGTTCAGGGCCTGATTCACCAGCAGGGAATAGCTGTGGCTCTTGACTTCTGCCAGGGTGGTGCCCGTGGTGCCAAAGGGGTTGCCGGTGGCGGACACAAAATTGTTGTTGCCGGTGTATTCACCGTCAGCGCCATAGGGCTGGTCATACAGGAAAGCCAGGGCAGTGCCGGGGGCGGCGTCCACCTTGATGGCACCGGTGATGAACTCGTAATCCTTGGCCATTTCGGGCACGGCATTGCCGCTGGTGTCAGTTCCGGCCACTTCAGGGCTCAGCCAGCTGTAGCCGATTTCGGCATAGTTGCCTTTCTGGAACAGGGCCGCCACGGACTGGCCAGAGCGGTCCATGGCCGCAGCATGGCCTTGCGACAGGGGCAGCATGGCACAGAGCACAGCCAAACACAGACGGGTGGGATGCATGTTTTTCACTCCATAAAAAACCGATGGGGGCCAGTCAGGCCGGATGAAGGGGTCCGGGGGCCGGTCATCCTGAGGCACTGATCCGCTTAACGTCCTTCATAACCTGCCTGATGGCTGCATCGTAGCAGTGAACTGTAACAAAAGGGGGGTATTCTCTGCACAATTCCGTTTTTTTGATGAAAAACAAGCGGTTTTTTCGATGCATCACCGCTGTTTATTTGAGCAGGGCCTTCAGGTTGGCCAGATAGGCCTTGCCTTTTTCCCTGGGGTCCACGGCGGCACTGGCCTGGCCCTTGCGCGCACCCATCCAGTCCAGCTCGTCCTGGGGCAGTTCATCCAGAAAGCGGCTGGGCGTGGTCTGGCGCATCGAGCCGCCCGCACGGCGCTGTTGCGCCAGGGTCAGGGTCAGGCCCTGCCGGGCGCGGGTGATGCCAACATACATCAGGCGGCGCTCTTCTTCGATGGTGTCGGCAGCAATCGAGTTTTTGTGCGGCAGCAGCTCTTCTTCGAGGCCCATGATGTAGACATAGGGAAACTCCAGGCCCTTGGCGGCGTGCAGGGTCATCAGGTTGACCTTGTCCTGGTCCTGTTCTTCCTGCTGCTGCTCCAGCAGGTCCAGCAGCACCAGCTTGCGGATCACGCTTTCGATGTTGCGCTCGTCGGGGTCGTCGGCGCGGTTGATCAGGTTCTGGATGCTGGTGTACAGGGTTTCGAGGTTGTCGAGGCGGGTCTTTTCGGCCTGTGGGGTGGCCGCTTCGGCCTTGATCAGGTCGATGTAGCCGGTTTCATCAATCATCTGCCGCACGGTCGGCACGGGATTGTCGTCGTCGTGCAGGCGGCGGGTGTAGTCGTCGATGAACTGGGCAAATTCATGCAGGGTGGCAGCGGCTTTTTTGGGCAGGGCGTTGCCGAGGCGCAAATCCCCCGCAGCGGCCAGCAGCGACTGGGTGGTTTCCTGTGCAAACAGGCCGAGCTTTTCCAGTGTGGACGGGCCGATGGCGCGCTTGGGGGTGTTGATCACGCGCAGGAAGGCGCTGTCGTCGTCGGGGTTGATGATCAGGCGCAGGTAGCTCATCACGTCCTTGATCTCGGTGCGGGCAAAAAACGACGTGCCGCCCGACAGCTTGTAGGGGATCTGCATCTGCCGCAGCTGGGTTTCCAGCACGCGGGCCTGGAAGTTGCCCCGGTACAGCACCGCGTAGTCCTGCCAGTTTTTGCCGTGCATCAGTTTGTGGCTCATCAGGTCGTGGGTGATGCGTTCGGCTTCGTCGTCGTCATTGCGGCAGGTGATCACGCGGATCTGTTCGCCGTGGCCTTTGTCGGACCAGAGCTTTTTTTCAAAAATGTGCGGGTTGTTGCTGATCACGCCATTGGCCGCAGTGAGGATGCGGGTGGTGGAGCGGTAATTCTGCTCGAGCTTGATCACCTTGAGTGCCGGAAAATCCTCGGCCAGCAGGGCCATGTTTTCCGGTTTGGCCCCGCGCCACGCATAGATGGACTGGTCGTCGTCGCCCACGGCGGTGAAGCGCGCCTGCACACCGACCAGCAGTTTGACCAGCAGGTACTGGGCGGTGTTGGTGTCCTGATATTCATCGACCAGCAGGTAGCGCACGCGGTTTTGCCATTTTTCCCGCAGTTCAGGGTTGGCTTGCAGCAGGCGGGTCGGCAGGCTGATCAGGTCATCAAAATCCACAGCGTTGTAGGCGCGGATGTTGCGCTCGTACAGTTCATACAGATGTGCCAGCCGCAGCTCGTCCACGTCCACGGCGGTGGCAATCGCCTGCGGCGGCTCGATCAGGTCGTTTTTCCACGCCGAAATGCGCCGGATCGCCAGCGCCACCAGTTCCTTGCTCTCGGCACCAGAGAGGTTGTCACGCTGCATCAGGTCCATCAACAGGCGCTTGCAGTCGTCGGCGTCCATGATGGAAAAGTTCGCCTTCAGCGGGGTGTGCTTCAGCTCAAAGCGCAGAAGGTTCAGGCCAAAGTTGTGAAAGGTGGACACGGTCAGGCCCTTGCTGTCCTCGCTGGGCAACAGCTTGCTGACCCGTTCCTTCATTTCGCGGGCGGCCTTGTTGGTGAAGGTCATGGCCACGATGCGCGAGGCCGGGACGCCGCAGTTCTGCACCAGATGGGCGATCTTGCGGGTGATCACGGCGGTCTTGCCGGAACCGGCACCAGCCAGCACCAGCAGCGGGCCACTGACGTATTCGAGGGCTTCTTGCTGGCGGGGGTTCAGCGGGGGGAGCTTGGCAGGCGCGCGCATGGCTATGGGGTTCCGGCAGACTGGCACACATCGGGGCGGCATTATAGGCAGGGCAGCCGGTCAGCGAACAGGGGGAAGCCAGAGCCTGTCGCGGTGGTTTTTTCGCCGCTGCAACCATGGACGGGTCCAGTGGTGGCAACAACCGGATGAGCAGCGGTCGCGGTGGACTTTTTTTGAGGGGTAAAAACGTTCAGTATAGCGGGAAGCCCGGCAATCAGGGCGGATCGGCATCAAAATTGCACAGACGCACGGATGCCCGCGGAGATCAGGAGTTGGATCCAGCATGCCCGAGGACTTGGCCAGCGCAGCACCCAAACGATTTTTCAGGCGCCTGGGGCAATGGCTGTTTCATGTGCAGGAATGGAGCGCGGTGGACCGCGCCATGGTGCCGCTGCTGCTGCTGGTGATGGTGATTGCCCACCACATGCTGTGGTGGAGCAATGCGCTGTACCGGCCCAACGGTGCTCAGCTGGTGCAGATGGCCTATACCCAGCAGATTGTGCGGCTGGAGGGCTGGTTTGTCCTGTTGATCGGGCTGCTGCTGGCCTTGGGGCTGTGGCTGCGTCAGCGCCAGCCCAATGCGCTCTGGTACCAGCACCTCAGTGCCAACACCTATGCGCTGGTGCTGTGTGCGGCTGGCTATGCGGCAGGTTCGCTGAATTTTGCCTCCGGGGTGGTGCTGATGGGGGCCCCCATGGTGGGTTTTATCCTGATGGAACCCCAGGTGGTGAAGCGGGCGTTTGCCATTGCCCTGCTGGCCATGGTGGGCTTTGGGCTGGCCAGTGCCTATGGCTGGCTGCCCTACGCGCCGATCATGCAGCCGCCGGTGCACCAGGAAGCGCGGCTGTTCTGGACCGACAGCCTGCTCAGCTTTGCCCTGCCGCACCTGATTCCCAACTCCCTGCTGATCGCCCTGATGGTGTACCGCTGGAAACAGCGTGAGGCCACCGCCATGCGCCTGAGCCTGACTGATCCGCTGACCCAGGTGCACAACCGCCGCAGCATGCTGCAGCTGCTGGACAAGGAGCTGGCCCGGGTGCAGCGCTATGGCACCAGCCTGGGGGTGGTGCTGCTGGACGTGGACCATTTCAAGTCGGTCAATGACCGTTTCGGCCATCCGGTCGGTGACCGGGTGCTGCAGCACGTGGCCCAGGTGCTGTCGGGTGGGCTGCGCCAGTGTGACGCCATGGGGCGTTTTGGGGGCGAGGAATTTTTGCTGCTGCTGCCGGACACGCCGGCCCACGGGGCGATGGTGCTGGCGGAGCGCTGTCGGCAGCGCCTGCAGGGGGGGCGGATTCCCCTGGATGAAAAACAGGACCTGACCGTGACCGCCAGTTTTGGCGTGCTGGCGGTGGAGCCCGGTTCCACCCTGAAAAGCGATCAGGTGCTGCACTGGGTGGATGCCGCCCTGTATCAGGCCAAATCGTCAGGCCGCAACCGCTGTGAAACCATCGACATTCCCGAGTCAGCCCTGCCGCTGCGCCTGCCGCCACAGCGGGCCCAGTGGTTCACCAATGAAGGCGTGGCCGTGCTGCCGGTGCTGAGCCAGTGGGGCATCTGGCAGGGCCTGCAGCAGGTGTGGCTGCGCCTGCGCTATCCTGCCGCCTGGCTGCGCCAGGTGCTGGAATGGTCGGTGCTGCAGCGGCTGTCGCTGGTGATGGGGCTGCACACCCTGGTGCTGTGCTGGTATGGGCTGTGGCTGCTGGTCATGCTGTGGCTGCCAGACGCGGCCCAGCGGCTGAATCTGGGTCTGGCCCAGCAGGTCCTGCCGTACCTGCTCGGGTCCATCAGCCTGTCGGTGCTGTTGATGGCCAGCAGCTACAAGCTGTCGCAGCGCCGGGCCCGCTGCCTGCCGATGGAGGTGCTGGCGCTGGTGTACCTTGGGGTGTCGCTGATGGGCTGTGCCCACCTGGTGGGCATCCTCAGCCTGCTGTCCGGGGTCAACATCACTTGCATTCCCATGCTGGGGCTGATCCTGTTTGGTCCGACCCTGATCGGTGCAGTCAGTACCCTGTGCCTGGCCCTGATTGTGCTGTCGGCCTACACTGCGGCGCTGGGCCTGTGGCCGTATGCACCACTGCTGACCCCGGCCCCGCAGATGGACTATCAGCTGAAAGCTCCCTTCTGGGTGGCCAGTGTCTATGCACTGAGCCTGCCGACCATGCTGGTGAGCTTCTGGCTGGCCGAACATGTGCTGGGCCACTGGCGCGACCGCGAGGCCCGCCTGCAGGCGCTGAGCCGCACCGATGAGCTGACCGGCCTGCCCAACCGGCTGCGCATCCAGCAGGTGCTGACCACCGAAGTGGCCCGGACCCTGCGCCATGGCCCACCGATGGCGGTGGTGATTGTGGATCTGGATCATTTCAAATCCATCAACGACCGCTGGGGGCACTCCACCGGCGATGCGGTGCTCAGGGCCGCGGCGCGTGCACTGGCCAGCCAGGTGCGGGCCTGTGACGTGGTGGGCCGCTATGGGGGTGAGGAGTTCATGCTGGTGCTGCCGGACACCACACTGGAGGGGGCGATGGTGTTGATGGAGCGGTGCCGCAAGGGTCTGGAGCAGATCCACGTCTATGCCGCACTGGGCGAGCTGGTCCCCGTCTCGGGCAGCATTGGCATCGCCAGCAATGAGCGCTGTCTGGAGCTGAGTGTCGAAACGATGACCCATGCAGCCGATGTGGCGCTGTATCACGCCAAGGCCAATGGCCGCAATCAGATCCAGATCCAGCAACCCCATGAGGACGAGACCGTGGGGCAGTGGAGTTTGTCTGCATCCGGGGGCTGGAGGGACGCACAACACTGAGTGATCCTACCCCCTGAAGCTTTTCATCCTGAAAATGCTGCCGCACCATCGGTCGTGGCTATCCTCAGCCCGGTGTTTTAGATAAATTACACCCATTTTTCAGATTGAGTGCATAAGCCGGCACAAGGATGAAGCCATGAAACGTATCCGATTTTTTTCGACAGGGATGAGCCGTAGCTCCATCAAGAGCATTGTGCTTCTGCTGCTGGGGTTTAGCGCCACGACACAGGCCCAGACGCTGTGTGTGTTTGATCTGCTGGGGGCTCAGGGCGACAGCTATGCCTTCATGAAGGATTATGCGCTGGCCAGTCGTGCCCAGGGGGTGTCGCTCAGGCTGGTGGTGTCCAAGGATGAGCAGGAGCTGATCCAGCAGTATCAGAAGGGCAGCTGTGATGCGCTGAGTGTGACGGACTTTTCCAGTCGGCGATTCAATGGTTTTGTCAGCACGCTCAATGCCCTGGGCGCGATCCCGGATTACACCGCGGCCCGTGCGGCCTTAAGTCTGGTGGCCAGTGACAAGTTTGCGGCTGAGATGGTTCAGGATGGTCATGAGGTCGGCGGCATCTGGCCATTGGGTCTGGTCTATCTGATGACCAATGACCTCAAGAAAACCGGCCGTCTGGCGGACATGCCCGGCAAGCGCTGGGGGTTTATGGGAACCGATCCCATGCAGCGCCGTCTGGTGGAGCGCATTGGGGCCGTGCCGGAGCCACTGTCCCTGTCCAGCTTTGGCAATCTCTGGAATGCCGGCAAGCTCGATGTGCTGCCCGCACCGGCGATGGCATTCAAGGGTCTGGAGCTCAGTCAGGGCCTCGCCCAAAAAGGGGCGGTCCTGCATTTTCCGATCCTGTTGGTCAGCCAGACGGTGATTTTGCAGCCCAAGGCCTTTCCAGCCGGATTTGGCCGGTTCAGCCGTCAATGGTTTGGTCGCCAGCTGCCCCGCACCCTCCAGGTGGCCCAGCGCTACGAAAAGGACATTCCAGCCCGCTACTGGCAGCCGGTTGAGGCTGGAGATCAGCAGGGTTACAGCGCACTGC
>JBPOIS010000127.1:0-2940 GCA_052034295.1 Pseudomonadota bacterium
AAGATGAGCCGCCTGCAGGGCGCTTCCGGCATCCACGTCGGCACCATGGGCTACGGCAAGATGGAAGGCGAGAAGGACGACCGCGCCATCGCCTACATCATCGAGCGCGACGAGTACCAGGGCCCGGCCTACAACCAGAAGTGGTACGGCATGAAGCCCACCACGCCGATCATCTCCGGCGGCATGAACGCGCTGCGCCTGCCCGGCTTCTTCGAGAACCTCGGCCACGGCAACGTCATCAACACGGCGGGCGGCGGCTCCTACGGCCACATCGATTCCCCGGCCGCCGGCGCCATCTCGCTGCGCCAGGCCTACGACTGCTGGAAGGCCAAGGCCGACCCGATCGAGTGGGCGAAGAGCCACAAGGAATTCGCCCGCGCCTTCGAGTCCTTCCCGCAGGATGCCGACACGCTCTACCCGGGATGGCGCGACAAGCTCAAAGGTCACAAGTAATCCGTTTACCAGTCGGATTACCGGTTAGCCCCTGACCCGCAAGGGCAGGGGCTTTTTTGACTCCGGCCGGCCGCAAAGCGACCTTAACTTGCCTGCGGCAAGTTAGCCTTCGCCGCAACAAGCCGCTGCGCGGCGTGTTGTGCTCTCTGAAAGGGAAACCATGAGCATCGAGATCGAGCAGTACCGTATCGGCAAGGAACCCTTCTACCAGCCGCAGGGCGACGAGGTGGCGCTGTACGAGGCCGCCTACGCCGAGCGCCTGCCGGTGATGCTGAAGGGCCCGACCGGCTGCGGCAAGAGCCGCTTCGTCGAATACATGGCGTGGAAGCTCGGCCGCCCCCTCATCACCGTGGCCTGCAACGAGGACATGACCGCCTCCGATCTCGTCGGCCGCTACCTGCTCGACCGCGACGGCACGCGCTGGCTGGACGGCCCGCTCACCACCGCCGCGCGGATAGGGGCGATTTGCTATCTCGACGAGATCGTCGAGGCGCGCCAGGACACCACCGTGGTGATCCATCCGCTCACCGACCACCGCCGCACGCTGCCGCTCGACAAGAAGGGCGAGCTGGTCGCCGCCCATCCCGATTTCCAGCTGGTGATCTCCTACAACCCCGGCTACCAGTCGCTCATGAAGGACCTCAAGCAGTCCACCAAGCAGCGCTTCGCCGCCTTCGACTTCGACTACCCGGAAGCGGCGCTGGAAACCGAGATCGTCGCGCGCGAGACCGGCATCGACGCAGAGACCGCCGGCCGCCTCGTGAAGCTCGCCCAGACGGCGCGCAACCTGAAGGGCCACGGCCTCGCCGAGGGCGTATCCACCCGCCTGGTCGTGTACGCCGCCCAGCTCATCCGCCGCGGCGTCGCCCCGCGCGCCGCCTGCCGCACGGCCATGGCGCGGCCGATCACCGACGACGCCGACATCCGCGCCACGCTCGACCACGCGGTCGACGCGATCTTCGCGTAAAAGTCAGCCTCCGCAACACGGCGTCATTCTGACGATGAGGGAAGCGCGTTCAACAGCGGGGAGCCGCGCAGCGGCGAACAACCGTCACCCCCTTCCTCGGGGCGAGGGCAGGGTTTCGCAGAGCACGGCTCTGCGCTGCCTGAGCCGGCTGGCTGTGCAAAGCCAGCCGTGGGGCAGGGGACGGGGGGAAGGCCGCCCATGAAGCCCGCAGACGCCCGCCAGCGTGAAATGCGGCATCCCCAGGTGCAGGCCTGGTGGCGCGAGATGGACTGCGGCTTCACGCAGGTGGCCGACGTCTTCGAGGAGTGCCTCTACGAGGCGCTGACCGCCTTCTCGCAACAGGAGATGGACGCCTACGTGGCGGCGGCAAAAACGCTCAGCCGCCTCGGCCGCGGGCCGGAGCCGGTGCTGGCCTTCCTCGAGGCCTGGCCCTCGGTCGCCGCAGCCGTCGGCGGCGGCGCCCTGGAGGACGTCATGGCCACCGCGCGCGCCTTGCAGGCCTCACCCAACGGCCACGCCATCGCCCCCTTCCTGCAGACGCTCGCTCCCGTCGCGCGCCGCCTCGCCTCGCGCGAGCGGCTCGCCTTCTATCTCGACATCGCGCGCGACCTGATGGCGCGCACCACCGGCTCCATCCACGGCCGCCACGCCACGATCGCCAGCCCGGGCCTGCCGGCCTTCTTCCGCCAGGCGCCGCAGCTCGTCGAGCAACTGCCCATGGCCGGGCTGAAGAACTGGGTCGACTACGGCATCCGCCACTACGGCGACCACCCGCAGCAGCAGGAGGACTACTTCAAGCTGGCGCTCGCCGACAGCCGCGCCGTGCTGCAGCGGGAGCGCCACGGCACGCTGTTCGCCGACGCCGAGCGCCGCCTCGACCTGACCCTGCGCGCGCTCTGGCGCGACCCGCAGCCGCTGATCCCCTACTCCAACGCCTGGCACGAGCTGCGCCAGATCGTGCCCTACTACGACAGCCTCGGCATGCGCCTGCCCGACGTCCTCGACGCGCGCAACGGCATTTCGGGACTCGACCGCTACCGCGCCACGCTGGCCCACATGGCTGGCCACCGGCGCTGGTCGTCGCCGCAGATCGCCGACAACTGGAGCCCCTTCCAGCGCCTCGCCGTGGAGTTCCTCGAGGACGCGCGCATCGACTGCCTGCTGATGCGCGAGTACCCGGGCCTCGCCCCCGTGCTGCTCGCCCTGCATCCGAAGCCGGTGGAAGGCGCCTGCGATCCCGAGACCGCGTCCTGCCTGCGCCATCGCCTGGCCATGCTCTCGCGCGCCTGCCTCGACGCGGCCCACGGCTACGCCGACCCGGTCCTGAACGAAACCGTCGCCGCCTTCCATGCGGCGCTGGCCGAAGGCGCGTCGAGCACGGCCGACATGGCGCAACTCGCGCTCGCCTACGTGGCGCGCACGCGGCGCCCGAGCGACCAGCTGCCGCGCATCCATTTCGACGACACGGTGGTCGACTACCGCGACGACAACCGCCAGCTGTGGGCCTTCATCGAGGAAGG
>JBPOIS010000093.1:0-5512 GCA_052034295.1 Pseudomonadota bacterium
CGGGGCATCGGCGAGCATCGCTTTGTAGCCCAGGCCAGCCACGGCGGCGGTCAGTGCGTCCGGCGCTGTGCCTGGATCAAGGGCGAGCTGGGCCGCGCCCTTGGCATAGGACACTATGGCAGATTGGACGCCGGGTACTTTTTCCAGCGCTTCCTTGACGTGCGCCGCGCACGAGTCGCAGGTCATGCCGGTGATTTTTAGATGGGTCATGCGACAGATCCTTTTTCGTTTGTGGTAGCAGACAAGGGCGTCAGATGTGCTGCGCTGCCGTTTTCAGTGCCTCACTTCTTGACGCTGGACGGATAGCCTGCGTCTTCGGTGGCCTTGGTCAGCTTCTGCACGCTGGTCTTGGCATCATCGAAGGTGACAACCGCTTCGCGTGTCTCGAAGGTCACGTTAACTTTGCTGACGCCTTCGACCTTGGAAATCGCCTTCTTGACGTTGATCGGACAAGCGGAGCAGGTCATGCCCGGTACGGACAGCGTGACGGTCTGGGTGGCGGCCCACACGGGGGCAACAACGGCAGCGATGGCGAGAGAGGCAAACAGTTTTTTCATGATGAACTCCTGTGATTAATAGAAAAATGGCATGACGTAGGGAAATCCGAGCGCGACCAGAACCAGCGCGGCCACGACCCAGAAAATGAGCTTGTAAGTAGCGCGCACTTGGGGAATCGCACACACATCCCCTGGTTTGCAGGCTTGCGCCGGTCGGTAGATGCGCCGCCAGGCGAAAAACAGCGCCACCAACGCCGCGCCGATGAAGATCGGGCGATAAGGTTCCAACACCGTCAAGTTGCCGATCCAAGCGCCGCTGAACCCCAGGGCGATCAGAACCAGCGGCCCCAGGCAGCAAGCCGAGGCGAGGATGGCGGCTAGCCCGCCAGTGAAGAGCGCCCCGCGCCCGTTTTGAGGTTCAGACATACGCTTGTCCTTTCAAATCTGGATTGGATAGCTTAAGCTTACTTCCGTACCAATGTACGGAGTCAAGCGATATGGAAAAAAATTTGGAGAATCTGACTATTGGCGTTTTCGCCAAGGCGGCCGGGGTCAACGTGGAAACAATCCGGTTCTATCAGCGCAAGGGCTTGTTGCCGGAGCCGGACAAGCCCTATGGCAGCATCCGCCGCTATGGCGAGGCGGATGTGACGCGGGTGCGCTTCGTGAAATCAGCCCAGCGGCTCGGATTCAGCCTCGACGAGATCGCAGAGCTGCTGAGGCTGGATGACGGCACCCACTGCGAGGAAGCCAGCAGCCTGGCCGAGCACAAGCTTCAGGACGTGCGCGAAAAAATGACCGACCTGGCGCGCATGGAAACCGTGCTATCCGAACTTGTGTTCGCCTGCCATGCGCGGCAAGGGAACGTTTCTTGCCCGCTGATTGCTTCGCTGCAAGGGGAGAAAGAGCCGCGTGGTGCCGACGCGGTGTAGCCGAGGGTAGTTACGCCTTAGCGTGCTTTATTTTCCGTTTTCTGAGACGACCCCAGGTAGGGCAGAGTGCCCTACCCGGTATACAGGCGTTGTCTATAAAAATCCTTATCGCTGACTGCTGCCAAAGCACCGATGACCTGTCCCATAGCGTTTGGTCTCAACCTTGGCCAGATAGCTGACACGCTCAAACAAGGCATCCAACCCTTCCGGGTCATTGTGATTCACCCTGTAGCACCCATCCTGACAAAAGTGAACCAGTGCCTGGGCATCACGATCATCCAGGTCCAGGGCACTGGCCCAGGCCCGGATGATCCGACCTGACAAATTGAGGGCAGGCTCATTGAATGCCTGCCCGCGTAAGCCATCCTGATGGCTGGGCGAAGTGAAATCACCCAGGCCATTGTAGCGGTCCCGATTCAGCAGCAGAATCACGTGGAAGTGCGGATGCTCAGAACTGCATTGCTCCTTTGCCCAGACATAGCGCAGCGTGCAAGGGTGCACGCGCTTGCCCTCGGATTCTTTGCGACGAGCATCCGCTTCAAGCTGGGACTTCAGGGATTTGAAAAAACAGGTGATGTCATCGTGCTTGATGGCTGACTCATCAAAAAATCCTGGGTAACGCAGGTCAACACGGATTGCAAACGTGCGCGGGTGTTCCTCCAGCGCACGTGCAATCACCTGATCAATTTTGAGTAAATAGTCCTCCACCAAACCTTGAGTATCGGATGAATAGACGGGGCGATGACGCCAGGTGTCACCCTGACACAGGCGTAGGTTGCTGTTGTGTGGATGGCGCTTGCGCGATTTCATGGCTTTCTCCCGAATGACTGTCACGAAGGACTCATAAGAGAGAGAAGGTCAGTAATTTTTAACATGCAGACGCAATGGGGTGCATTGGACACCCCATTGCGCTCAACTAGACCAATTGCATCTGAGAAGAAAGTCTGGCAAGTTGTGGAATGCTCAGGTGACGGTAACACCAGCGGTTGCCTAGTGTCAGATCGACTCAGTGAATTGTCATCTCTAGGTAGCAGATGACCTAGCTCTAGGTTGTCCCCTACCCTGTTGGTTTACTGTGTATAATACCAATACCGACATCAAAGACCTGATGTAACACCCGATTAAGGTCGAAAGTTAGATAAAGAAGAAAAGTCAATCAACGTGTACTGAATCGCCACTTCGGGCGACTCAGTGCGCTCGAAAGTTAGATCATTCTTATCAGCAATTGTTGAATTGAATTACAAAGGGAGAGTCACTTCCAAAATAACAATAGAGTCTTATTGTGATATACGCAGGAGCAGAAAGTCTTTCTCTAGGTGGCATGAGCACCTGAAACCCACCATCGGCCAGCTCACCTAACAATTTTGGCTTATGAGCCGTCAAGGCCTCTGTGAGAATTGCACCGACGGCACCTGCCTGCTGATAGGCCAGGCAGTAGGCATAGAAAGAGAAGACCTTGGTCACAAGGCTTTGCAGGCTGGAAGCAATGGCCTGTTGGCTTGAATCATCCGCTAGGATGGGCTGAACATAAAACGGAGCAAAGTTGGACTCGATGTCTTGAAGAATTTCCTCATGGACAACCACGCGAGAAGCAGCATAGTTGCGCAGCCCCTTGCTCAAGATGGCCATGGAAAAATCATTGAATCGATTGCTCAGGCCCGGGTCCCACTCTCTACCAAATGGAGCTTGGATGAAAGCGTGAAGCCCGAAGAACTTGAATCCACCGGCCCAGCCAATTGAAGCGCATTCAATTCCGAATAAATTCAATGGCGCATCAGGCATATTCTGATCACGCGGAGCATTAAACATGCCAAAAACTTTTTCCTTGAAACCTTGCACCAGCTTGGGAAGCTGTGCTTCATAAAAATCCAGAGCTTTCTGCAAGTTTAATTTTTTTTCGCGATTGGAGTCCTCCTGCAAAAAGTGATCGAGGTCATCCTTGCCGCAAACGCTACAGAGTGCTAGACCTGTAAGCCGCTTTGAAAGCGCAATCTCGTTGAAATGGTTCACAATGGGCCGATATGTTCTCAGCGATGACAAGACCTGGACATGAGCAGGCGTTTTCAAGTAGAAAATGCTGTCAAATCTTCCTGATTTCTTGCCATACGTGTTCCCTCTAATCACGGGACAGTCCGGATCAAAATACCCCAGCTGCATCAGGTTTGCCAACTGATTGTCCAGACGATCCAGGGACATTCCAGTCAACCGCTGCAGCCGCCCCTGACTTAGATGAACCTCACCACAAGGTGAGGCATGTAGGTAAAAAGTGGCCAACAGTAGCCGGGGAGCATACAGGAACAGACAGGGCTTGGTGGACTCGCCAGGCGGTGCTTTCACTTTTTTTGGGTCAATGCCCTCCTTGTGTGGATCCCTCTCCCCGACCCACAGCAGCAATTTCCTGATTTCTGTGTCGTATTGAAGGGCTCGGTCTTCCTGCTGGGATTGCTTGAACAATGGCGTTTTCTGGGCGTCCTGCAACCTTGCCAACAGCGATAGGCTGATCTTCAGCTCAAGGGGCGGTCGGCCCCTTTGCCTGGAAGTGTTCAAAGAAGGGGCTAGGCCATCAATATCTGCCAATTGCTTTCTGGCCTTGCGCAACACGGCCTCTGACATGCCCAGCTTCCGCGTCAGGGTGCTGACCTTCTCATCGGCCACTTGACCGCGATAGACCACCAGCAACCGGATCACCAGGTAGCGTGCCTCAACCAGGAAGCGGCGATCCTCAAGACACAAAACGGACAACGCCAGCTGCTCAGCCTCCCTGAGACCGAGCGGTTGTTCATGGCGCAAATGCTCAGGAAATGGGGGCATATGTGCACACCAGATGGCAGTTCAGACCAATTTAACATAGTTTTTACCCACGGGTTAATGAATGTTGACTACATGTCACATGACATGTCATGTGACATGTTTTTTGCCTGGCCGCCAGGGTGCCATGCGTGCTAGGATCAGGCTGAGGCACTGGGCAGATTATCCAGCCACAGCTGGACTCCCCCCATGCATAGTTCATCAACTTCAGGATGATGCATATGGCAATCTACAATCACAGCGGATTTAAAAATTGGATAGACAATCAAGCTAGTGCACATTTTGAATTCATTCCATGGGCAGAAAATTACTGCTTCAAAAAAGGTTTTTCATTCGAGAATGATCTAATGCGATTTTTATTATCTCAAGATTATAATCCTGAGGTAGTTTTGATAGAAAAGGCGATGAAATCGGCTTGGCACCGCAAAATTAGCAGAAAACATGTAAAACATCTAAACCTAGTCCTGCCTTTTGAACTTTACGATGAAATTGAGAGAGCAGCCGAATTAAATAAAGAGTCTATTCAGGTTTTTATCTTGGACATGATCGAATTACAATTGCCATCCTCACGATTCAAGGCTAAAGAAAAATTATTAGCCATAAAAAGGTCCGAAAAGCACGCAGCGAAGAATATCAAAAAATATGAGGCAGAGATAAAAAAACTTAATGAAGATCTATGTAGCTTGACAAAATTGTACGAAAAAACCAAAGAGGAGCTTGAGGAATTTAAAAAAGACAACCCCCATAGTCAAGAACTGTCGCCAAGAAAAAAATCTTTCGCAACCCCAAAAGTAGGGATTAAAAAAATATCAAATTAGAGCGCTCTCCTACCATCGCTGATGGTGGTATGCCCAATCAAATCCAGAAACTATGAAAACCACCCAAAGATTGATAAGAAAAGATCATCATCCTCAAGCCTTGCTGAAAATTTGTGCAGCGTCGGATGCCAATTGAACTTGCCTCAAGGATCGCAAAGTTTTTTGGCCGAGTGGCAGGTATAGTTCCCTCCTCCGTCATGGCGTCTACCTGGCAAAGCGGATAGCGGCTTGCCCAATACGCAATGGCTGTGCCCGTGCCATACATGAGCTGCAGCACACCCCCTCCCCTGAAATGCTGGACAGGTCTCACGGGCGTTCCAGCTGCTTCCAAAATCGCTCGATTTCGGACAGGGGGCTTTCCCCCCGTCCGAAATATTGCCCCATCACTTTTGAACAGGTGTTATAATTCGTACATCGGTTTTGGACAGGTTTTCGCAGCATGTCACGGGTGTTTGCG
>JBPOIS010000161.1:0-5892 GCA_052034295.1 Pseudomonadota bacterium
TCAGCCCAGCAGCAGGCCATTCACCCGTTTCAGATAGGCGGCGGGGTCTTCGGGCATGCCGCCCTCGGCCAGCAGCGCCTGATCAAAGATCACATTGGCCAGGTCATCAAACTGCTGTCCCGACGCCAGCCGCTGCACCAGCGGATGCCCGGGGTTGATTTCGAGGATCGGCTTGCTGGTGGGGATGTCCTGCCCGAGCTGCTTGAGCATCCGCGCCATCTGGCCGGACAGTTCACCGTCCTTCACCACCAGACAGGCCGGAGAATCAACCAGACGGGTGGTGACGCGCACGTCCGACGCTTTGTCCTTCAGGCTTTCCCGGAGTTTTTCCAGCGTGGGCTTCAGCGATTCGGCGGCGGTTTCGGCAGCCTGTTTCTCGGCTTCGTCCTGCAGCTCGCCCAGATCGACCGCACCCTTGGCCACGCTCTGCAGCGGGGTGCCGTCAAACTCGTGCATGAAACCCAGCGCCCATTCGTCCACGCGGTCGGTCATCAGCAGCACTTCGATGCCTTTTTTGCGGAACACTTCCAGCTGCGGGCTGTTTTTGGCGGCGGCCAGCGTGTCGGCAGTGACGTAGTAAATGGCTTTCTGGCCGTCTTTCATGCGCGCCTTGTAGTCGGCAAAACCGCTCAGGCCGTCCTGGGTGGTCGAGGCAAAGCGCAGCAGTTTGGCGATTTTGTCCTTGTTGCTGAAATCTTCGCCCAGCCCTTCCTTCAGCACCGCACCAAACTCACGGTAAAACGCCGCGTATTTGTCCTGCTCGGCCTGCTCGCTGCTGTGCGCCATGCTGTCGAGCATCGACAGGATGCGGCGGGTGTTGCCTTCGCGGATGGCGCGCACGTCGCGGCTTTCCTGGAGGATTTCACGGCTGACATTGAGCGGCAGGTCGCTGGAGTCAATCACGCCTTTCACAAAACGCAGGTACGGCGGCAGCAGGTTGTCGGCGTCGTCCATGATGAACACGCGGCGCACATACAATTTCAGGCCGCTCTGGCGGTCTCGGTACATCAGGTCGTGTGGGGCCTTGGCCGGGATGTACAGCAGTTGCGTGTATTCGGTGCTGCCTTCCACGCGGTTGTGGGTCCACGCCAGCGGGGCCTCGAAATCATGGCTGATCTGCTTGTAAAACTCGCTGTACTGCTCGTCGCTGATGTCTTTTTTGGGCCGGGTCCACAGCGCACTGGCCGAGTTGATGGTTTCCCACTCGTCGGTCTGCACCATCTGGCCGGGCTGATCATCGCCCTCGCCTTCCTGCCAGACTTCCTTTTTCATCTGGATCGGCAGGCTGATGTGGTCGGAATATTTGTTGACCACTTGCTTGATTTTCCAGCCCTGCAAAAACTCGGCGTGTTCTTCACGCAGGTGCAGGGTGATGTGGGTGCCGCGTTCGCTCTGGGTGATGGGCTCGGCAGAGAAGGTGCCGGTGCCGTCGCTGCGCCAGCGTACCGCCTGATCGGCGGGCAGGCCGGCCCGGCGGCTCTCCACGGTGATGTGGTCAGCGACAATAAAACCGGAATAAAAACCCACCCCAAACTGGCCAATCAGTTGCGAGTCGGCTTTTTGATCACCGGTCAGGCGGCTCATGAAGTCCTTGGTGCCGGATTTGGCGATGGTGCCCAGGTGGTCAATGGCCTCCTGCTGGCTCATGCCAATGCCATTGTCACTGATGGTCAGGGTGCGGGCGGCAGGGTCCACGCTGATGCGCACGCGCAGCTCGCCATCGCCCTCATACAGCTCTGGCTGCAGGTTGGCTTCAAAACGCAGCTTGTCGCAGGCGTCGGAGGCGTTGCTGATCAGCTCGCGCAAAAAGATTTCCGGATTGGAATACAGGCTGTGGGTGACCAGGTGCAGAAGCTGGGTGACTTCGGCCTGAAAGCTGTGCTGTTGGTTTTCGCTCATCAAACTTCCCCTCGGAACATCAAAATAACCGGCCTAGAGGTGTGGGGTGGGGGAAAAATTTTCAAGGTGCCGGGTCATCATCCGCCCGAAAAACCTGCTGTGAGCGTCTTTTGGCGGTCTTCAGGGCAGCAGCATGGCCTGTGCCCTCTGTGCGCAGGGGCAGCTGCGCTGACAAAAATACTGACATATTTTGCTGGATTTTCCGTATAAGATTCTGTAATTTCTATAAAAACAAGTGACATTTTTGCAGACATTTCCAAGGCAGCAATCCGTATGGCCGATGCAAGTCAGCAATGGCTGGATGACACCACGCTTCGTGTCATGACCTATAAATCAGGCCCGATGGCCTTCCAGATCGGGGCACGGCTGGATCAATTGCGCCCCATGCTGGATCGCATCAACGATGCCCAGCACCGCTTCAATAAAATCCCCCATCTGCGCGAGATTGTGGATGAGATGCAGACTCGCGTGCTGGCCTCCAGTGTCTACAGCACCAACACCATTGAAGGCGGACAGTTCAGCCCACAGGAAACTGCCCAGATCCTCTTGCGTGACCCAGCCAGCATCCAAATCGCCGAGGAGCGCCGTCTCACCAACCTGAAGGCCGCGATCGAGTGGATCAGGTCGCAGGCCCGTCCTGAGCTGCAGCCTGAACAGGGTCAGCCGCTGCAATTGGCCCAGGTCATGCACCTGCACCGTCTGGTGAGCACCGGCATTGACGAGGCCAACAACCCGCCTGCCACGCTGCGCAACAACCGTGTGGGACAAAAAACCCTGGTCGGGGATGCCGCGCATGGGGGCAGCTATCGCCCCCCCAAAACCCAGGATGACATCGGGTTGCTGATGCAGGGCTGGATGGACTGGCTGAACGCCCCTGCGCTGCTGGCTTCCCCTGTACCCGTGCGGGCCGCTTTGGCGCACTATTACTTTGAACTGATTCATCCGTTCTGGGACGGCAATGGCCGTACCGGGCGATTGATTGAGATGCTGATTCTTGAGCAATCCGGCTACAACTTCAGCTCCTCCGCCGTGTGGCAGTTTTATCAAGAGCACCTGCATCAGTATTTTGCGCTGTTCAACTGGTGTCGCAAGCAAGCCGAAAACAAACAGGCTGATCCCAATCAGGGTTTTTTGCAGTTCACGCTGCAGGGGCTATTTACCACCGTCAATCGCCTGCACGACCAGAGCAATGAGCTGATCAGCGCCCTGCTGTTTCACACCCGCCTGAGCGCCGCCCGCCAGCAGAAGATCCTGTCTGCACGACAATTTGAACTGGTGATGTTTTACATGCACTGGCTCAGCCAGCAGATGCCCCTGACGGCGCGTGAACTGTTCCTCAAGCCCCCTGTACAGGCCCTGTACCGCCAGCGCACGGAGCGGACCTTTCACCGGGATGTGGCCGACCTGAAGGCCAGACATTTTTTACGGGAACATGAAGGCAAGCTGTATCTATAAACATGTGTCGCAGTCAAAACCACGGACATCTTTTCCACAAAAAACCCCGTATACTTTTGTAAAAAAATAAAAAACCGCTGACATTTTTCAGGACAAAAACCGGGTCATTCATGCCCGTCTGCCTGCCAGAATGCCAGCAGCCGCGCTTGCTGGACCGCCAGCGGCGCATCCGGGTCAAACTGCCCGGACTGCCGGTACGCGCGGATCAGCGCACCCAGCGCCTGCCCCGACAACCCGGTCCACTGCCCCACCAGTTCGCCGTTGAACTGGCTGCGGCGCGCCTGCTGCAGCGCCTGCTGTGCCCGGAGCCGCTGGTATTGCGCTTGCACATGCGGGCCAAAGTACGCTGTGGCCGCATCCACCGCCTGTTCGGGGGACCACCGCACCGGTTCGCCCGTGGACGCGGGGCGGGTGTGCAGCCACTGCAAAAAGGCATGATAGGCCTGGCGCTTGCGGTCGCGCACGCGGTTCTTGTTGTTCAGGGCTGCAAACGGATAAATCCCCGAATGGAAGTGCCGCGCCTGCGCCACATAGGCAAAAATCTGCGTCAGGTCCTCGAAGTCTGGCCGCGGCGGCAGGCCCAGAAAATCCCGGATCTGGTCCGGGTCGCGGCTGACCAGCACCTCACCAAACTGGTGGTCGCCCTCGCGCAGCAGGATCGACAGGCCGTGCAGGCCGTATTTATAGCCCAGCCGGTGGGCGATGCGGCCAATCAGGTTGCCCAGGTCGTTGTAGCTCAGGTAATCCAGGGTCACCGCAAAGCACTCCGGTTCGGCGCGGATCAAGTCGGCCTGATACTGTCCGTCGATCAGCAGCGACAGCACCCGGCCATTGCGGACAGCGCGGTACTGCGGGTGGGCGGTCTGGAAGGCTGCAAAATCAAAGCCATCGTCCACCACCACGTCGATGTCGCCAAAACTGTCCTTGTTGCGGTAGGCCGGGACCACGGCGGCGCGGACCGGCTGGCTGGCCCGGATCTGCCCCAGCAGCTGCGCACTGAGGCGCGCATACACGGTGCAGTCCATGCGGGTGGCCTCAAACCCGAATGCCCGTCCACCCATGGCGGTCAGTCCCGGCGCTCAGGGGCAGGCGGCGCGGTGGGGCTCAGGGCTTCGGCCAGTCCAATCAGCTGCACCAGTCCCGCCCGATAGCCGCCCACGTCGGCCCCCAGACCCTGCCGGGCCTGTCGGGCGGCGTCGGCATAAGTCCAGCTGCCGCTGTACTTGCTGTGTTTGAGCAGCTGCCCAAACCCGGCCACGGCACTGGCAAACTGCATGTCCACACTGGGGGCCTGCGGGTTCAGGCGCAGCACCCGGCGGTATTCACGGCTGACCTGTCCCTCCGGGGCCTTGTAGCGCAGGCGCAGTTCGCCCAGCTCCGCCGAGCGGGAGGTGTTGCCTGTGGTGCTGGCATAACGCCGTTCGCCAAGCAGGCCCGGCTGGCCCACCGGGGTGAGCTGGTACAGCGCCACCACGCTTTTGCCGGCGCCAATGTCACCGGCATCGACGCGGTCATTGCGGAAGTCCTGCTCGGCCAGCACGCGGTTTTCGTAGCCGATCAGCCGCCATTCCTTGACTTGCGCTGGATTGAACTCCAGCTGCAGCTTGACGTCCTTGGCGACGGTGTTGAAGGTGGCGGCCAGTTCATCGCCGAGGACTTTTTGTGACTCCTCCAGACTGTCGATGTAGCTGTAATTGCCATTGCCCGCGTCGGCGATCTGCTCCATCAGGGCATCGTTGTAGTTGCCGGTGCCAAAGCCAAAAGTGGACAGGGAAATGCCCCGTTCGCGCTCGCGCTCGACCAGCGCCTTGATGCCCTCGACGCTGGACACGCCGACATTGAAGTCGCCATCGGTCATCAGCAGGATGCGGTTGATGCCCCGGGGCAGGCGATGGGCCTCGGCCTGCTGGTAGGCCAGCTTCAGCGCACTTTCGCCATTGGTGGAGCCGGCTGCACTGAGCTGCTCAATGGCGGCGAGGATTCTGGCCTTGTCACTGGCCGGGGTGGATGGCAGCACCACTTCCGTACGGCCGGCATACACCACCAGCGCCACCCGGTCCTGTGGACGCAGCCGCTGGGTGAGCAGCTTCAGACTGGCCTTGGCCAGTGGCAGTTTGTCCGGTTCATCCATCGAGCCGGACACATCGACCAGAAACACCAGATTGGCCGGGGGCTGCTGCCCGGCGGCCACATCCACGGCCCGCACCCCGACCCGCAGCAGCAGGTCGCCACGCTGCCACGGGGCCGGTGCCACTTCGGTGCTGATGCTGAACGGATGTCCGGCAGGGGGCGGACTGTCGGCATAGGGGAAATAATTCAGCAGCTCTTCAATGCGCACCGCATCAACCGGGGGCAGCTGTCCAGCCCGCAGCATGCGGCGGATGTTGCTGTAGCTGCCGGTGTCCACATCCAGACTCAGGGTGGACACGGACTCGGCCTGGGTGGATTTGACCTCGTTTTCAGGCTGGCCCCGGTACTGCTCGCGGCTCTCCGGGGTGGGCGGCGGCATCCACGCCGGACTGGCCAGACCCTGCACAT
>JBPOIS010000205.1:0-5158 GCA_052034295.1 Pseudomonadota bacterium
CGCGCGGCTCCAGCCCGGCCAGCAGCAGCCCAGCCAGCAGGAAACGGCTGCCCAGAAACACAAACGGGGGCATCTCCCGCAGGGCCTCGTGGCTGAACCACCAGCCCGAGGCCGCCAGCAGGGTGACGGCCACCAGCGCCAGCTCCGCCTGCCGGGTGGGCTGCAGCCGGGTGAATCGCACGCTCGACATGGGGTGTTTTTCCATAAAAAAAGCCCCCGAAGGGGCGGTGCAGCAGGGCGGATCAGGTCGCCGCCTTGCGCTTCATCTGGTCAAAAAAGTCGTCGTTGGTCTTGCTGTCCTTCATGCGGTCGAGCAGGAATTCGATCGCCTGCAGCTCGTCCATCGGGTGCAGCAGCTTGCGCAGGATCCACACCTTGCGCAGCGCGTCCTCGTCCATCAGGCGCTCTTCGCGGCGGGTGCCGGATTTCTTGATGTTCATGGCCGGGAACACGCGCTTCTCGGCGATGCGGCGTTCCAGATTGATTTCCTGGTTGCCGGTGCCCTTGAATTCCTCAAAGATCACATCGTCCATCTTGCTGCCGGTTTCGACCAGCGCGGTGGCGATGATGGTCAGGCTGCCGCCTTCCTCGATGTTGCGGGCGGCACCGAAGAAGCGTTTGGGGCGTTCCAGCGCATGGGCATCGACCCCGCCAGTCAGCACTTTGCCCGAAGAGGGAATCACCGTGTTGTAGGCACGGGCCAGACGGGTGATTGAGTCGAGCAGGATCACCACGTCTTTTTTGTGTTCGACCAGCCGCTTGGCTTTTTCGATGACCATCTCGGCCACCTGCACGTGGCGGGCCGGCGGCTCGTCAAAGGTGGAGGCAATCACTTCGCCGCGCACAGTGCGCTGCATTTCGGTGACTTCCTCGGGGCGCTCGTCGATCAGCAGCACAATCAGGTAGCTGTCCGGGTTGTTGCGGGTGATCGACTGGGCAATGGTCTGCAGCAGCATGGTCTTGCCGGCCTTGGGCGGGGCGACGATCAGCGAGCGCTGGCCCTTGCCGATCGGGGCAATCAGATCCACCACCCGCGAGGTCAGGTCTTCGGTGGTGCCGTTGCCCAGCTCCATCACCATGCGTTCGGTGGGGAACAGCGGGGTGAGGTTTTCAAACAGGATCTTGTTGCGGGCGTTTTCGGGGGTGTCGTAGTTGATGGTGTTGACCTTCAGCAGGGCAAAATAACGCTCGCCTTCCTTGGGCGGGCGGATGGTGCCGTGGATGGTGTCACCAGTGCGCAGGTTGAAGCGGCGGATCTGGCTGGGGCTGACGTAGATGTCATCCGGACCGGCCAGATAGGAGCCTTCCGAGGAGCGCAGGAACCCGAAGCCGTCCGAGAGAATCTCCAGCACCCCGTCGCCATAGATTTCCTCGCCGTTGCGGGCGTGGGTCTTGAGGATGGCAAAGATCACGTCCTGCTTGCGGTTGCGGGCCATGCTTTCCAGCCCCATGCCCTCAGCAATCTTGATCAGCTCACCAATGGGTTTTTTCTTCAGTTCGGTCAGGTTCATAAGAAGCAATAACAAGAAGTGGATGCGGAGCAATACAGCTGGATTCACCGTCTGGCCCATACACGGGGCCATCCACCGGCGTCAGCGATGACACCTGGGTCGCGGTCGGAAAAAACAGCGGATCATCAAAATGATTGAGCAAAGCTGCTCATCGTGGGGCGGTCAGGAAAAGCCGAATAGCCTTATGCCCCGTTGAGGCCGAAAAAGCCTAGTCGGTATCGTAACCACCGGGCCGGGTTTTGTCAATCCCTGTCCCGGCGGCGTGAGGACGGGCCGGCCGTCCTCAGCGTCTGGGGGCCTTACAGGTGGGCGTCGATGAATGCGGCCAGTTTGGAGCGCGGCGCAGCACCCACCTGCTGGCCGACCACTTCGCCATTCTTGAACATCAGCAGGGCGGGAATGTTGCGGATGTTGTAGGCGCTGGCAGTCTGCTCACAGCTGGTCACATCGACCTTGACGATCCTGACCTTGCCCTCGTATTCGCTGGCCAGGTCTTCGAGCACCGGGGCAATCATCTTGCAGGGGGCGCACCAGCCCGCCCAGAAATCGACCAGAACCGGGGTGCCCGATTCGATCACATCGGCCTGAAAGCTGGCATCGGTGGCATTGACGATAGAGGACATGGGCTTACTCCAGTGAGAACGGCGGACCACAGGGGGCCGGTTGATGGGCTGATTGTCGGCCCGGCATTAAAAGCTGTCAAACCGGGCTTTGCAATGCTCTGTATTGAAAATGTCGATGCTGCAACGCCCCGGGCGGGGTGGGTGGGATGCGCTGACCCCCGATTCTCTGGGCCAAAAGCCACCGCTTGTCTTTTCATTGACGGCAGGGTGCTTTACCCTGTGAGCGCCACAGGGGGAAAGGTCGATATGGCGGAGTATTTGCCCGAAGAAGAGCTGCTTGCAGCGATCGATATGGGGTCAAACAGTTTTCATCTGGCGATTGCGCGACTGGACCATGGCGAGGTGCGCAAAGTGGCGTCCATGTCCGAAAAGGTCCAGCTGGCGGCAGGCCTGGATGAGCACAACCTGCTGAGTGAGGAGGCCATTCAGCGCGGGCTGGCGTGTCTGCGCCGCTTTGTGGCCCGGCTGGATGCGGTGCCGCGGTCGCGGTTGCGCATCGTCGCCACCAATGCGCTGCGCCAGGCCGAAAACGCCGAGGTGTTCATCGAGCAGGCCATGGCGATCCTGCCCAAGCCGATTGAGATCATTGCCGGGCGTGAAGAGGCCCGGCTGATTTATCTGGGGGTGTCGCAGACGCTGGCCGCTGAAGGTCGCCGACTGGTGGTGGACATTGGCGGAGGCTCGACCGAGTTCATCATCGGTGAAGGGTTTGAGCCGCTGGAAACCGAGTCGCTGCAGATGGGCTGTGTGGCCTACACCCAGCAGTTTTTTGCTGACGGGGTGATTTCGCCCCGCGCCTTTGAACGGGCCTATGCCGCAGCCTGCAAGGAGCTGCTGGCGATCCGCAGTGGCTATCAGGCCGTGGGCTGGGATTCGGTGGTGGGCTCCAGCGGCACCATCAAGGCTGCCCGTGCCCTGCTGGTGGGGCTGGGCTGGAGTGATGCCGAACAGCGCATCACCCATGCCGGTCTGCTCCGGTTGCGCGATCTGGTGCTGAAGGCCGATCATGTCAGTGCGCTCGATCTGGACGGGCTGCGTGAGGACCGCAAGCCGGTATTGCCGGCCGGTCTGGCCATTTTGCTGGCGGTGTTTGACACCCTGAAGCTGGAGCGCATGGCCTATTCCGATGGTGCGCTGCGTGAAGGGGTGATGTACGACCTGCTGGGGCGCTTCCGCCATGAGGATGTGCGCGACCGCAGCGTGCAGGCGATGATGGCCCGCTACCATGTTGATGCCCGTCAGGCGGAGCGGGTGGTGGCCACGGTCCAGGGGATCTTTGGCCAGGTGGCGCCGGCGCTGGGGCTGGATGAAGAAGCCGCTGACCTGCTGCGCCGGGCCGCTTACCTGCATGAAATCGGTCTGGCCATCAGCCATGGGGGCTATCATCGTCATGGGGCCTACCTGCTGCAGCATTCGGATGTGCCGGGGTTTTCGCAGGTGGATCAGTTGCGGCTGGCGCTGCTGGTCGGTCTGCACCGGCGTAAATTAAGGCCGGAATCGCGCACACAGGTGCTCAAGACCGGGGGGGACAGCCTGCTGGCGCTGGTGCTGATCCTGCGGCTGGCGGTACTGATGCACCATGGCCGCAGCGACCAGCGCCTGCCGGAGTGTCAGGTGCGGGTGCAGGCCGGACAGTGGGTGCTGCAGTTCCCGCCCGGCACCGTACCGCCGTTGTTGCTGGCCGACCTGCAGGAAGAGCAGGGGCAATGGCAAAACTGGCAGCTGCAGTTGCAGGTGCAGGGTGCCGGTGAGGACACAGCATGAGCGACGTACGCACAGCCTGGCAGACGGTGCAGGTGGCCCGCCACCCGGAGCGGCCCCTGTTTCTGGATTATGTGAACCATTTGTTCACCGAGTTTGACCCCCTGCACGGCGACCGCCTGTATGGCGAGGATGGTGCCCTGCTGGGCGGACTGGCGCGGTTCCAGGGGCGCCCGGTGGTGGTGATTGGCCAGCACAAGGGCCGCAGCACCCGGGAGCGGATTGCCCATAATTTTGGCATGCCCAACCCTGAAGGCTACCGCAAGGCGCTGCGGCTGTTTGGGCTGGCCGAGCGGTTCGGGCTGCCGGTGCTGACTTTTCTGGACACGCAGGGGGCCTATCCGGGCCGCGAAGCCGAGGAGCGCGGACAGGCGATTGCCATTGCCGAAAACCTCGCCCGGCTGTCGGTGCTGAAGGTGCCGGTGATCGCCACGGTGATCGGGGAGGGCGGCTCCGGCGGGGCGCTGGCGATCGGTGTGGCCGACCGGGTGCTGATGCTGTCCAACAGTATTTATTCGGTGATTTCTCCCGAAGGCTGTGCGGCGATCCTGTGGAAAACCAGCGAAAAGGCCGAGCAGGCCAGTGAGGCGCTGGCCATGACCGCATCCCGGCTGCTGGCGCTGGGGCTGATTGATCAGGTGATTGAAGAGCCGGGTGCCGGGGCCCATGAGCAGCCCCTGCTGACCATGCAGCGGCTGGAGCTGGCCCTGCAGGAACACCTGGAGGGGTTGCAGGCACTGGAGAGTCAGGCCCGATGCGAACTGCGCTATCAACGCATGATGCGCCTGGGCAGTCAGCTGCTGAGTGCCTGAGCACGGCACTGCGGGCCTCCTGGGCCCGGCAGGGTGGTACACGGTCGGTGGCCCTGGCCTGCAGCGGGGGCCGGGATTCGCTACTGCTGGCGGTGCTGCTGCAGGCGCTGTTGCCGGGTCGACTGCGGCTGCTGCATGTGGATCATGGGCTACAGGCCGATTCGGGCCAGTGGGCGCAGGGGCTGGTGCGCTGGGCGCAGGCCCGCAGTCTGCCGGTGAGGGTGCTGCCGGTACAGGTGGTCCCCGGTACCAATCTAGAGCAGGCGGCCCGACAGGCCCGCCATGCGGCCCTGCAGGCGGCCCTGCAGCCCGGTGAGGTGCTGGCGATGGCCCACCACCAGCAGGATCAGGCGGAAACCGTGCTGATGCGCCTGCGCAGCGGGGCCGGAACCCGTGGGCTGGCGGCGATGCGCGAATGGGAGCCGCGCCGCACGGGGGTGTGGTTCTGGCG
>JBPOIS010000143.1:0-5693 GCA_052034295.1 Pseudomonadota bacterium
CGGAGTTCCAGAGCCTGCTGCGCCCGGCCTTCCAGGAAGACGAGTGGATCCTCATCGTGCTGGGCGGCGTCACCGGCGCACTGGCGGGCTATCTGCAGTATGTGCTGGGGTTCAAATAAGCACAAAAACCCGCCCTGTGTTTTTGACTGCCTTCGACCCTTCACACCATCCACGACAGGAAAAGTCCGCGCAACTGTTCGAGCAGGACCACAGTTGACCCGTCTGAAAGACCGCCCCAGCCAACCATCACCACCGGACACGGCTGTTCGCGAGTTTTGCGGGGACGGATGGTTTTGCCTACTTTTGCCAAAACAAAAGTAGGTCGCCGAAGCTCCAAAAAGGCTTCCTGCGCACAACCAGCTTCGACTGCGCCCAGCCAGCGCAAGCCCGTACCCTGAGTGAATCCGGCTTTGATGTTATTCGGTCTGAGCAAGCCTGCTCCCTGAGCGCAGTCGAAGGGCAGCAGGCTTCATGCCGTTCGGCCTGCAAAAATTTGCTTTTGACAGCGATTCAGCCAAAAAACCAACCCACGACAGGGAAAGTCCCCGCAACTGTCCGAGCAGGACCACAGTTGACCCGTCTGAAAGACCGTCCCAACCAAGCCCCACTACTGGGCACGGCTGCCCGCGAGTTTTGCGGGGACAGATGGTTTTGCCTACTTTTGCCGTAACAAAAGTGGGTCGCCGAAGGCCCAGCACAGCATCCTGAGCACAACCGGGCTTCGACTGCGCCCAGCCTGCAGAAACTTGCTTTTGACAGCCTTCACCGCTGGACACCATGCCCTGCAGCATCCGCCAAAAAGTGAAGCAATTCTGGAGGACACCTGCGCCTGCGCCGTCCTGAACCTGCTTTGTGCTACCATGTGCGCGGTTTTTTTGGCCCACCTGTGTTGGGTTGGACGCAACCGTGGAGCGATTCCTTGATGCAAATGCTGGCACTCGGTTGGGTGGCGGAGCTGGGCTATCTGGCTTTGCTGGCTGTGATGGTTCTTTCCCTGCTGCAGGGGCTGCTGCCGCTGCTGGGCGTGCTGCAACGCCGTGTGGCCCTGCAACAGCTGGCCCCCTCGCTGACCCAGGCGGCAGCACTGGCTGGACTGGTGTCCTTTGCCTGTCTGCTGGTGTCATTCTGGGCCAATGATTTTTCACTGACCTATGTGGCGGGCCACTCGAACACGCTGATGCCGTGGTATTACCGGCTGTCGGCGGCGTGGGGCGGCCACGAAGGCTCCATGCTGCTGTGGGTGGTGATCCTGAACCTGTGGGCGTGGGCGGTGTCGCTGAAAGCGCGTACCCTGCCGCTGGACCTGCAGGCACGGGTGCTGTCCATCCTTGGCCTGATCGGGGTGGCGATGAGTAGCTTTGTGGTGTTCACGTCGTCACCGTTTGCCCGCTCGCTGCCGATGCTGCCGGTGGATGGGGCCGAGCTGAACCCGCTGCTGCAGGACCCCGGGCTGATTTTTCACCCGCCAATGCTGTACATGGGCTATGTCGGGCTGGCGGTGCCGTTTGCCTTTGCCATGGCGGGGCTGTGGGCCGGGCGGCTGGATTCGGCGTGGATGCGCGGGTCGCGGCCCTGGGCACTGGCGGCGTGGGGGTTTTTGACCCTGGGGATTGCGCTGGGGTCGTGGTGGGCCTATTACGAGCTGGGCTGGGGCGGCTGGTGGTTCTGGGACCCGGTCGAAAATGCCTCGTTCATGCCGTGGCTGGCCGGGACGGCGTTGCTGCATTCGATGGCGGTGACCGAGAAGCGTGGTGTGTTCAAGGCCTGGACGGTCTGGCTGGCGATCCTGTCGTTTGCGCTGAGCCTGCTGGGCACGTTCCTGGTGCGTTCGGGGGTGCTGACGTCGGTACACGCTTTTGCCGCTGATCCGCAGCGCGGCCTGTATGTACTGGGTATTCTGGTGGCGGTGGCCGGGGGCGGACTGCTGATGTTTGCCCTGCGCGGCTGGCAGCTCACCGCAGAGTCGCGCTATCAGTTGCGCTCGCGGGAAAGCCTGCTGATGGTGAATAACCTGATCCTGCTGGTGGCCACGGTGGTGGTGCTGATCGGCACGCTGTACCCGCTGATTGCCGAGGCGCTGAAGCTGGGCATGGTGTCGGTCGGCCCGCCGTATTTCAATGCGCTGTTCGTGCCGCTGACCTGGCTGCTGCTGGCGGCGCTGGGGCTGGGCAGTGTGACCCGCTGGAAGCGGGATTCGCGTCCGCTGCTGGGGGTGACACTGGCGCTGGCGGTGTCTGCCGTGGTGCTGGGTGCCGGGCTGGCCCTGCTGCTGGGCAGCTTTTCGAAAGCATCGGCCATGGTGCAGGGCGGCTGGCAGGTCTGGCTGACCGCGGCGCTGTGTGTGTGGGTGCTCGGCTGGATGGGCTGGGATCTGCGCGACAAGACCCGCCATGCGGCTGACCTGCCGACCGGCCTGAAACGGCTGGGCCGCAGCTACTGGGGCATGGTGCTGGCGCACGCTGGCCTGCTGGTGCTGTGTCTGGGCGTGGCGCTGACCCATCAGGGCAGTATCGAAAAAGACGTGCCGCTGGCACCGGGCCAGTCGGTGGCGCTGGCGGGCTACACGTTCCGGCTGGAACGCTTCGAGCAGATCCGCAAGGACAATTACGACGCCACCCGTGCCACAGTGTCGGTACAGCGGGACGGCCAGCTGCTGACCCGCCTGTACCCGGAAAAACGCCTGTACATCGTGCAGCGCCGTCCCATGACCGAGGCTGCCATCGACGCCAGCCTGCTGCGTGACCTGTACGTGTCACTGGGCGAGCCGCTGGATGCCCGCCACCCTGAAGGGGCATGGGCCGTGCGGGTGTATGTGAAGCCCTATGTGCGCTGGCTGTGGCTGTCGGCCATTTTGATGGCCCTCGGGGCCGCGCTGTGCATGCTGGATCCCCGTTACCGGCTGCGCCGCCCGCAGATGAATGCTGCGTCTGCCGCCGAGCTGAACCTGGAGGCCCGTCCATGACTGCACCTGTTGCGCCTGTACCCGCCAAGCGCCGCCTGTGGCTGTGGCTGCTGCCGCTGGTGCTGTTCATCGGCTTTGCGGTCCTGCTGGGCAGTCGGCTGGGCAAAAACCCCGAAGTCCAGCTCAATGCCACCCTGAACCAGCCGTTGCCGGTGTTTTCCCTGCCGGATCTGGCTGATGGCACCCTGCGCACAGCCGCAGACCTGCCCCGGCAGCCCTTTGTGCTCAACGTCTGGGGCTCCTGGTGTCCCAGCTGCAAGGCGGAGCATCCGCTGTTGATGCAGATGGCAGCCCAGGGCATCCCGGTGGTGGGGGTGAACTACAAGGATGACCCGGCCGATGCGCTGGGTTATCTGGCCCAGCACGGCAATCCCTTCAAAATGAACCTGGCCGACCGTGACGGTTCGCTGGGTCTGGACCTCGGCCTGACCGGTGCGCCGGAAAGCTTCGTGGTGGATGGTCAGGGCCGGATTCGCCAGCACATCGTCGGAGTGATTGATGCCGCTGTACTGGCCTCGCGCATCCAGCCCTGCCTGAACAGCCTGAACACTGCGGGTGCCGATGCCGGGAGGGCCTGCACATGAGCCATGCTCCCCTGAACACCAGCCGTGCCCTGTGTCTGGGTACACTGCTGTGTCTGGCGCCGCTCTGGGCAGTGGCTGCGCCTGAAGCCACCGCCCCGTCCAGTCCTGCGGTCCAGAGCGCCGAAGCTGCGGCGCTGCTGCCGCAGTTTGCCGACCCGGCGCAGGAAGCCCGCTACCGTGCGCTGATTGACGAGTTTCGCTGTCCCAAGTGCCAGAACAACAACCTGTCCGGTTCGGATGCGCCCATCGCCCAGGATCTGCGGCAAAAAACCGCCGCCATGATCCAGGCCGGGCAGACCGACGGCCAGATCCGTGAGTACATGGTGGCCCGCTACGGCGATTTCATCAGCTACCGCCCGCCGCTGCGGCCCTCGACCTGGATCCTGTGGGCGATGCCCCCGCTCCTGCTGGTGCTGGTGCTGCTGGGCTGGGCCTGGCGGGTGCGTCGGCAGCCTGCAGAGGCTGCACCGGTACAGACCGCCCTGAGCCCCGAAGAGCAGGCCCGCCTGCAGGCGGTGCTAGAGGCCACACAGGAGAACAAGCCGTGACCACACTGGTGTTGATGGGGGCCGCCCTGCTGTTGCTGCTGGTGCTCACCCTGGTGGTGCTGCGGCCCTGGTGGCAGCGCCCGACCGCGGCGGGTGGCCTGCAGGCCCTGAATGTGTCTGTTTTCAACAGCCGCATGCAGGAGCTGGAGCAGGATCAGGCGCAGGGGCGGCTGGAGTCCGGAGAGTTTGAACAGCAAAAACTCGCCCTGCAGCGCCAGCTGCTGGCCGCGGCCGCCCCGCAGGCGGGACAGGGCCGTGTGGTGCGGGTGAGTCGGCTGGGACAGGCCATGGTGGGACTGTGGATTCCCCTGCTGGTGCTGCTGGTGTATGTGCTGGTGGCCAACCGTGGGGAAACCTTCCGCTACCTGCAGGCCCAGGACCGCTACCGCACACAGGCGGCACAGATCCTGCAGGGGCAGGAGCCGCAGGGTGCCGGACAGATTGAGGATGGGGTGGGGCTACTGCAGGCCATCCAGAGCCAGGTCTATGAAAAACCCCAGGACCCGCAGCTGTGGCTGCACCTGTCGCAGGCCTACACCGCGGCCGAAGCCACTGAACCTGCCGTGCAGGCACTGGAGCGGGCGCACCGGCTGGCCCCGGACGACGACCGCATCACCATGACCTATGCACAGATGCGTTTTTTCACCCAGCAGGGCAAGCTGGATGACACCACCCGGCGCATGGTGCAGGACCTGTTGCAGCGCCAGCCCAACCATGAAGGCGCCCTGATGCTGATGGCGATGGGCAGCTTCCGCAATGCCGACTATGCGCAGGCCATTGACTGGCTGCAGCGGCTCAGGGCACTGCGCCTGCAGCACGACACCCCGGAATCGGCCTCCGTACAGGCGCTGGACAAGGCCCTCACCGAAGCCCGTACCGCCCAGCAAAACAGCCTGAGCATCCAGGTCACCGTGCAGTTGTCACCGGCGCTGCGGGCCCAGGTGCAGCCGACCGACACGGTGTTTGTCTACGTCAAGGCGCTACAGGGCATGCCCATGCCCTATGCCGTGCACAAGCGCAGTGCCGACGTGCTGCTGAGTGGACAGCCGCTCAGCGAAACCCTCTCCGATCAGGATGCCATGATGCCGGGACGCACCCTGTCTGCCGGCAAGGCCAATGGCGAAACGCTGGTGGTCGGGGCGCGGATCAGCAAAAGCGGCAATCCGCTGCCGCAGCCCGGCGATCTGGAGGCATTGCCGGTGCCGCTGGGGCAGCATACCCGCTTTGTCCTGAGCATCGACCAGCAGCGCTAAAAGGCGCCAGACCCTGCCCCGCCGTGGGGCAGGGGTCCTCCGGTCAGCAAAAGCGGACAAAAGCCGCCAAAACGCTTGAGTGAAAACGGCTCAGGGAGTATCTTGACGCCATTTTGCGACACGATTTTTGTTAACAGGGGATTACGCCATGCGGATTATTTTGCTCGGGCCACCGGGAGCCGGCAAAGGCACTCAGGCGCAACTGATTTGCCAGCGCTACAACATTCCCCAGATCTCGACCGGGGACATGCTGCGTGCAGCCATTCGCCAGGGCACCGAGCTGGGTCTGCAGGCCAAATCCGTCATGGACGCTGGCGGGCTGGTGTCGGATGAGCTGATCATCGGG
>JBPOIS010000186.1:0-2841 GCA_052034295.1 Pseudomonadota bacterium
CTTTGGTGATGGCAAGCCGGTCACCATCGGTGGCGACTACTACGTCGACAACACCTTTGGCATCGGTGCGGCCTACAGCGACAACCTGGACAACGACTTCAAGCGTGACGGCACCTTCGAAGTACGCGCCAAGAAATTCCTGAGCCCGATGATGGCCATTGGCGGCAGCATCAGCACCACCGACGGTGATGTGGGCGTGGCCGTGAACTGGACTGGCCGCTACTGATCACCCGCTCCCTTTCGGGTGATGCGAAAAACCAGCCTTCGGGCTGGTTTTTTTGTCCTGCGGCTGTCACTCAGGCCGGCTGCTCTTCCGGCAGGGTGGGCGCTGCAAAACGGCTGGCGTCGGTGGTCAGGCAGCGCTGGATGCGTCCGTCCTGAAACCAGATCAACTGGCCGCGCTCAAATGCGGTCCACTGCTCATTGTCGGTGAGCGGCGCGGTGGCAATCACCGCCACCCGGTCCTGCGGGGTGGTGTGTTCACGAAAATCAATGCTCATGTCCAGATCGACCAGGTGCGCGTGAGCAAACGGGTATTCGCGCACGATCCAGTGCAATTTGGTGGTGGCAAAGGCGTACAGGCTCTGGCCGTTGGACAGCAAAAAATTGAAGGTGCCGTATTCGGCCACCTGGGGCGCAATCACCGCCAGTGCCTCAAAGATCTCTGCGGGCTGGGGCTCATGGCGGCCAAAGGTCTCGCGCAGGTGCTGAAACAGCAGACAGGCGGCACGCTCGCTGTCGGTGCTGCCCACGGGCTGGAAGCTGCCACACAGCGGCGGATCAAAGTGACGCAAATCGCCATTGTGGGCAAAAATCCAGTGCCGCCCCCACAGCTCGCGCATGAACGGATGGACGTTTTCCAGGCAGGTGGCCCCCTGCGTGGCCTTGCGGATGTGGGCAATCACGTTGCGGGATTTGATCGGATAGTGGCGGATCATCTGCGCAATCGGCGATTTACACGCCGCCTCAATGTCCACAAACAGCCGACAGGCCTTGTGTTCAAAAAACGCAATGCCAAAGCCATCGGCGTGATCGCCGGTGATGCCGGAGCGCTGGGCAAAGCCAGAAAAGGAAAAATTGATGTCGGTGGGCGTGGCACAGTTCATGCCGAGCAGTTCACACATGGCGGCGCAGGTCAGAGCAGGATATCCGGACAGTTTGGCAGGGTTTGACCGGCGAGGGTAGGGGGCTGCGCGCCGACAGGCGAAAGGGATCACCGGCCCTCATGCAGGTGGTAGGCGACCCCGTGCCATCAGGGTATGCTGGAGGCAGGTCTTTGCCGGGAAAAAATCATGAAGCCGCACAACAAACGTCTGCTCATCGCAGGACTGTTGGCCCTGCTGGCCTTGCAGGGGTGTCAGCAGGCGGCACCGCCCATGGCCCCGTCCGGGACTTCTGCGCTGATGACAGTCCTGCCGCCTGCCTATCTGCAGGTGGCCGGGTTTCAGCGCTGTCTGGGGGAACAGACGGTCGGAACCTATCGCCAATGGTGTCTGCCTGTCGCCAGGCCAGCGCAGTGCCCTGAAGCAAGCTGGCAGCAGCTCAATCAGCTGCAGGGCCGTGACCGGGTACCGGCCTGCTGAACAGGGGACGAGGGCAGGCTGCGGCACGTTGGCCTGCTGGGGCTGAAAAGGAATTTTTTGAGGGACATGTTTGAATGAAAAAAAATCAGGGGAATGGCCGACTGTACCCAGCGGTACTGGGGGCTTTGCTGGGCTGTGTCTCGGGCATGGCCCTGGCCGCCGCAGACGTTGCTGCACCCTGGCAGGATTGGCACAGCACCGGAACCGGTGTTGAGGCCCATGATGCAGTGCTGTCCGTGACCACCAGCCAGATCGATGCCGGAGGGGTGGCGGTGAGTCCCCTGCTGACGATTGACCCCACCAAGGTGATTGTGGTGGCGCGCAGGGTACGGCTGGCCTATGGATCGGCTTGGACGGCGATGGGGATGAGTCTGGTGTTTGACCAGACGCCGGACTTCCTGAACACGCTGGCCTATGGCCTCAAGCCCAAAGGGGTGTTTGTCACCTATGCCAGATATCGTTTTGCCAACGACCAGATGCGGGAGGTAGAGGGCGCGTATATCGGCGATGGCAGTGCCGAAAAAAGATCTTCGGTGGTGGGGGAGCCGGGCGAAGTGCCCTGGGGTGCGTGGTTTCAGGAAAAAGTGGTGTTCAATCCACAGACCGGGGACGCCGAGCTGTGGATCAATGAGCAGCGCGTGTCCCACTGCAACGTGGGCAGGCTGTCGCCGCAGCAGCGCTATCTGAAGCTTTATCTGGATGCCTACGGCTGGTACACCGGACACGCGCAGGAAACCCGCGATCTGAGCGTCACCCAGGTGGTGTACTGAGCAGGAGAATCTCGGCACGGCCTGAGGCAACGCCCGCCATACGACGGGCATCCCAGCAGGGCAGATCAGGCGTCTTTTTTCACCCGGTTGCTGATCAGGGTGCCGATGCCTTCATCGGTGAAAATCTCGATCAGGGTGGCATGGGGCACGCGGCCATCAATGATGTGGGCACTGGCCACGCCGCCCTTGACCGCATCCAGCGCGCATTCGACCTTGGGGATCATGCCACCGTAGATCACCCCGGTACGGATCAGCTCGTCCACCGCCGCCGTGGTCAGGCCGGTCAGGACGTTTTTGTCGGCATCCATGACACCGGGAATGTTGGACAGCAGGATCAGTTTTTCAGCCTTCAGGGCTTCGGCCACTTTGCCCGCCACCAGATCGGCATTGATGTTGTAGCTGTTGCCCTGTTCGTCCACCCCGAGCGGTGCAATGACCGGGATGAAGTCCGAGTCGATGAACAGCTGGATCACGTCGGTTTTGACCCC
>JBPOIS010000181.1:0-2696 GCA_052034295.1 Pseudomonadota bacterium
ACCGTCAGCTGCTTGATGCGGCTGGTCTGGCCCTTGTGCAGGGTCACGCGGCTTTTGGCCACCCCGAACTGCCCGGCAATGAAGCGCACCAGCTCGGCATTGGCCCGCCCTTCCGTGGCGGGTGCGCCCAGCCGCAGGCCCCGCAGCTGGCCGTTGTCATGGTACAGCCACTCGCTGCGCTTGCCGTTTGGCGTCACCGTCACCCAGACCCGCCAGCCGTGTCCGGTCTGCACCCAGCCCACCGGGGGCAGGCAGTCGCTCACAGACCGCCCACCAGTTGCAGCAGGGTGGCACCAGCATAACCCAGCATGATCTCGGCGACTTTGATGGCCAAAAAAGCCAGAATCGGCGACAGGTCAATCGGTCCCAGATCCGGCAGAATCCGCCGGAACGGCGCAAACAGCGGCTCGGTCATCTGCTGCACCAGCACGATCACCGGGGTCGGGTTGTGGGTGGCCATCAGCACCCAGCTGAGGATGATCGAGGCAAAAATCAGGATCTTGCAAAAACTCAGAAAGGCCATCAGCAGGCCAATCACCGCCGCCACTAGCATCGGGCCTGCCGCCAGATGCGCCCCCGCCATGTAGGCGTGTCCCCACAGCTCGATCAGTTTCAGCAAAAACAGCAGCATGATTGCCGCCAGACTGACCCGGCCCTGTCCGATGGGCGGCAGGATGCGGTGGAACATGTCCACCACCGGGGTAACGCGGTAGGTGGCCATCACAAACGGGTTATACGGATCGGCGCCCGTCAGCTGCATCATGAAGCGCAGCCCCAGCAGCAGCGCGACCACATTGATGACCAGATCAAAAATCGTTCCCAGCAGGTCCATCAGATTCCCCAGGTTTTTTGCAAAGGTCAGGACTGGCCACGGGCCAGGGCTTCACTGCGCTGTGCGGCGGCGTTGAGTGCCTCAATCACGTGCGCGGCCACCCCATGCGCCTGCATGGATTCGATGGCGGCCTGGGTGGTGCCATTTGGCGAGGTCACCTGCCGCCGCAGCACCGCAGGCGCCTCACCGCTGGTGATGGCCATCTGTGCGGCCCCCAGGGCAGTCTGCAGGGTCAGCGCCTTGGCGGCTTCAGGGCTCAGGCCCTGGGCAATCCCCGCCTCGATCATCGCTTCCATCCAATAAAAGAAATACGCCGGACCCGAGCCCGACACGGCGGTGACAGCGTGCATCAGCGCTTCATCCTCCACCCAGAGCACCAGACCGGCTGCCCCCAGCACCTGCGCGGCGCGCTGGCGGTCGGCTTCCGACACCTGTGCATCGGCATACAGCCCCGTGGCACCGGTCTGCACCAGCGCGGGGGTGTTCGGCATCGCGCGCACCACCCGGTCATGGCCACGCAGTCCGGCGCGGATCTGGGCCACCGAGATCCCTGCGGCAATCGAGATCACCAGGGTGTCCGGGCGCAGCCGCTCCAGAGCCTCCAGCACGCCGG
Organism: Pseudomonadota bacterium; assembly: GCA_052034295.1. Classification (GTDB taxonomy): domain Bacteria; phylum Pseudomonadota; class Gammaproteobacteria; order Pseudomonadales; family Moraxellaceae; genus JBPOIS01. The sequence continues at coordinate 1,446 of JBPOIS010000181.1, forward strand.
GCAGTACCTGTGGCTTGACCGCCAGCACCAGCACGTCGGACTGGTCCGCCACCTGCTGGTTGTCGGTCTGTGCCGTAATGCCGCGCGCGGCCAGCTGTTCGCGCAGATGCGCCACTGGCTCGGCCACGCGGATCTGGGCCGGGGCCATCCCCTGGGCCAGCAGCCCGCCAATCAGGGCCTGGGCCATGTTGCCCCCGCCAATAAACCCGATACGCCCAATACGCTCAGTCATGTTGTCTCATTCACGGTGTTGTTGATCGGTCAAAAACTGCCAATGCCACTGCCAGCCCTGCAGCAGCGCCACGCCCTGCACCGTCCAGTGCAGCCCGGAAGGCGCCAGAACCGCCAGCACCGGCCCTGCGGCGACTGGGTCGGCACGCTGCAGCAGCAGCACCTGCCCCCGTTGCCAGGGCGGGATGTCCTGCTGTTGCAGCCATTTTTTCAGGGGCCAGTGCCCCACCCGCCCCTGCACATGCACCCGCTCGCCGGGGATGGGTCGCCGTAGCTGAACCTGCAGTGAGGCGGCTTCATGCGGTCCCGCACAGCGCTGGTACACCAGTACCCCCACCCCGGCCTCAATGCGGCCCCGCTCGCCCAGCGTCCAGTGCTGCGGCTTCGGCAGACGCAGTGGAAGGGGCAAGCGGTACAGGTGACCCCGGTGGCGGCGCACCTCGACCGGCCCTGCCGGGGCCTGCCATTGTATCCGGGGCTGGGCATCGGCACGCAGCGGCTGCTGCACCCACTGCTGCAGCCCCTGAATCAGGGTGCGGGGCGGCGGCAGCGATGCACCCCCCTGCAGCCAGTCGCGCAGGATCAACCGCTGTAGCGCAGGGCTGGCCCCCTGCAAAGTCTGCAGGGACAGCGCACCATCCACGCGCTGCACGCGCGGTCGCCACAGGTCCAGCACTTCGGCAAATACTTGTTCGGCATCCTGCAGCCCCACCGCGGTCTGGGCCAGTCCGGCCTGCATCGCCGGCCAGCGCGCTTCCAGCACCGGCCAGATAGTGTGCCGCAGCCAGACCCGGTCGAAGCGCGGGTCCTGATTGGCGGGGTCGTCCACCCAGTCCAGCCCGAGCGCCTGCGCCGCCGCAGTGATGCGCTGGCGTGGCTGGTCCAGCCAGGGGCGCCAGAACCACACCCCCGTGCGGCGCGGCTCCCATTCGCGCATCGCCGCCAGCCCACGGGTTCCGGCCCCGCTGCGCAGGCGCATCAGCACGGTTTCCGCCTGATCCTGCTGGTGGTGGGCCATCG
>JBPOIS010000164.1:0-2594 GCA_052034295.1 Pseudomonadota bacterium
CACTCACTCCATTGCACGGCGACACACTATGACTCCGTTTTCTTTCACCACCGTCAAGACCGTGATCAGCGAAAGCGGCTCCAGCGCCCGCCTGGGCGAAATCGCAGCGGGCCTGGGCATAACCCGCGCCCTGATCGTCACCGACCCCGGCATCGTCAAATTCGGCCTGCTGGAACCGGCGCTGGCCAGCCTGGCCAAGGCCAACATCCCGGTGACAATCTACAGCGATGTGGTGGCCGACCCGCCCTAAGCCAAGGTACTGGACTCGCTGCAACTGGCGCGCGACGCCGGGAATGACGGGGTGATCGGTCTGGGCGGCGGCAGCTCGATGGATGTGGCGAAGGTGATCGCTCTGCTGACGAAGTCGGCGCAGACACTGCCCGAGGTCTACGGCGTCGGCAACGCCAAGGGCGCGCGGCTGCCGCTGATCCAGGTGCCGACCACGGCGGGCACCGGCTCGGAAGTGACGCCGATCGCCATCATCACCACCGGCGAAACCACCAAGACCGGCATCGTCTCCCCCCTGCTCTACGCCGACGTGGCGCTGCTGGACGCCGACCTGACGCTGGGCCTGCCGCCCGCCGTCACCGCCGCCACCGGCATTGACGCCATGGTGCACGCCATCGAGGCCTACACCAGCAAGCTGCGCAAGAACCCCTATTCCGACGTGCTGGCGCGCGAGGCGCTGCGCCTGCTCGCCGCCAACCTGGTCACCGTGGTCGAAGACGGCCGCAACCGCGAGGCGCGGCAGGCGGTGCTGTTCGGCGCGATGCTGGCCGGGCAGGCCTTCGCCAATGCGCCGGTGGCCGCCGTGCATGCCCTTGCCTACCCGCTGGGCGGGCATTACCACCTCTCGCACGGGCTCAGTAACTCGCTGGTGCTGCCCGCCGTGCTGCGCTTCAACCTGCCCGCCGCCGCGCCGCTCTACGCCGAGCTGATGACGGTGCTGGAACCGGAAGCCGAAGGCACCGAGACCGAACTGGCCGCCGCCTTCGTCACCGCCATGACGGAACAGATCGCCGCCGTGAAACTGCCCACGCGCCTGCGCGACCTGAACGTACCGGAAGCCGACCTGCCGATGCTGGCCCGCGACGCGATGGCGCAGCAGCGCCTGCTGGTCAATAATCCGCGCGACGTCAGCGAGCCCGACGCGCTGGCCATTTACCGCGAGGTGTACTGATGTCCCGTCCCGTTCCCTCCCACCGCGACGCCTACCGCTGGTTCTGCCCGATCACCACGCGCTGGCACGACAACGACATCTACGGCCACGTCAACAACGTCACCTACTACAGCTATTTCGACACCGTGGCCAACACCTACCTGATCGAACAGGGCGGGCTGGACATCCACCACGGCGACACCGTCGGCTTCGTGGTCAACTCCGGCTGCAACTACTTCGCGCCCATCGCCTTCCCCGACAGGCTGGACGGCGGGCTGCGGGTGAACAAACTGGGCAAGTCGTCGGTGGAATACGGCATCGCCATTTTCAAGACCGGGGAAGACACGGCGGTGGCGGAAGGCCATTTCGTGCATGTCTTCGTGAACAAGGCAAGCAATACCCCGGTCGCCATTCCGGAAAACATTCGCGCCGCGCTGGCCGCCCTAGTGGCATCGGCCTGAGTTTCGCCTAGAATGACGGGTAGAAGAACAACATAGGGCCCAGACCGGGCCCACGGAAGACCGGCCATGACGTCCACCGATGACAGTATCAGGAACGCGATCCGCGAAGGGGTGTGCATGCATCCCTATGACCCTGCCTGGCCCGAACATTTCGCGCGGGAACGGACGCGGCTGAACGCCTTGTTTCCCGGTCATTTCCGCGCCATCGAGCATATCGGCAGCACCGCCATTCCCGGCCTGCAGGCCAAGCCGGTCATTGACCTGCTGGCGGGGCTGGAGTCGATGGCGGCGGTGGAGGCGCTGGTGGACCCGCTGCAACTGGGCGGCGATTATGTCTACATTCCCGAACAGAACCTGATGCTGCCCGATCGGCGCTGGCTGTTGCGGCAGAAGGACGGCCACCGCACCCACCACCTGCATCTGGTGGCCCATGAAGGCGAGGAATGGTTCCGCCTGCTGCGTTTCCGCGATGCCCTGCTGCGCGACCCGCGACTGGCCGAACGCTATGCCTGCCTGAAGACGGACCTGGTCGGCCTTTCCGGCGGCGACCGCGATACCTACACCCGCTCCAAGTCCGACTTCGTCAAGGCGGTGCTGGGCGAACGCTGAACCCCGAATTTTGTCCCGACGACGCCCCGGTGCGTCCCCCTGCCCGCGAGCCCCCCCATGCTGAAAGCCGCCTACCCCTATTACCTGGCCAACGAGGCCGTTTACGCCAACACCGACCTGCCCGTCACCGACAAGTACACGGGCGGGATCGCCACCCGCGTCGCGCTGGCCGACAGCCTCGCCATCGACGCCGCCATCACCGCCGCCGTGCAGGCGCAAGAGGCCATGGCGCGCCTGCCCGCCTACGAGCGCCAGCAGATCCTGGATCATTGCGTGCGCCGTTTCCGCGAGCGCGCCGACGAACTGGCGGAAAGCCTGTGCATCGAGGCGGGCAAGCCGATCAAGGACGCGCGCGGCGAAGTGAC
>JBPOIS010000174.1:0-10697 GCA_052034295.1 Pseudomonadota bacterium
GCCTTTTGTTCATCTGGGCATCCGCAGCGAGTTTTCGGTGGTGGACTCGATCATCCGCCTGGGTGATCTGGTCAAGGCCGCTGCGGCAGACCGCATGCCCGCGCTGGCCCTCACTGACCTGTCCAACCTGTATGCGGCCGTGAAATTCCATAAGGCCTGTCAGGGCAAGGGCATCAAGCCAATCTTTGGCAGTGAGGTGGTGGTCGGGACCGAACAGACCCGTGTCACCCTGCTGGCGATGAACCAGACCGGCTGGCGGCACCTGATCGAGATTGTCTCACGCGGCTACACCGATGGCCTGAATCTGGGCGTGCCACAGGTGGAGCGCGAGTGGATTTTTGCAAAACATGAGGGCCTGATTGTGCTGCTGGGCCAGCACAGCGAGGTCGGCAAGCTGCTGTGCAGTGCGGTGCCCGAACGCGCCCAGCCGGTGGCGCAGGCGTGGCAGGCGGTGTTTGGCGACCGGCTGTATCTGGCGCTGACCCGCACCCAGCGTCCCGGCGAAGACGATTACATCGAAGCGGCGCTGGATCTGGCCGAGGCACAGGGGCTGCCGGTGGTGGCCCACAATGACCTGCGCTTCATGACCGCCGAGGACTTTGATGCCCACGAAGCGCGGGTGTGTATTGCCGGGGGGTACACGCTGGCCGATGAGCGCCGCCCCAGACTGTATTCTGCCGAACAGTACTTCAAGACCCAGGCCGACATGGCCGAGCTGTTTGCCGACCTGCCCTCGGCCCTGCAAAACACCGTGGAAATCGCCAAGCGCTGCACCGTCACCCTGACGCTGGGCAAAAACTACCTGCCGGATTTTCCGGTCCCGGCGGGCGATGACCTCAACAGCTACTTTGCCCGGCGCTCGCGTGAAGGGCTGGAAGAGCGCCTGACCCAGCTCTACCCGACCCGCCCCGACGACTGGGACAGCCGTTATGCAGCCTATGTGGCGCGGCTGGACTACGAAATCAACACCATCATCCAGATGGGTTTTCCCGGTTATTTTTTGATCGTGATGGACTTCATCCAGTGGGCCAAAAACAACGGCGTGCCGGTCGGTCCCGGACGCGGCTCGGGCGCCGGCTCGCTGGTGGCCTACTCGCTGAAAATCACCGACCTGGACCCGCTGGCCTACGACCTGCTGTTTGAGCGCTTCCTGAATCCGGAACGGGTGTCGATGCCGGACTTCGATGTGGATTTTTGCATCGAGGGCCGTGACCGGGTGATCGACTATGTGGCCCAGGCCTATGGGCGTGAAGCAGTGTCGCAGATCATCACCTTTGGCACCATGGCGGCCAAGGCGGTGATCCGTGATGTGGCGCGGGTACAGGGCAAATCCTTCGGTCTGGCCGACCGCATTTCCAAGCTGATCCCCGCCAAGCCGATCGGGGTCACCCTGTCCGAGGCCCCGGATCTGGAACCGCAACTGAAGGCGATCCTCAGCGACCCGGCCCACCCCGACCATGAGGACGTCAGCGAAATCTGGGACATGGCGCTGAAGCTCGAAGGCATCACCCGCAACGTCGGCAAGCACGCGGGGGGCGTGCTGATCGCGCCGGGACGGATCACCGATTTTTCGGCGGTGTACTGTGACAGTGAAGGCGCGCGGGTCAGCCAGTTTGACAAGGACGACGTGGAAGCCATCGGGCTGGTGAAGTTTGACTTTCTGGGCCTGCGCAACCTGACCGTCATTGATGCCGCGATGAAGATCATCAACCAGCGCCGCACCCGTGAACAGCAGCCGCCGCTGCTGCTTGATCAATTGCCGCTGGACGACCGCGCCAGCTACCAGCTGCTGCAGGACACCAAAACCACGGCGGTGTTCCAGCTGGAAAGCCCCGGCATGAAAAAATACCTGGGCCGCCTGAAACCCACCAACATCGACGACGTGATCGCCATGTGTGCGCTGTACCGGCCCGGCCCGCTGGATGCCGGGATGGTGGACATGTACATCAACCGCAAGCACGGCCTCGAAGAAGTCATTTATGACCACCCGGACCTGGCTGGCATCCTGGGCAGCACCTATGGGGTGATTGTCTATCAGGAACAGGTGATGCAGATCTCGCAGGTGCTGGCGGGCTACACGCTGGGTGGGGCCGACATGCTGCGCCGCGCCATGGGCAAGAAAAAACCCGAAGAAATGGCCAAGCAGCGCGAAATCTTCGTGACCGGTGCCACCAACCGCGGCATCGACCCGCAGGTGTCCGGCGGCATCTTTGATCTGATGGAAAAATTCGCCGGTTACGGCTTCAACAAATCCCACTCCGCCGCCTATGGCGTGGTCGCCTACCACACCGCCTGGCTGAAGGCCCATTACCCATCTGAATTCATGGCCGCCGTGCTCACCTCGGAGATGCACGACACCGACACCATCGTCTACCTGATCGACGACTGCCGCAGTCTGGGCCTGAGTATCGCACCACCGTCGGTGAATGCCTCGGATTTTGCCTTCCGCGCCGAAGATCCCCGCAGCATCGTCTATGGACTGGGGGCCATCAAGGGTGTCGGTGAAGCCGCCATGGAATCGGTGATGCAGGCACGCCAGTCGGGCGGACCGTTCCGTGACCTGTTTGATTTTTGCCACCGCATCGACCTGAAAAAAGCCAACAAGCGCACCCTCGAAGCGCTGATCCGGGCCGGGGCACTGGACTGTCTGGGCGAAGAACGCGCCGTGCTGTGGGAACAGCTGCCCGAAGCCGTGCAGGCGGCTGAACAGGCGCGCAGCAACCGCGAAAGCGGCATGTTTGACCTGTTTGGGGAAGTCGGGGAAGTCCAGCGCAAGCCGCGCAGCAGCCGCCCTGCGGTCTGGCCGGATGAGGTGCGCCTCAAGGGTGAAAAAGACACCCTCGGCCTGTACCTGACCGGCCACCCGATCGACGTGTACCTGCCGGAATTGCGCCGGCTGATTCCGGCCCGGCTGTCGGGGCTGTCGGCCACCCGCCGTGGCTCGACCACCGTGTTTGCCGGGCTGGTGATGGCCGTGAACAGCTTTCCCAACCGCACCGTCATCACCCTGGACGATGGCACCGCGCGGCTGGAGGTGAATTGTCACCCGGAAAAATTCACCCGCTATAAAGACCTGCTGGGCGAAGAGCAGGTGGTGGTGATTGAAGGCGAAATCATTGAGCGCGAAGGCAGCGAAAAACCGTTTGGCCGCCTGAACAAGGCGTTTGGGATGGATGAGATCCGCAGCAAGCGTGCCGCCTGCATCCGCCTGACCCTGTCCAGGGCCGAACTGGGTCCCCACTGGGTGCAGCAACTGCGCGACACCCTGCAGCCATTTTGCGCGGGGGACACCCGGCGCATCCCGCTGCAACTGGCGCTGGCCGACCAGCATGCCGACCTGCTGATTGGGCTGGGGGCCGCCTGGTGGGTACGTCCTGAAGATGGGCTGCTGCGGGCGCTGCGCAGCCTGCTGGGTCCGGCGGCCGTGGCGGTGGACTATCTGGCCCGCACCGCTGGCCCGGTCCCGGCGGTGGATTCCGGGCGCTAGGCGGCCGGTGCTGTGACCGGCGTCCCACTTGGTACGCCGCCGCTGGGCGTTTTGGTAAAAACCCTGCAATAGCATTGGTTTTTTGGATTCCAGTCAGGCTATAGTTAAAACGGCCCTGTCGCCGGGGGTTTATTTTTTTCGGTACCCAAAAATGCCCAGTCCCCAAGAGTCCCTACATCCTGCCCAACTCCAGGAGCTGCGTGAGCTGCTGGATGAGGATTTTGTGCCCCTGCTCGAAACCTACCTGCGCGATTGTACCCTGCGGCTGGGCGAGCTGCGTTCGGCCTGCTCCAGCGGTGACAATCAGGCTGGCTATGAGGCCATCCACGCCCTGAAGGGTGCCAGCGCCAACATCGGCGCCGTCCGGCTGGCTGAGCTGTGCCTGAAGCTGCAGAATGCCTGCCGGGCCGGTCATCTGGCCGACAATCAGGTGCTGGTCGACCTGATCGCCGACGAACAAACCCGCGTGTCGCACCAGCTGCGCCAGATCATTGCCGACGCCTGACCCCCATGTCCGTACAGATTTGCCAGGATGCCCCGGCCCTGCCGGTCCTTGACCGTATTCGTGTGGTGATGGTGCAGACCAGCCTGCCCGCCAATATCGGCGCGGCAGCACGCGCGCTGAAGACCATGGGCCTGTCCGAACTGGTGCTGGTCGATCCCGCCTGCCCGTTTCCCCACGGCGATGCCATGGCGCTGGCCTCAGGGGCCGCTGACCTGCTGTACCAGACCCGGGTGGTGGCCTCCCTGCCTGAGGCCATCGCCGACTGCGAACTGGTGTTTGGCACCAGTGCCCGGGTGCGTGGTGTGCCCTGGCCGATTCAGGACCTGCGTCCGGCCGCAACCCAGGCGATCACCGAGGCCCGGTCCGGTCACCGGGTGGCCATTGTGTTTGGCCGGGAAAACAGCGGCCTGACCAATGACGAGCTGGCCCTGTGCAACGCCCACCTGACCATTCCGGTGAACCCTGACTATGGCGTGCTCAATGTGGCCGCCGCAATTCAGGTGGTCGGCTATGAGCTGCGCCTGCAGGCCCTCGACCAGCAGGCACACCAGACCGCGCCGGTGTGGGATGAGCCACTGGTGGACCAGCAGCAGATGCAGCAGTTTTACCAGCATTTCGAACAAACCCTGATTGATCTGGATTTTCTCGACCCGGCCAATCCGCGCCTGCTGCCGCTGCGCCTGCGGCGGTTATTTGGCCGGACCCGCCTGGACCGCATGGAATACAACCTGCTGCGCGGTATACTGGGCCGTGTTCAGGCGCTGCGCCGGGGTGACTGGCCCCCGCCGCGCCTGCGGACCGGCGCTGCCGGACCGGACCAGTGCCGTGCTGCGGAGGAACCATGATCAGGCCGTTTTTTGCCCAATTGCGTGAAGACGTGCAGGCTGTGCTGGAACGTGATCCAGCCGCCCGCAACACCCTGGAGGTGGTGCTGACCTATCCGGGCATCCATGCCCTGGTGCTGCACCGTCTGGCCCATCAGCTCTGGACCCATGAGGCCAAGGGCACCGCACGCGGGCTGTCGGCGCTGGGGCGCTTCCTCACCGGCATCGAGATCCATCCGGCGGCACGGATTGGCCGGCGGCTGTTCATTGACCATGGCATGGGTGTGGTGATTGGCGAAACCGCCGAAATCGGTGACGACGTCACCCTGTACCACGGCGTGACGCTGGGCGGCACCTCGCTGCAGGTCGGCAAGCGCCACCCGACGCTGGAGGACGGTGTGGTGGTGGGCGCCGGTGCCAAGATTCTCGGCGCGTTCACCGTGGGCAAAAACGCCAAGATCGGCTCCAATTCCGTGGTGACCAAACCCGTACCGCCCGGCGTCACCGCCATCGGCAACCCGGCCCGTTACCTGCATCCCCGCGCCGCTCAGGCGCAGGCCAGCGAGCGCAAGGCACGCTTTGGCTTCATGCCCTACGCGGCAGCCACCGACCTGCCCGATCCGGTGATTGAGTCCTTTGAACTGGTGCTGGACCAGCTGCACCAGCATGAGCAACGCATGGACACCATGTGCAAGACCCTGTGCCAGGCCCATCCGGAATTCTGCGACCAGCGCAACACGCCGCTGCATGCCGAAGACCTGCCCATCGTGGAAGATCACCCCTGAATCCGGCCCAGCGCCTTTTTGCAAAACCCTTCAGGTTTTGAGGGATTTTTTGTGACTGCGGTCTCTTTTGGCTGCAAAAGCTGTTATTTTTTGTTCAATTTTTTCCTAGACTGTGTAGACCACGGACACTGAAGGAACGGTTCTCATGAAAAAAATCACCCCTGCCCGTTTTGCTGCCACCCTGCTGGCCACCCTGCTGTGTCCAGTGGCACTGGCCGACACGGCCCCGCTGATGGCCAGCATGTCGCCCTCAGCCGTGCCACCCGCTTCGGTCCTCCCGGCGGCTTCTGTGTCACCCACCACCGCCGCAGGCACCGCGACGCCCGCCGCTGCCCTGCCCGAACCGGCTGTCGTGGCCGAACCGGCTGCCGTGGCCACCCCGGAACAGCCCGCCAAAACCCTGATCCCGCTGTACACCACGGCCCAGCCCAAGGCCGCTGGCAAGGGTGCCAGGGCCAAAAAAGCCGCCCCGGCGCCGGCCCCTGTGGTCGCACAGGCCGCCCCGGAGGCCAGCAGCCAGCTGGACGTCACCGACATCGACCGGCGCCTGAATGCCCTGCTGAAGGTGGCGGGCCACTATCCGCCGAACATCCCTGGCCGCCGCGACCGCTACATGGCGGAACAGGATGCCAGCGAACTGGTCAAGGCGCTGGACCCGTATGCGGTGATCCCGAATGCCTCTGCCGAGGTCCTGCTGCGCGCAGTCAAGGCCAATCAGGTCGCCCGCAATCTGGACACCGGCATGGATGCTGCCCTGAAGGCCGGGGTGTACATGCGCCGCCTGATTGCGCTGATGCCCGCCCATCCGGAGGTTAATTACTGGTATGGCACCATGCTGGCTGAAGGCGGTGGCATGAAGGAAGGCATTCCCTACCTGAACAAGGCCATCAAATCCGGCTATGCCGAGGCCTACCTGCCGCTGGCGCAGGCCTACCTGAGCCTGGAAAAGAAACAGGACGCCCTGAAAACCCTGCAAAGCTACCGCGCCACCCAGAAGGATGACCCCAGCCAGGCCGACAGCCTGATTGCCAAGGTCGAATCGGGCGGCAGCAGCATCTGGTAAGGGCCAATGCCGGGATTCACCACCGGTCGTGTGGTCCTGCTGGGTCTGGCGCTGCTGGCTGCGGGCTGCTCCTCAGTCCGGGTCAGCAACCAGTCCAGCACCCAGACCCTGCTGGAGCGGCAGGCCAGCATTCTGGACCGTGAGCGCATCAGTGAGCCCTCGCTGCGGACCCTGTCCCTGACTGGACAGGATCAGCCCACCTGTCTGGCCCGGCTGGCGGACTGTCTGAACCAGCTGCGCCAGGTGCCTGAGGTGGGGCTGGAGGATTATCTCAGCACCGCCAGTGAGCTGTATCTGGCCCACATGCAGGCCCTGCAGGGCCAGCTGGCCTGCCAGCCCGAACGCCCCGAGCAGAATGGCCAGCGGGTCAGCACTGGACTGGCTACACCCGGCGTGGTGCCGCTGGTGCCCACCCTCACCGCCGCACAGCGCCAGCAGTGCCAGCACGACCTCGAAGTCGCCACGCTCGAAGCAGTCCGCCATGCCTATGCCTACCTGTTTGCCCAGCCACGGCCCCTGAATGCCCGGCTGTTCACCACCCGCCAGCAGCAGGTGCTGGGGTTTTATCACCTGGCCAGTGCGCGCTGGATCGAGCGGCACTGGGCCGCACTACAGGCGCGGTCGGTCACGGCCCTGCCGGTGGCCGCCACGGTGAGCATCCAGTCCACCACCCCATTGATCCAGAGCCCGGCCAGCGTGGACCTGATTGCCGCCAACACCCTGAATTTCAGTGGCCTGCGCAGCATCAACCGCCGTGACGGGCTGGGGGTGGAGTTCGTGGCCACCCTGCCGGAGCCTGCTGCCGATGCGCCCACCACCAGCGCCAGCCACCTGCACCGCTCGACCTACATGCCGCTGACGGCGCTGATGCAGGTACAGGGCAACAGCCTGCAGGCGATCATGCGCAGCCAGCAGTTCGTGCTTAGCCTGCATGACCCGCTGCAGACCGAACAGGTGGCGCTGCTGGGACAGACCTACCCGCTGGCGGCCAATTTTTCTGCCCCGTATGGGCTGTGGCTGGCACGCAATGACCTGAACCGGCTGGCCTACCGGCATTTGCTGGGGGATTTTGGCGCGCATCAGGATTCGCGCCCGCAGCTGTACCTGCTGGAGCCATACGACCCGGACAAACGGGTGATCCTGCTGATCCATGGCATCGCCAGCAGTCCGGAAGCCTGGCTCAGCCTGACCAACGACATCCTCGGCGATCCGGTGCTGCGCCGCCATTATCAGGTGTGGCAGGTGTTTTACCCCACCAACCTGCCGATCCTGGAAAACCGCTACCAGATCCAGCAGCTGATCCGTGAGGCCTACCGGCAGACCGACCCACAGGGCCGACACCCGGCCAGCCAGCAGTCGGTATTGATTGGCCACAGCATGGGCGGGGTGATTGCGCGGATGCTGGTCAGTCCCACCGACCTCACGGCGGACATGCTGCCCAGCCTCAGTGCCCGTGAGCAGGCCCAGCTGAGGCAGGTGCCGGAGATTGCCGACCGGCTGCGGCTGTCACCCTTGCCGCAGGTGGGCCGGGCGGTTTTTGTGGCGGCGCCGTTCCGGGGCACCGACTATGCCGACAAATGGTTCACCCGGCTGATCCGGCGTACCCTGCAGTTGCCCGCGTCGTTTTCGGACCGGCTGGCGCGGCTGGTGAGCGGTTCGGGCCTGCCTGAATCCGTGCAGCAGTTGCTGCGCGCCAGTGGTGCGCTGAATCTGGAAAACGGCGCGTCGGACCTGTCGTCACAGTCACGCTTCAATCAGGTCACCCGCCATGTGCAGGTGCGGCCCGGCCTGCCCTTTCACCTGATGATGGGCCGCAGTGATCTCCGGGGACCGCTGGCGCAGTCCAGCGATGGCATCGTGCCCTATCAGAGCGCGCATCTGGACGGTGCAGTGTCCGAAAAAGTGCTGGAGGGCGGCCACAGCATCCAGCTGGCCCCCGAGGCCGTGGTGGAATTCCGGCGCATCCTGCGTCAGCATCTGATTGCGCTGGGGGACATGCCGCCGGAGTCCCGGCAGCTGCAGACGCTGGACAGTCCGCTGGGGCTGAGCCGTCCGGAAGCACCTTTGCCCAGGGCCCCGGCGGTGATGCCGGTGAGTCCGCAGCATTGAGGGCTGTACAGAACGCAGAGTTTTGCTAAGATCAGTCAGCGCGGTGCTGTCGAGGCATGGCGGTATTGTATAACAACCGATTGCCGTCAGACGCCCCATCCAGTCTGGGTGATGCGCTGGACTGTGGCATGTGAGACGCTGGGGGCGGGCTAAGCCCCCTGTTCTGGACACCACCTGTCTCTTTTATTGATCATTTTTTGACCCAAAAACGTACAAAAAATGACCATCTGAAAATCTTTGGAATGCCTACCTGCAAGCCTTTGATTTTGGGGATGAAAAAGAGGGGGGTGAGTCCGGAACATTTCCCAGACTTGATGGGATTAAGACACGAACGAGGATAGTCTCCCCTTCAATTGGGGAGAATTGTCCGGAACATTTCCCAGACTTGATGGGATTAAGACTCTACCACGTCGGTAGACTCCAGAACGAGGTCTTGAGTCCGGAACATTTCCCAGACTTGATGGGATTAAGACCTTACAAGAGAGGCCATTTAAAGACTCAGAGAGGGTCCGGAACATTTCCCAGACTTGATGGGATTAAGACAGCACAGTCCCGCTCATAATCCCAAGTTGAATCAGTCCGGAACATTTCCCAGACTTGATGGGATTAAGACTGATAATGGTAGTCTTTCGTTGGGTTGGCCTTGGGTCCGGAACATTTCCCAGACTTGATGGGATTAAGACGCCACACCGGTCCAGCCGGACCGCTTGTATGCCTTGTCCGGAACATTTCCCAGACTTGATGGGATTAAGACGTACCAACAGAAAATTCCGTGTGCGGATCTACACAGGTCCGGAACATTTCCCAGACTTGATGGGATTAAGACCCCGGCGTCCTGACAAGCGACACCCAAGCCAGCCCAGTCCGGAACATTTCCCAGACTTGATGGGATTAAGACGGGTGGGCCACTACGGTTACCTGCTGGCCTTCGGGTCCGGAACATTTCCCAGACTTGATGGGATTAAGACGTAAAACTCACGGAGAACAGTGAATTGCTCTTTAATGTCCGGAACATTTCCCAGACTTGATGGGATTAAGACAACATGGCTTCAGTCCTTGCGCATTCTGCGCTTTAAGTCCGGAACATTTCCCAGACTTGATCGGGTGAGACCGAAACAAAGCCTTGCTTTGTTAAGCCGCAAGGCAAGGCCGTTAGGCCGCGCAGAGCCCAAGCCGGAAGGAATTACCGGCAAGGCAAAGGGCTGTGCCCGAACCGTGGGAATGTGTTGGCTTCGACTTCGCTCAGCCTACGTTTCAAACATTTCCCAGACTTGATCCGGGTGAGTGAGGCCAAACAGTGCCCTGCTGATGTTGACCTGACCTCACCCGCCCCTTCCGGCGTCGCTCAGGGCACGGCAGCGCCTGCTTTAACTGATCGGCTCCAGCGCCTCCAGCGACCACCTTGGCGTGGTGGTCACCGCCAGACCATCCTGCTGTCCGGCCCGCAGCCGCTGCCAGCCGGCAAAGGCGATCATCGCGCCATTGTCGGTACACAGGGCCGGTTCGGCGTAATGCACACGCGCGCTGATTTTGGCCAACTGCTGTTCCAGCCGCTCACGCAGCAGCCGGTTGGCACTCACCCCCCCGGCAATCACCAGCCGCTTCTGGCCGGTTTGCTGGAGCGCCTTGAGGCATTTTTTCACCAGTGTATCGACCATCGCCTCCTGAAAGCTCGCGGCCAGATCGGCCTCGCGGCCCTGCCCACGCACGGCGGCATAGCGGGTCATCACGGCGGTTTTCATGCCACTGAACGAAAAATCCAGACCCTGATGCATCAGCGGCCGGGGCAAATCAAACGCCCTGGGGTCACCCTGCTCAGCCAGCCGGGCAATCTGCGGTCCACCCGGATAAGGCAGATCCAGCAGCTTGGCCACCTTGTCAAAGGCTTCGCCAGCGGCATCGTCGATGGACTCGCCCAGCAGGG
>JBPOIS010000165.1:0-14138 GCA_052034295.1 Pseudomonadota bacterium
GGGTTGAAATACACCTGCCCATTGGGGCTGACCGCGTAACCCGGCAGCACCCAGTGCGCGGCGTGCAGGCGCACCCGGCGCGTGTCGATCTGCCCGGCGAACACCCAGTCCACCAGCGCCTGTTCACCATGGGTCAGGGGCCGGCGCTGCACGGGCTGGCGCATCGCCCCCAGCCAGCGGCGGCCCTGTCGCAGCACCTCACTGAAAGTAACGGCTGGCATGTTCACCCCCACAAAAAAACCGCCCGCGCCGCTGCACCCCCTGATCCTCGGCCACCAGTCGGCCACAGTAGTCACAGGACAGGATCTGTTGCACCTTTGGCCCCGTCTGCTCGGGCAGGCGCGGGTACATCAGCCGGAAAAACGCCCGCATCAGGAACACCACAATGCCCAGGATGATCAACAGGCGAATCACAATGTTTGCTCCGTCCAGTGTGGGCAAGCCGCATGGGCTGGGGTATATTGCGGAATCATTTCGGTTGCCCTTCTTTAGTCACACCCATGACGACACCATTTCGTTTTGCGCTGGCCTCGGCCAGCTTCCGGGTCGGTGGCCTTGCCGACAATGCACGCAAGATGGCCCAGTGGGCCGAGCAGGCCCGCGATCAGGGCGCGCAGCTGATTGTGTTTCCCGAACTGGCGCTGACCGGCTACCCCCCGGAAGACCTGCTGCTGCGGCCTGCTCTGGCCCCGCGCATTGATGCCGCACTGGCGCCGCTGCTGGCGGTGCGCGACATCGTCATGGTGGTGGGCCTGCCGACCATCCACGAGGGCCAGCGCTTCAACTCTGCAGCGATCGTGTATCAGGGCCAGCTGCACGGCCTCTATCATAAGCAATTTTTGCCGAATTACAGTGTGTTTGACGAGCGGCGCTACTTTGAGGCGGGCAACCGTTCGCTCTGTTTTGATTTTCAGGGTCAGCGGCTGGGCCTGCTGGTCTGTGAGGATGTCTGGCACGATGCACCGCTGGCGGCGCTCCGCGCTGAAGGGGCACAACTGGTGCTGGTGCTGAATGCCTCGCCGTATGCGGTGGACAAGCACGCCCTGCGCCAGCAGCGCCTGCAGGCGGCCGCCCAGCGTCATGGCCTGCCGATTGCGTACGTGAATCTGGTCGGCGGTCAGGATGATCTGGTGTTTGATGGCGGTGCGCTGGCGGTGAATGCCGATGGCTCAGTGGCGGTGGAAACGCCGCGCTTCAGGGAGGAGCTGGCGCTGCTGGAATTTGCCGGTTCAACACTGCAGCCACAGCCCCGCCCTGCCCCTCTGGCACCGATGGCCGAACTGTATCAGGCGCTGGTGATGGGCGTGCGCGACTATGTGAACCACAGTGGTTTCAAGGGGGTGGTGCTGGGCCTGTCGGGCGGGATTGATTCGGCGCTGGTGCTGGCGATTGCGGTGGACGCGCTGGGCGCTGACCGGGTGCATGCGGTGATGATGCCCTACACCTACACCGCGCAGATCAGTGTGGAAGACGCAGCCAAGCAGGCCAAACGCCTCGGGGTGCATTTCCGGATCTGTGAAATCCACGGCATTGTGGACGGGTTCTTGCAGGCGCTGACGCCGTTTTTTGCCGGGACAGCCGCCGACACCACCGAGGAAAACCTGCAGGCCCGGGCCCGTGGCACGGTGCTGATGGCGCTGTCGAATAAATTTGGCCTGCTGGTGCTGACCACTGGCAACAAGTCGGAAATGGCGGTGGGTTATGCCACGCTGTACGGCGACATGGCCGGAGGCTTTGATGTGCTGAAGGACGTGTACAAGACCCAGGTGTTTGCCCTGGCGAAATGGCGCAACCAGCAGCCCGGCGGCCCGGTGATTCCGTCACGGGTGATCACCCGCCCGCCTTCGGCCGAGCTGCGGCCCGACCAGACCGATCAGGACAGCCTGCCGCCGTATGAGGTGCTGGATGCCATCCTGCAGGGTTACATTGAGCAGGATCAGGATTTTGAGTCGCTGGTGGCCGCCGGATTTTCCCCTGAGGTGGTGCGCCGGGTGTTGCAGCTGGTGGACCGCAATGAGTACAAGCGCTATCAATCGGCCCCCGGCCCCCGGGTCAGCAACCGGGCCTTTGGCCGGGAGCGCCGCTATCCGCTGGTGAATGCCTGGACGATCGAGTCATGACCGTGCCCGCCCTGCATCCAGCCGCACAGGCCCTCGCCCAGTCCCTGGCCCTGGCGCACATCGAGCAGGTGCGCCAGCGTCTGCTGGACCCGTCTGCGGACAGCCTGCCGGCGCGGCTGCTGCAGCAGTGGATCGACCAGGTCGGTCCGCTGCAGGTGAACCAGCTGGCGGATCAGGCCAGTGTGGAAGCGGTGGTGCGTGATTATGCCTTTGAGCTGGATCTGGGCGGGGGTCTGGTGGAGCTGCTGGGGCTGATGGCCCGGCGCATCCACCAGCAATTGAGTGGCCAGCCCCTGCGGCTGGGCCAGTGGCTCAGCGACCGGCGGGCGGCCGAGTGGCTGGACAAGGTGCTGGAGCTGCAGGAGCTGCGTGAGGCGATTGCCGACCAGTGGCTGGGGCAACCAGACCTGCAGGCGGCTCTGGCCGACTGGCTGGGCCAGTATGTGCTGCACCGCCTGCCGGAGTGGCTGCCTGCCTGGGGACGCCGCCACTGGCCGGCCGAACGGGCCGAAGCCCTGCTGGAGCGCCTGAGTCTGCACCTGACCCGCCTGCTGCTCAGCCAGCTGCGCCAGATGCTGCACCAGCGGGACACCCTGCAGGATCTGGGGGAACTGTGCTGGCAGTCACTGCGCGACCAGCCGCTGATGCAGGCCGGTCGGCCTGATGCCGATGACATCGAAGATTTTCTGGTGATGGTGTACGAACTCTGGCGCGAGCTGCGTCAGCAACCGCTGCTGCAGGCCAGTGTCTATGAGGGCGTCCAGCTGTTTTTTGACACCTATGGTGAGCAATCCGTGAATACCCTGCTGGAGGACATCGGCCTGTCTCCGCTGCACCTGCAGCGTGAGCTGCGCCGCTTCGGTCCGCGCCTGCTGCAGGGGCTGGATGCCGCCGGGGTGCTGCGTGACCTGATCCACACCGGGATCTGGGGCTTTTATCAGTCCCCCGAGGCCCTGCAGCGGATCAGTGAGGCCCTGCAGGCGGCTGCCAAGCCGGATGCTCGCTGATTTTTTCCTCCCACCGGGGTGACCATGAATGATCTGCTGCTGAGACGGCTGCTGGTGCTGGGCCTGTTGCTGGGCCTGCTGGCGCTGGGCTATCAGGTGCTGTCGTTTTTTCTGATTCCCACCCTGTGGGCGATGATCCTGGGCTATGTCAGCTGGCCGCTGTACCGCCGGGTGCGGGCCTGGACCGGCGACCGCCCGAACCGCAGTGCGCTGCTGATGGTGGCCGGACTGCTGGTGCTGATCGGGGTGCCGCTGGTGCTCGGCACTTACCTGCTGCAGCAAGAGGTGCGCGACCTGTATGGCCGGATGCAGACCCAGGCTTCGATGGGTCAGCTGGTGCTGCCCGCTGCGGTCCAGCGGCTGGAGTGGCTGCGTGTCCAGCTACAGCCGTGGGTGGACCGTCTGAATGCCAACCCGGCCCTGCTGATCAATGAGCTGAAGGTGTGGATCGCTTCCCACCTGACCCTGGGCAAGCAGGTGTTCAGTGTGGTCAGCCAGAATCTGGCCCGGCTGGGGCTGATGTTTTTGACGCTGTTTTTTGTGTACCGCGATGGCCAGACCCTGCTGGATCAGGTGCGGCTGGCCCTGCACCGTCTGCTGGGGGCACGGGCGGATGGGCACATTGCACTGATCGGCCAGACCACCCGGGCGGTGGTGTATGGCATCGGCATGACCGCGCTGGCACAGGGCGTGCTGGCCGGGGTGGGCTATGCTGTGGCCGGGGCCCCCAGCCCGCTGATCCTCACCCTGATGACCATCCTGATTGCGTTCATTCCCTTTGGGACGCCATTCGCCTGGGGCGGTGTGGTGGTGTACATGCTGGCACAGGGCCATGTGGGACCGGCATTGGGCCTGCTGGTCTGGTGCGTGGTGGTGGTGAGCTGGGTGGACAACATCATCCGCCCGGCGCTGATTTCAGGGGCCACCGAGCTGCCGTTCCTGGTGGTGATGTTCGGCGTTCTGGGCGGCCTGACGGCCTTTGGCATGGTGGGGATCTTCGTGGGGCCGGTGCTGCTGGCGGTGCTGCTCGGCCTGTGGCACGAGTGGCTGGACCCGCCGCTCAGTCCGGGGGCAGCAGCGCGGTCAGCAGTTGATTCAGATAGCGCCAGCCCAGCGGCGTTGCCGCCAGACGGTCCGGATCAGCCACCAGCAGCCCCTGCGCCCTGAGTGGCTGCAGCTGCTGCTGCAGGACGGACAGACTCTGGCCCGTGCGCACAGGATACAGGGCCGCAGGCACCCCGTCGTGCAGGCGCAGGGCATTCATCAAAAATTCAAATGGCAGCTCGCCGGCCTCCAGCACCTGCACCTGCTGGGCCGGGGCGGGCTGCTGGCGCAGGTAGTCGCGCGGCAGGCGGGTTTTCTGGAACCGCTCGATGCGGTCCGGCCAGCTGATCTTGCCATGGGCCCCGGCCCCCGCGGCCAGATAATCGCCAAACTGCCAGTAGTTGAGGTTGTGTGCCGACGGCTGCTCACGCGTCCAGGCAGAAACCTCATACTGCACGAAGCCCTGCGCGCGCAGATACTGCTCCCCGGCCGCCTGGATGTCGGCCAGCCGCTCATCGTCCGGCAGCACCGGCTGGGTGCGAAAAAACACCGTGTTGGGCTCAATGGTGAGCTGATACCACGACAGATGGGTGGCACCGTTTTCGACCGCCTGTTGCAGGTCAAAGAGGGCCTGCGCCACGGTCTGGCCGGGCAGCCCATGCATCAGGTCCACATTGACCCGGTCAAACCCGGCAGCCCGCGCCTGACGCAGGGCCTGCAACGCTTCAGCGGCCCCATGCACCCGGCCCAGCCGCTGCAACTGGTCATCATTCAGACTCTGCACCCCCAGCGAAAGCCGGTTGATGCCCGCGTCCCGATAGGCGGCAAACGGCGCGTGCTCCAGCGTGCCGGGGTTGGCTTCCAGGGTGATTTCACAGTCGGTCGCCAGGGCAAAGCGGTGCTGCAGTTTTTTGAAAAAATCCGCGTAATGCCGGGCCCCCACCAGCGAAGGCGTCCCGCCGCCAATGAACACCGAGCGCAGGGGCCGCCCCTGGGCACTGGCCTGCTGCGCCTGTACATCCTGCCACAGTGCCGCCAGATAGCCGGCCTGATCGGCGTCGCTCAGCCCGTCCGGGCCGGCGGCATGGGAATTGAAATCACAGTACGGGCATTTTTTGACACACCAGGGCACATGCAGATATAAGGCCAGTGGGATGTGGGTCGGCTGCAAAACATTCATGGTGGACACTGCCCCGGCACACGGCACAACAAAGGAGGCATTATGGCCCATTGGCTGATGAAATCCGAACCCTGTACCTTTGGCATCGACCACCTGCAGGCGCGCGGGACGGCGCTGTGGGATGGGGTGCGCAATTATCAGGCGCGCAATTTTTTGCGGCAAATGGCCGTGGGCGACGAGGCGTTTTTTTACCACTCCAATTGCGCAGTGCCGGGCATCGCCGGGGTGATGCGCATTGTGCGGGCCGGTTACCCGGATCCCACCCAGTTTGACCCTGAACACCGCTATCATGACCCGAAGTCCACCCTGGACCAGCCGCGCTGGACCGGCGTGGATGTGGCCTTCGTGGAAAAATGGCCCGTGCTGCTGCCGCTGTCCACCCTGCGCCAACTGCCCGAGCTGGACCGCCTGCCGCTGCTGCAAAAAGGCTCGCGCCTGTCGCTGATGCCGGTGACGGCTGAGCAGTGGCAGGCCATTCAGCAGGCCCGGGCCACCGCAGAGGCCCGCCTGTAGACCCAACCCTGATCGAGGAACACACCATGCGGTTTTTATCGATGGCGCCCGTGGCGCTGGCCCTGACCCTGGCGGGCTGTGGCGGCGAAGACGCCCAGTCCTACCTGCCCGGCCAGCTGCAGGACACCCCGGGCGGTGTCTATGTCGGTGCCTATGTGGAAACCGCCAGCGATGACCCGGACCCCAGCGTCGGTGGGCTGTACCTGAACCTGCCCAAAAATGACGGCAGTGCCGAAGGCCAGATGTCCTACCAGCAACGCGACTGCCAGACCCGCAACACCCTGGACCTGACCCTGCAGAAGGTCACCAACGACAAGCTCAAACTGGGCGTGGCCACCGGCAATGTCGACCAGCCGGTGGACAGCCAGTTCCCGGTGCGGGTGGCGCTGGGGCTGGAAGGTGCCTACAACCGCAGTCAGGACACCTGGTCCGGCTTTTACACCCGTTCGGGCCGCAGCACCGAAGCCCGCACTGCCCCCGGCTGCCTGGACTACCATCTGGCCAGTGCAGGACGCTGGATGATCTGGCCCCTGGCCAGTGGTTTCCCCAGCGGCTTTGCGGTGACTGCCAATGCCCAGACCGGGGTGCTGCAGTGGCCGGTGGTGCCCGGCGCCAGCAAAACCCTGGTGATGCTGCTGGACCCGGCGCTGCTGACCGTGGGCAGTGCCGATGCCTTTGAGCTGCAGCGCGTGCAGCCGGCCCTGCCGGCCACGTTCCAGCTGCCGGCCCATGCACCGGCCCAGAAGCGCCGGGCGGTGGTGATGCTGTTTGATGCCCAGAATACGCTGCTGGCGGCCCAGAGCGTCGAAGTCACTCGCTGAGATTAAGGGGTCTGAGGGGCCCGCCCGTCCGGTCGGGCCCCGGTTTTTTTTTGAGGTGTGTGATGACTGCTCTGCCCCTGCTGCGGCAGGACACCGGCCAGCTGCTGCGGCTGATGGCGCCGATTTTGCTCACCCAGGTGGCCCAGGCCGGCTATGGCCTGATTGACACGGTGATGGCGGGACAGGTATCGGCCACCGATCTGGCCGCCGTGGCCATTGGCGCTGGGCTGTGGCTGCCGGTGCTGCTGCTGTGCCTTGGGGTGCTGTCGGCCACCACCCCACTGGTGGCCGGGCAACTGGGGGCCGGGCAATCGCAAAAGGTCGTGCCGCTGGTGCAGCAGGGCCTGTGGGTGGCGCTGGGGGTGGGGGTGCTGGGGACCGCGCTGCTGCACGCGGTGCCGTGGCTGTTTGACTGGGCTGGCGTACCGGCCAGCCTGCAGCCCAAGGCGCAGCTGTTTTTGCAGGGCATCAGTCTGGGCATGCCCGCGTCCTGTGTGTATGCGGTGCTGCGCGGCTACAGTGAGGCGCTGCACCAGCCGGTGCCGGTGACGGTGATCAGCCTGTTTGGGCTGCTGCTGACCATTCCGCTGAACTGGGTGCTGATCCATGGCCTGTTTGGGCTGCCTGCACTGGGCGGTCCCGGCTGCGGCTTCGCCTCGGCCACGGTGATGTGGCTGCTGGCGGTGGTGCTGTGGGTGTATGTGCACCGGGCACGCCGCTATGCCGCCGTGCGCCTGCCCTGGGGGCTGCACCGTCCCGATGTGGCACAGATCTGGGCGTTTTTGCGGCTGGGACTGCCGATCGGTGTGGCGACGTTTTTTGAGGCCAGTCTGTTCTGTGTGGCCGCTGTGGTGCTCAGCCCGCTGGGTGAAACCACCGTGGCCGCGCATCAGATTGCCCTGTCGGTGACCTCACAGCTGTTCATGATCCCGCTGTCGCTGTCGATGGCGCTGTCGATTCTGGTCGGGCACCGTCACGGCGCAGGCGATCTGGCCGCCGTCCGCCGGGTGGTGAAACTGGGGCTGGGGCTGTCCACCGTGCTGTCGCTGCTGAGCATCACCGCCCTGCTCAGCCTGCACCCGTGGATTCCGAAGGCCTACACCCAGGACGTGGCCGTGCAGGCGCTGGCCGGCACGCTGCTGCTGTTTGCGGCAGCCTACCAGCTGGTGGATGGCTGGCAGGTGTGCTCAGCGGGCATCCTGCGCGGCCTGCATGACACCCGCGCCACCATGTGGATCACCCTGCTGTGCTACTGGGGCGTGGCTTTTCCGCTGGGCTATGTGCTGGGCCGTCACACCGACTGGGGCGCAGCCGGGCTGTGGTCGGGTCTGGTGGTGGGCCTGCTGGGGGCGGCGGTGCTGCTGCTGTGGCGGGTACACCAGCAGCTGTACAAAATTCTCCCTGCCCTCACAAAGCGTCATGACAACCCAGCACGCGGCATGCCATAGTCAGGGCACATCCGTCTGCACAGGAGCCTGCCGGTGACTGCCCAATCGTCCACGCGCCGCTTTCTCAAACTGGCGGGCATGACCGCCAACATCGCGGGCAAGGCGGTCAGCCGCAGCCTGCGCACGCTGGGCGCTGATGAAGACGCCAAACTGGCCGCCCGGCAAAAAACCCTCGAAGACATCGGCACCCAGATCGCCGACACGCTCGGCCAGATGAAGGGCGCGGTGATGAAAGTCGGTCAGATCGCCTCGCAGTATCAGGACCTGTTTCCGCCCGAAGTGGCCAAAGCGCTGGGCAAGCTGCAGCGCCAGGCCCCGCCGATGCCTTTTGAGCAGATCAGAAAACAGGTCGAAACCGAGCTGGGCCAGCCGCTGGACCGGCTGTTCCAGTCCTTTGAACCCACACCCTTCGCCGCAGCGTCCATCGGTCAGGTGCACCGTGCCACCCTGCCGGATGGCCAGCCGGTGGTGGTGAAGGTGCAGTATCCCGGCGTGGGCGAATGCTGCGAAAGCGACCTGAAACAGGTAAGGCTGGCGCTGCGGCTGGCCGGGGTGCTGAAGATCGACCGGGCCCTGCAGGACCGGCTGTTTGAAGAAATCCGCCAGAGCCTGCAGGCCGAACTGGACTACCGGCAGGAGGCGCACAACCTGCAAGTGTTTGCCGCCTTTCATGCCCCGCTGGATGACCGGCTGGTGATTCCGAGGGTGTACCCCAGCCACAGCCGCCGCCGCGTGCTGACCCTCAGTGAGGAAAACGGCGAGCCAATCGAGACCGCCGCCACCTGGCCGCTGGCGGTGCGCAACCAGCTTGCCCAGCGCTTGTTTGCGATGATGGGGCAGGAAATTTTTATCCTGAACAGCTTCCACTGTGATCCACATCCGGGCAATTTTGCCTTCCGTGCAGATGGCACGGTGGTGGTGTATGACTTTGGCTGCACCAAGGCGCTGCCCCCTGAGGTGATCCAGCACTACCGCCAGCTGGTGCAGGCCAGCCTGCAGGGCAACATGCCTGCGGTGGAAGAGCAGCTGCGCGCGCTGCGGGTGCGGACCGATGCCGGTCAGGTGCCTGCAGACTTTTATCAGCAGTGGATCGACATCCTGCTGCCGCCGGTGAATGGCCGGTTTGATTTTGCCCACAGTGAGGTGCACAAGCAGGCGATGCAGGCGGCCCGGTCCGCGCTGCGCTACTGGGATTGCTTCCAGCCTTCGGCGGACACCATGATGCTGGACCGGGCGATTTCCGGGCATTACTGGAATATGGTCGCCCTGAAGGCCCACACGGATTTTTCTGATCAGGTCACGCTGCTGACCGGGGCGACGGCCTGAGCCTCAGGGCAGGTAACGCTGCACCCGGCGCAGCACCGCCTGGGGCGCATAATGCTGCAACTGATACAGCAGACGCCACAGCGAGCCCGGCACCACAGCTTCCGGCTGGTGGTGGGCCACTGCGCGCATGATTTCGGCAGCGGTGTCGTCGGCACGTCCCATCAGCGGCAGGCCGCGTGGGGCCGCACGGTTGAGCAGGTCGGTTTTGACAAAACCCGGATACACCACCGTGACCTCAATCCGGTCTTTGGCCACCACCGGGCGAAGGCCATTGAAATAGGCCGCCAGTGCCGCCTTGGTGGCGCTGTAGGCTGGATTGCCCGGCAGCGGCACGAAGGCGCTGAACGAGGAAATCGCCACCAGATGGCCGCCCCGCCCCTGCTGGCGCATCAGCTGGATGGCCGCCTCGGCCGTCTCAATCGCCCCAAACACATTCACCTCAAACATGTGGCGGTCACGCTGGGTGCGGCCATCGCCGAGTTCACGGCCCTTGAGCAGGCCGGCGTTGGCAATCACCACATCCACCCCGCCGAGCAGGTGGGCCAGCCCGGCCAGCACCGGCCCGACCCGCTCGCGCTGGGTCACATCCAGCGCCGCCACCTCGATGCGGATGTCCTGCCCGGCGCTCTGTTCGCGCAGGCGCTCTGCCAGTTGCTGCAGCAGGTCCAGCCGCCGGGCCACCAGCCCCACATGCATGCCGAGGCGCACGCACTCCACCGCCAGCGCTTCGCCAATGCCACTGGAGGCGCCGGTGATGATGACGCGCTTGCCGCGCAGGGGGTTGCCCAAAAAGCCCAGATACCTTGCTTTGGCCATGATGACGGGTTGTCCTGAGTCTGCGTTGACCGATACCGGGGGTAGTGTAAACGATCCGTGTGGTTTTTTTGCGAACGGACCCCCGGGGTTTGTGCGCCATGCCCTACAATGGGGCGTTTTTCTTGTCAGGTGAATCTGCCATGTTTGCGTCTGTTTCGGCTTTGCTGGCGGCGGTGCAATCCGGTCGCGCCCGCTTTGATCAGGTGATCGACCACATCGACAGCCAGTATGATTTTTTGCCCACGGCCTTCAACAATGGTCCGCTGCACAATGCCGCCGGCCAGAACAGCGGCAGCGCGCGGGTGCTGGCGTTTGGCCAGCTGCACCACCTCAGCGTGCTGGACACCCTGAGCCTGTTTGCCGAACACTGGCAGGCGGTACAGGCCAATCCGGCCGGTGAGGACCACAAGAACATCCGTTATTTCAAAAAATACGGCTGGTCCGGGCTGGCGTTTGGTCACTTTCCCCTGATCACCAAGGTCAGGCCGCAGGTCATCGACCGCAAGGCGATCTAAGCGGCCAGCCGGGGGCGCTCAGAAGGCGGCGACGCCGTACCGCCTGCGTGTGCGGTCCAGTGACCTGTGCAGGCGATCTGCCGCCGTCTCCTGGCGGCCCGCTGTTTTTGCTGCTGAGTCCGCGGCTCAGCAGGGCTCCAGCGGCGTGGTGCTCAAAAACGCCTTCACCCCCTGTCCCGCCCAGTGCCCGCTGGACAGGCAGGCGGTGAGCAGATAGCCGCCGGTCGGGGCGTCCCAGTCGAGCATTTCCCCGCAGCAAAACACCCCCGGCTGCTGCATCAGCATCAACTGCCGGTCCAGCGCCTGCCGACGGATGCCGCCTGCGGTGCTGATCGCCTCGTCAATCGGTTGCAGGGCGGTGAGGCGCAGCGGCAGGGCCTTCAGCGTGGCCGCCACCCGCTGGGGGTCCGCCCAATCGGCACGCGGCAGGACTTCACGCAGCAGGGTCATCTGCACCGGGGTCAGGCCGGCCTTGCGCCAGCGGTTGCCCAGCGAATCGCCTGCACTGCCGCGCTGCAGCAGGCGGGTCAGTTGCGCCTCGCTGCGGTCGGGCCAGACATCCAGCACCAGCACGGCGGCGCCGGACTGCTGCAATTGGGTGCGCAAGGGCCGCGACAGGGCGTACACCAATCCGCCCTCAATGCCAGCGGTGGTCAGCACCAGATCGCCGCGGCGGACCTGCTCTGGCTGGCCGGCCACCCAGCCGCGCAGGGTTTTCAGCGGCTGCCCGGCCAGCGCCTGCGCCTGTGGACTCCACGGCTGCACCACGAATCCGGCATTCGAGGCCGCCAGCGGCTGCAGGCCGATGCCCTGTGCGGCCAGCCAGTCCAGCGCCTGCCCATCACTGCCCAGCCGTGCCCAGCTGCCCCCGCCCACGGCCAGCACCACCGCATCAAAGCGCCGGGTCCACACCTGCCCCTCGTGCGCAAAGCGTTGCCCATCGGCGCACCAGCCCAGCCAGCGGGTGCGGTACTGGAACTGCACGCCCTGCGCCTGCAATCGCTGCAACCAGCGCCGCAGCAGCGGGGCCGCCCTGAAATCCGCGGGGAAAATCCGCCCCGAACTGCCCACCGCATGGGCCAGCCCGAGCCCGGCCATCCAGTCCACCACCTGGGCCGGTCCAAACGCCTGCAGCAGCGGCCCCAGCCAGTCCGGCGCGTCATAGCGCTGGATAAATTCGGCCAGCGGCTCGCTGTGGCTGATGTTCAGCCCGCCCTTGCCAGCCATGAGGAATTTGCGCGCGGCACTGGGCTTGTGCTCAAACACCGTCACCGCATGGCCTGCGGCACTGATCACCTCCGCCGCCATCAGCCCCGCTGGACCGGCCCCGATCACCGCCACCGACCGGCTCATGCGGGGGCCTGCCAGTCATCAAACGGGGTGCGGTAGCCTGCGGGTTTGATCAGGCGCAGCTCGCTGCACGGCTCACCACGGGCCAGGTATTTTTGTTCAAAGCGGGTGCGTCCACCGCCCACCGCGTCTGCCGTGATGACGTGGCGGCTGAGCGGCAACTGCCAGACCTCCCGCGCCTGCTGCTCGGCCTCATCCACATAGGCCGGCAGGTTGCTGGCCAGCACCAGTGTCGCGCCTGCCTGCATCCGTGACAGCAGGAATGCAAAAAACGGCATGTTCAGCCAGCGCTGTGCCCGGTTGTGCGGCTCGGGATTGGGATAGAGAATGAACACCCGCGCCAGACGGGCGGGCGGCACCGCGTGCACCACCCACGGCAGGGCATCGGCATGCAGGGCGGTCAGGTTGGGCTGTGGCTGCGCTGCGAGCGCCCGCGCAAAGGTGGCAAACTTGTCGGCCGTGCGCTCAATCGCCACCAGCTGCACCTGCGGATGCTGCGCCGCACAGGCCAGTGCATGCACGCCGGTGCCTGCACCAATCTCCAGCCACATGGGCGCGGCTCCAGACCAGTCAGGCCGTACAAATCCTCGGGGGGGCTGCAGGGCAGCAGGCTGGAACAGGCGCATTTTGGTAGAGCAAAAAACCGGACAAGCCGGCATTATACCCGGCATCCCGGCATGAGAAGCGCCGATTGAGGACCCGCCATGACCCAGACTGTCCGCGCCCAGACCTTTCCCTGTCCCCGCTGCCGCCAGCCCAGCGCCTGGCAGGACAACCCGCACCGGCCCTTTTGCAGTGAGCGCTGTCGCCTGCTGGATCTGGGCGCGTGGGCCTCGGAGTCCTACCGGATTGCCGAACCGGCACCGGAACAGCCGGCCCAGCCGTGGGAAGCCCAGCGCCCTACAGACGACTGAGCGGCGCAACCCGCTGATTCAAACACCCAGCCAAGCGCTCAGCCAAACCGTCCGGACACAAACGGGTTGCTGCGTTTTTCCTCACCCACCGTGCCCATCGGCCCGTGGCCGCTGATGAAGCGGGTGTCCTCCGGCAGGCTGAACACTTCACGGCGGATCGACGCCAGCAGCTGTTCCAGATTGCCCTGTGGAAAATCGGTGCGGCCAATGCTGCCCACAAACAGCACATCGCCGGTCCACAACAGCCCCAATTCTGCCGAATAGATGAGGACGCTGCCCGGCGTGTGTCCGGGTGCGTGACGCACCGCAAACGTGTGCTCCCCCAGCTGCAGCGTGTCGCCCTGATCCAGCCACTGGGTCACCCGCACTGGCTCGGGCAGGGCAAACCGGAACATCTGCGCCTGCATCTGGATGCCATCCAGCCAGAACTGGTCGGCACGGTGCGGCCCGATCACCGGCACCCCATGTTCACGGGCCAGCCTTCCCACCCCGCCCACATGGTCCAGATGGCCATGGGTCAGCCACAGCGCCACCAGCTTCAGGCCTCTGGCCTGCACGGCCTGATTGAGCCGCTCCACGTCCCCCCCGGCATCGATCAGCACCGCCTCATGGGTCTGGTCATCCCACAGCAGGGTGCAGTTTTGCTGAAAAGGCGTCACGGGGATGATCTGATACTGCAGCATGGGCTGGGCCACTCCTGAAAAAACCACCCGCCAGCATAGAGCGATTGGGGCCCGTGGGCCAGTGCCGCGCGGGTCGGACCGGTTTAGCCCAACGCTGCGGCGCTGTCCAGCGTGCTGGCCAGACCTTCGGCCAGCCAGTGCGGCGGCGTCTCTGCGAGCGGATCCAGCGGCACCGCCCGCAGCCGACACTGCGGCAGGTGGGCAAACGGTGCCCAGGCACTCGGGGCCAGGAATTGCGCGGTGCTCGGGTACACCAGCAGGATCGGCCCGCCCTGCGGCAGGTACGCCATGGCATAGGCTTTCATCTGGAACAGATCAGCACGGTCCAGCTTGCCGGCCTGCAAAGGGTCAGCGTGCTCCAGTCGCTTCCATTTGGCATCCAGCAGGGCGACCACCCGACC
>JBPOIS010000024.1:0-6050 GCA_052034295.1 Pseudomonadota bacterium
CGTGGGCATCCTGACAGGCCACCGGCTGTAGACGTGCCGCCTGCTCCAGCTCCACCACATCGTCAAACCAGTGGCGCACCCCGTCCACCTCCTGATAATCCTCATGGCCCTTGCCGGCCACCACCACCGCATCACCCGGCTGCGCGGCGGCCACCGCCTCGCGGATGGCCAGGCGCCGGTCCGGCTGCACCCTGCCCCGGCCCGCCTGTGTGGCTGTGGCCCACGACGGGGCAGTCTGCATGTCGGCCAGAATCGCCTCAACCGCTTCACTGCGCGGGTTGTCGGCGGTCAGGATCACCTGATCGGCCTGCTGCAGAGCCACCTCGGCCATCAGCGGCCGCTTGCCCCGGTCGCGGTCCCCACCACAGCCAAACACCACCCACAGCTGACCGGACACATGGGGCCGCACACTGTCCAGCACCTGCTCCAGCGCATCGGGGGTGTGGGCGTAGTCGACCAGCAACAGCCGCGCCGGATCCGCCACCACCTGCATGCGCCCCGGCGCACCGCGCAGCCTGGGAATGGCTGCCCTCAGGGCCTCCAGCCCCACCCCCAGCGCCATGGCCGCCGCCACCACCGCCAGCAGGTTGGCCACATTGAAGCGGCCCAGCAGCGGCGAATGCACCGCCAGCTCACCCACGGGTGTCTGGATGCACAGGTCTGCCCCCTGCAGCGAAAACTGCGCCGAACGCACAAAGAATCCTGCCGACGCATCGACCAGGCTGTAGCGCCACACCCGCACCGAGGGGGCACAGGCCGCCTGCATCAACGCACTGGCCGGGTCATCGGCATTCAGCACCGCCGTGTGCAGGGTCGGCCAGCCAAACAGCCGCGCCTTGGCGGCGGCATACGCGGCCATGTCACCGTGATAATCGAGGTGGTCCCGCGACAGGTTGGAAAACACCGCCACTTCAATCGGGGTGCCGCACAACCGCCCCTGCTCAAGTCCGTGTGAACTGGCCTCCAGGGCCGCAAACGTCGCCCCCTGCTGTGCGTAGTGGTGCAGGTGCTGCTGCAGGCTCAGCGCATCCAGCGTGGTGTGGCTGGAGGGCGTCAGGTCCGGCAGGATGCCATTGCCGGTGGTGCCCAGCACCGCCACCCGTTCCCCGTGCGCGGCCAGCAGCTCCGCCAGCAGACGGCTGATGGTGGTTTTGCCATTGGTGCCGGTCACTGCCGCCACCCGCAGCGGGGCCACTGGCTCCATGGCCTGCAAAAAACGCTGCTGCAGCACGCCCAGCCAGTCACGCAGCCTGGGCACCACCACCACACCAGCACCCGTCAGTGGCAGCTCGGTCAGCACCAGCGCGGCCCCCTGTTGCAGGGCCTCGGTGGCAAACTGCTGCATCTGCACCAGCGGCAGACGCCCCTGTAGCGCCACATACACCTGTCCTGCCTTCAGCTGGCGATGGTCCAGCACCAGACCAGTGATGGCCACGTCCGGCAATCCAGCCTGTTCAGGCCACAGGGCAGCAAGGGCAACGGCAGCAGGCATGGCAGGTCCTCAGGCTTTGGGTTTGCGGGCAGCAGCAGGGTCTTCAAGCGGCTTGTCCAGCGGCACATTGCGCAGCCGCAGTGACTCCTGCATGATTTTGGCAAAAATCGGCGCCGACACCAGACCGCCGTAGTATTTGCCCACCGGGTTCTCGACCACCACCGCCAGCACGATCTGCGGGTTGCTGGCCGGGGCCATGCCCACGAACAGGGCGCGGTAGTCGTTTTGCGAATAGCCCTTGCCATCCGGACGCAGCTTGTGGGCGGTGCCGGTCTTGCCGGCCACCCGGTAGCCAGGAATGGCTGCCTGCGGCGCAGTGCCCTCCTTGCTGGTCACGCCCTCCAGCATACTGACCACATGGTGGGCAATTTCCGGGGCCAGCACCCGCGTGCCCGGCACCGGCTGGTCCTGGCGCAGCAGGGTCAGGTCACGCTTGAGCCCCCCCGAGGCCAGGGTGGCATAGGCCTGCGCCAGCTGCACGGCGGTGACGTTGATGGCGTAGCCATAGGACATGGTGGCCACTTCAGCCACATTCCACAGGCTGGGCGGCAGGATCATGCCGCTGCTTTCTCCGGGAAAATGCAGCGCCGTGCGCTGGCCGAAACCCATGCGCTGGTAAAACAGCGGCAGGGTCTGCGGCGGCAGGGACAGGGCGATCTTGGCCGAGGCCACGTTGCTGGATTTGACCAGCAAGGTCTGCAGATTGATGGTGCCCAGATTGCCGTGGTCACGGATGCGGTGGTTGCCGACCACCAGCGAACCGGGGGCGGTGTTGATCAGGCTGCTGGGGGTGTATTTGCCCGATTCCAGTGCCGCCGAGACGGTCATCGCCTTCATGGTTGAGCCCGGCTCAAACATGTCGACCGCAGCGCGGTTGCGCATGGCGTCCTTGTTGGTCAGACCCGTGGTGCCATTGTTGGGGTTGTACGAGGGCCAGGAGCACATGGCGAGGATTTCGCCGCTGTTGACATCCACCGCCACGGCCGTGGCGCTGCGCGCGTTGTTGGCGATGCCGCCGGCCGTCAGCTCGCGGTACATGATGTACTGCAGCCGCGAATCCAGTGACAGGGTCACATCCTGTCCCGGCTGCGCGGGCTCGATCAGCTCCACTTCCTTGATGCGGTTGCCCTGTTTGTCGCGCATCACCCGCATTTTGCCATCGTGGCCGGCCAGCAGCTTGTTGTAGGCCATTTCCAGCCCTTCGATGCCCTGATCGCGGCTGTTGGTCAGGCCGATGATCTGTGCGTTCGGCTGGGCCTGCGGATAGAAACGCTGGTATTCAGTCTTCGGGTACACCGACTGAAAACGCCGGTCCAGCACGACTTTGGCCACCTCCGGCGGCATCTGCCGCTTGAGCACCAGAAAGCGGGATCTGGGCTTGTCGGCGATTTTTTGCCGCAGCTCATCCACCGGCATGCCGACGGCCAGCGCCAGGGCCTCCAGATCAAACACCCGCCGGTCCAGCTTGCGGCGCAGGCTCTTGCTGGCCGGGTTTTTGGCCAGATCCTCCAGCAGTTGTTTGCGCTCCTCAACGGCGTCCAGATACTCCTTGGTGTCCAGCCACAGGGTGGTCATGGGGGTACTGACCGCCAGCGGCACCCCATTGCGGTCACGGATGATGCCCCGATAGGCGTGCACCGTGTCGGTCCGCATGATCATGGCATCGGCCTTGGCCTGCAGGAAGCGGTGGCTGAGCACCTGCAGGTAAAAGGCCCGCAGCAGGATCACCACAAAAATCGCCACACAGATGATCCACAGGATGGTGAACCGGCCCTGATCGCTGGACAGGGGGTTGCGCGGGGTGGTGCTGGCGCGCCGTGCCGGGCGCTTGTGCGGGCGGACCGCTGGAGAATTCACCGGAGCCATGAGTTATTCCAGGGCAGACGCAGGGACAGGGGAAGGCGCAGGGTGTGGCGGCGAGACATTCACCGTCACGGTCTGGGTGGGGGGTGGCGAGTACATGCCCAGCCGCATCACCGCCCGACCGCCGATCTGGGTGGTGGCCCCAAAGGTTTGCTGCTCAATCAGCAACCGGCTCCACTCCACATCCAGCCGCTCGCGCTCACGGCGCTCCTGTTGCAGCTGGCCAAAGGCTTCGCGGTATTGATAGACCTGATGGGTGACCCCCAATGCACTGCCGATGACTGCCAGTAGCAGCAACAGGGCCGCCCCCCAGTCCAGCCACCGGGATGCAGGCCGGGGGGCCTGTTTGCGATGTTTGGGCATCAGGGTTCCTCCACCCGCTCGGCCACCCGCAGCCAGGCACTGCGCGCGCGCGGGTTGGCGGTGACTTCGGCCTCATCGGCGGCAATGCGCGGGCCCTTGCGCAGCGGGGGACGCAGCGCACCGGCCACTGGCCAGCCGTCTGACTGGTCCTGTGAATGCTGCTGGATGAACTGCTTGACCCGGCGGTCCTCCAGCGAATGAAAGCTGATCACCGCCAGCCGCCCCCCTGGGCTGAGCAGCGGGATGGTCTGCTGCAAAAACAGGTCCAGATCGGCCAGCTCGGCATTCACCGCAATGCGGATGGCCTGAAAGCTGCGCGTGGCGGGGTGCTTGTGTTTTTCCCAGCGCGGGTGCGCGGTCTTGATCAGCTCGGCCAGCGCCACCGTGCGGGTGATCGGGCCGTGTGTGGCGAGGTGCTGCTTGATGGCCCGGGCGATGCGGCGGCTGTAGCGCTCCTCGCCATACTGGTACAGCACATCGGCCAGCTCGGTTTCGCCCCACTGCATCAGCAGCTCGGCCGCCGTGGCCCCGCGGCTGTTGTCCATGCGCATGTCCAGCGGACCATCCTGCAAAAAGGAAAAGCCCCGCCCGGCCTGATCCAGCTGCGGGGAAGACACACCCAGATCGGCCATAATGCCGTCCACCGCCGTCACCCCCTGTGCGGCCAGCTCAGGCTGCAGCCGCGCATAGCTGGCGTGGATCATCACCAGCCGGGGGTCTTCCTGCATGAGGGCCTGACCCACCTGCTGGGCCTCCGGATCCTTGTCAAAGGCATACACCCGGCTGTCCGCATCCAGCCGGGCCAGCAGGGCACGGCAATGCCCACCACGGCCAAAGGTGGCGTCCACAAAGCAGCCGTGCGTGCGACCTGCCAGCAGCTGCTCAATGGTCTGATGCTGTAAAACAGAAATGTGTGCGCCGGTCATACCCCATCCAGATCCCTGTGTACCGCCATGGCGCTACAAAAACCTGCACTATAGCAGTGCCCTGCCCCGGACTGAACTGCCCGGCTGTCCCTGTGTGCAAAATATCGTGTAACCATGCCTGCACAAAAGCCCCGCACAACCGCTTTGACCCGGCTGGCGGGGCTGGCCAGACTGGACAGGGTGTCTTTTTTGCTGGAGTTTTGGCCCGATGCCCACGCCTGTCACCGGTCTGGACTGGACCCGGATGTTCTGGGGGGAGCACACCCAGTGGCTGTTTTTGCTGGAGGTGTGCCTGCGCACCGCCGTGATGTTTGGCTGGCTGGTGCTGATGATGCGCCTGATCGGCAAGCGCGGTGTGGGTCAGGTCAGCATGGTCGAGCTGGCCTTTATCATGTCAATGGGTTCGGCGGCTGGTGACCCGATGTTTTATCCGGATGTGCCGCTGCTGCCCGCCCTGCTGTGCATCACCGTGCTGGTGCTGCTGCACCGGATGATGACCTGGCTGGTGGTGCGCGACGAAGCGGTGGAAACCCTGCTGGAAGGCGTCCCGCATGAGCTGATCCGCGACGGGCGGATCAATCTGGATGGCCTGCAACAGGCCCGGCTGAGCAAGGAAGACCTGTTTGAATTCCTGCGCGTGGCCAACATCCGCCAGCTGGGCCAGGTGCAGCGGGCCTATCAGGAACAAAATGGCCAGATCTCATTGCTGCACCAGCCGTGCGGCGATTCGCCGCTGGGTCTGCCGATCGTGCCGCCCTGGGACCTCGAAGCCCCGGAGCGCCAGTCTGGCGAGGCAGCCTGCCCTGACCAGCCGCTGGCCTGTCTGGACTGTGGCCACTGCAACCACACCGCGCAGACTGCCTGCCCACACTGCGGTGGACAGGACTGGACCCCGGCATGCCGGGATCCCCTGCGACCGGTCACTCCAGAATCTGGAAATCCCGTGCCGTCATGCGGTCAATCGCACAGTCCAGATTGCTGATCCAGTCGAGGAACTGCTTGATCACCACCGGCCCTTCGAAGCGCTGGCCATGCTGCGGCACGATCATCTGCACATCCAGCTTGCGGATCATGTCGGCCCACAGCGCACAGACCTTGCGCGAGGCCATGTAGCGGCGGTGGAAGCCTTCCATCTTGGGAATGTGCGCCTGGAAGTCGGTGACCGGCTCAATCGAATCGGTCATCGATGCGCCCATGTCCCCGCTGAACAGGATCTTGCTGACCGGGTCATAGATGTGGAAATTGCCCACCGAGTGCAGGAAGTGCGCGGGCAGCGCCTGCAGCCGTGCCCCGCCGAGCGGGATGATGGTGCCCTGATCCGGAATCGGCAGGATGCGGTCAAAGGTGGACAGGCCATGCTGCAGCTTGAGAAAATTGGCGGTCAGGTGCGGCAGGAAGCGTGCCCA
>JBPOIS010000049.1:0-12508 GCA_052034295.1 Pseudomonadota bacterium
TTGCCGCGCTTCATCCAGCCGGACATTCTGTTCGGCCAGCGCATACGCATAGGCGTTGATGTAAATCGGGTTGTTGGGCTGCAGGTTCAGCAGCTGGTGCAGGTCAGCCATTTTTTGTGCCGATTCATCCGGGTGCAGCAGCAGCACGCGCATGTACAGCAGTTCGGCCTGATCTGGCTGGCTGGACAGGGCTTCGTCGATCAGTTTGCGGGCCTGTTCGTTGCGGCCGTGGTCGCGCAGCAGGTGCGCCTGCAACAGGTAGAGAAAATCACTCTGGTCCGGATGGTCCACCCGCTGCTGGGTCAGGCCATTGAGGGCATCGTCCAGCCGGTTCTGTGACAGGCGCAGACTGACGATTTTTTGCTGGGCCTTGCGGTAGAGGTCGGGACTTTCCACCTTGAGCAGGTAAATCAATGCGGTGTCGGTGTGGCCCTGGCGTTCGGCATTGATGCCCAGATAATAGTAGGCCTGATCGACATACTCATCCAGCGGCAGCAGTTGCAGCAGATAGCGCTCGGCCTCCAGAGGCTTTTTCAGGTCGATGCAGATCAGGCCTGCCAGCAGGCTGATTTCGCCATCACGGGGCCAGTGCCGGCTCATGCGGGCCAGTTGCTCCAGCGCCTGCGCCGGTTGTCCGGCCTTGATCAAAAAACGCACCCGGTACAGCTGCAGGGATTTGTTGTCGGGCAGGCGCCGGGTCTGCACCTCCAGCCACTGGGCCACTTCGGCCAGGCGGCCCTGTTGCTGCAGGATGCTGGCCTTGAGGGTGATCAGTGCGGTGACATCCGGGCGGCGCTGCAGGGCACGGTCCACCCGGCTCAGCGCGGCTTCAGTCTGGCCATCCTGGGCCAGCAGGCCTGCCGTGAGCACCAGCAAAGCCGGATGATCGCGGGTTTCCAGACGCGACAGGGCCTGCAGCAGCTGGCGGCGGTATTCGGGGTTTTCTGGATAAATGCCCGCCAGAATGCGGTCCAGTGCAGCGTTGGGGTCAAAGCGCAGGATCTGGTCGAGGGTGTCGGCGGCCAGGGGGTATTCATGGTTCACCAGCGCCAGATGGGCCAGATAGAACTGTGCCGGAATGTGGTTGGGGTTCAGCTGGGTCCAGTGCTGGGCAATGCGCTGGGCCAGCACGGTGTCGTGGGCGTTGTTGGCAATCGACAGGGCACGTTCAATCACGTCCGGGTCGCGGCTTTGCAGGGCTTCCTGCTGATACAGGTCCATGGCCGGCTGTTCCTGGCCCTGCGCCAGCAGCAGCTCTGCCGACAGCAGGCGCACAAACCGCTCCGAGGCCTGGCTGTGCATCGGCGCCAGCAGGGCCAGCACCACCAGCAGGGCCCCCAGCTGACGGGCAGGCCGAACCCGGCAGGCCCGCATCAGCGCGCCGGTCCGTGGTGGTTTCAGTGCGTTCAGGGTCCAGCGTTTCAATCCCTTTCCTCAGATGACTGCCATGTGCCCCTTGCGGGCATTTGTGATTCAACCGGATATACCGCACAATACGCCATCTTCCAGCCACACCCGACCGACCATGAGGTTTTTTGCGCTGGGCGTCAATCACACCACCGCTCCGGTCGCCTTGCGTGAGCAAGTTGCATTTGTGGCCGATCAGCTGGCGCTGGCGCTGAACGAGGCCTGCACCCAATGCCAGCTCACCGATCTGGTGATTGTCTCGACGTGTAACCGCACCGAATTGTACGCGATGGCCCGGGAACCGTCTGTAGTAACTCAGTGGCTGGCCCGTTCACGGCAGGTGGATCTGGCGGTGCTGTCCCCGCACCTGTACATCTATCAGGATCAGGCGGCCATGAACCACCTGATCCGGGTGTGCAGCGGCCTGGATTCGATGATGCTGGGCGAGCCGCAGATCTTTGGGCAGATCAAGCAGGCCCTGGCGGTGTCGCGTCAGGCCGGTACCGTCACGGCGCTGCTGGGGCGGTTGTTTGAGCAGGCGTTTACCGCCGCCAAGCGGGTGCGTTCCGAGACTGCGGTGGGCAGTCAGGCGGTGTCGCTGGGCTATGCGGTGGTGCAGGTGGCACGGCAGCTGTTTGCCGATTTGCAGCAGACCACGGCGCTGCTGGTGGCCGCCGGGGACATGAACCGGCTGATCGGCCTGCATCTGGTGGAGCAGGGGGTTGGGCGGGTGCTCATCTGCAACCGCAGCCGGGCACGCGCCGAAGCGCTGGCGGCGGAGTTGCGTGCCAAGGCCCAGGTCGAGGTGTGGGACTTTGACCAATTGCCGGGGGCGCTGATTCAGGCCGATCTGGTCAGCAGTTGTACGGGCAGCCTGTACACCGTCATCGACCACCCCACGGTGCGTCAGGTCATGAAAAAACGCCGCTACCACCCGCAGTTGCTGGTGGATCTGGCCGTGCCCCGCGACATTGATCCTGCGGTGGCGGGTCTCGACGAGGTGTACCTGTACAGCATCGATGACCTGCAGAATGTGATTGCAGAAAATCTGGCCCAGCGCCGTCAGGCCGCTGTGGAGGCCGAGGTGCTGGTCAGTCAGCTGGCGGCGGCGTGGAGCCGCGATCAGCAGGTCCGGCAAATCGGTCCGACCATTGCGCAGTACCGCCAGCAGGCTGAGGCCCTGCGCCAGCAGGCGCTGGAACGGGCACTGCACAGCCTGGCCCAGGGTCATCCGCCAGAGCAGGTGCTGCAGCGGCTCAGCCAGTCCCTGACCGCCAGACTGATCCATGCCCCTTCGCAGCTGATCCGTCAGGCCGCCAGCGCTGAACCGGCCGACATTCTGCCGTTTGTGGTGGAGCAGCTGGTGGCCCCCGCTGACACCGGGGCAGAGCCGGCCCCGGCGGAAGGCTCGGGCCCTGATGCCCCCTGGGTACCCTAGGGGGCGGGCTGTGGGTTTTGGTGCGTGGTGATTGGTTTTTTTGTTGAGGGCAGCCGTGGCACCGTGATTCCGGACGGTCAAATCGGCCTATACTCAGGATTCAGGCCCACGGGCCCCAATCAAGAGAAATCAGCCATGCAGAACTTTTTGCGCTTCCGTTTCGTCCCGGCTGCACTGGTGGTGCTGGCCCTGAGTGGCTGCAGCAAGCCTGAAGAAAACAGTGCCCCGGCTGCTGCCGCATCAGCGCCGGCTGCAACCCCTGCGCCGGCTGCGGCACCGGCCCCCACGCCAGCGCCTGAAGCCCCAGCCCCCGCTGCACCGGCCACGGACACGACTGCCGCCAGCACCACGGCCAGCATTCCTGGCAAGGGCCGCAGTGGCGAGCAGTTGTACAATGAAGTCTGCAAAACCTGCCATGAATCGGGTCTGCTGAATGCACCCAAGTTTGGCGACAAGGCCGCCTGGGCGGCCCGCATCTCCCAAGGCAAGGATGTGCTGTACAAGCACAACCGCGAAGGCTTCAATGCCATGCCTGCCCGTGGCGGTGCGGCGGATGCCAGCGACGCCGAGCTGGAAGCGGCGGTGGATTACCTGATCCAGCACTCATCCTGAAGCCCGTGCCGACACAAAAAGCCCCGGAATTTCCGGGGCTTTTTTTGACCTTTAAAACACCGCTGCTCAGACCACGTAGCTGGTTTTGGTCATGACCTTCGACACCAGTGACATCAGCCCCTGCACCGGGGCAGGCAGGGCGGCCCCGCCTGCTGCCAGCGCCTGATCGCGGTGGTGGGCTTCATCGTCGTGCATCTGCTGGAGCAACGCCCGCGAGGACTGATCCGCGTCGGGCAGGCTGTCCAGGTGGTGGTTGAGGTGGGCCATGACCTGCTTTTCGGTTTCGGCCACAAAACCCAGACTGTATGCATCACCCGCCAGTCCAGCCGCGGCCCCCAGTGCAAACGACAACCCATACCACAGCGGATTCAGCAGGCTGGGGTGACTGCCCAGCTCCTGCAGCCGGGCTTCGCACCAGTTCAGGTGGTCCTGTTCTTCCTGTGCGGCCTGGCGCATGTCTTCACGCACCCGGGGCAGCCGGGCGGTGAGCGCCTGCCCCTGATACAGCGCCTGAGCGCACACCTCGCCACTGTGGTTGACCCGCATCAGCCCCGCCACATGGCGGGCTTGCTGTACCGACAGGGGGGCCGGATCGGCGGCACCGGGCCGGGGCCGCGCGGCTGGCGTGCTGCCGGGCACCAGCGTGCGCAGGGCCTGGTCAAACTGGTGGATCCACTGGTCCGAACGGCGCAGGTGGCGGGGCATGACAGGGCTCCTCAGGGATGGGTCTGCGCCCAAGTGTGGCCTAGTCGGGCTGGCCCGGCAAGGGGCCCGCCTCACGGGTGCCGGACAGAATCCACGCCCCGAGCAGCACATTCAGGCCAGCGGTCAGCAGGAACAGCACCGGCAGCGGGCTTTTGAGCACCCCCAGCACCAGCATGGCAAACACGGCCGACAGCACCATGAACAGGGCATTGAGGATGTTGTTGGCCGCCACCACCCGGGCTTTCACCGCCTCAGGCGCATGCGCCTGCATGAAGCTGTACAGTGGCACGATGTACAGTCCACCGGAGACACCGATGCCCAGCAGCGCCACCAGCAGGTGCAGGCCCGTGACGGACTGCAGCAGGCTGGACACCGTGGGCAGGCTGTGTGGCAGGTGCAGCAGCAGCCAGCCCAGATCCAGCGCAAACAGGCTCAGGCCCGCCAGACCGACCGGCACCAGCTTCAGGTGCACCTGATGGCCCCCGATCCAGCGCCCCAGCAGCGAACCACCGGCCACCCCAATGGTAAACAGGGTCAGCAGCGCCGTCACCAGCGTGGCATCCCCGTGCAGCAGGGTTTTGCACAGCTCGGGGATCTGGGTGAGCAGGGTGGCCCCAAAAAACCAGAACCAGGAAATGCCCACGATCGAAAACAGCACCCGCCGCTGCGTGGCCGCCACCCGCAGGGTCTGCACGCTGGTGCGCCACAGGTTCCAGTCGATGCGCAGCTCAGGCTGGGCCGGGGCCAGCGGCGGAATCTGCCGGGCGGCCAGATAGCCAGCCACCGCCACCGCCAGCACCGTGGCACTGGTCCAGGCCATCGCCGTGGGGTCAGTGGATTGCAGCAGCACCCCGCCCAGCATCATCCCGGTCAGGATCGCCACCGAGGTGCCGGACTGGAACAGCGCATTGCCAGTGACCAGCTCATCCGTGTGCAGTGCCTGCGGTAGATAAGCGTATTTGATCGGACCAAAAAAAGTCGAATGGGTGCCCATCAAAAACAGCGCCACAAACAGCAGCCAGAAGGCGTGCAGCAAAAAACCCATCGTGGCCAGCAGCATGATGGTGATTTCCAGAATCTTGATCCAGCGGGTCAGCCAGGCCCGGTCGTATTTGTCCGCCAGCTGGCCCGCCGTCGAAGAAAACAGGAAATACGGCAAAATGAACAGCAGCGCCGCCAGATTGTTCAGCAGGCTCAGCGACAGCGACAACTGATGAGCCGCCGCAAAGGTCAGCAGCAGGATCAGCGATTGCTTGAACACGTTGTCATTGAAGGCCCCCAGGAACTGGGTGCAGAACATCGGCAAAAAACGCCGGGACAGCAGCAGCTGGCGCGAGGCACTCATGGGCAGGTCAAAAAAAGCAGCAGCAAAAAGAGCCCCACACTAGCACGAAACCACCCGGTCCGCCCATCGCACCGATCCAGCCTACAAATGCCATACGCGAAGCCGCCCCGGCTTGCTTGGCAGCCGTCTGGCACGCTGGGTATCATCGCCGTTCTGAGCCTGTTTTTTTGTGTGGATGTTGATGCAGCGCCTGCCCCCCGCCCGGCTGATGGGTTTGTCAAAAATCACCCGGCCGCAGCCACACCGCACTGGAGGCTGGTGTATGGCCGCCTTCTGGCTGCTCAGCGCCGTCACGGCCGTGCAGGCTGCAGACCCGGCAGACACCGGGCTGGTGGACATTCCCATGCCGGAGGCATCCTTTACGCTGCCGGAAGAGCTGCAGGCCCTGCCGCCGATTCCCACCCTGAATGCCGTGGCCCCCGCCAATCCAGTACTGGCCGACGACCCGCAGCGTCCGCTGGGCTGGCTGACCCGCCTGAAAAACCGCCTGCTGGGGCGCAATGAGTTTGAAACCGAGCCCACCATCCGCGTGACGGTCAGTGGGGCACCCGAGCCGCTGGCCCAGAACGTCCGCGCCTCACTGCAGCGCCTCACCGTCGAGGAATTCCGCGATTTTCGCGACATCCTGCCGCGCCTGCGCAGTCTGGCCCGTGAAGCCGGACAGGCCGTGGGCTACTACCAGCCACAGTTCCGCTTTGTGCCGTTGTCCTCGTCACGGCTACAGGTGGAAGTGGCCCCCGGCGAGCCGGTGCGGGTGCAGCAGCAGCACCTCAGCGTGGAAGGCGAAGGCCAGAGCGATGAAGGTTTTTTGGCCGTACTGTCCACCCCGGAGCTGCAGCCAGGGGATATTTTTCGCCATGATGCCTATGAAAAAACCAAACAGCGCATCGCCACACTGCGCACCGAGCATGGCTATTTTGATGGCCAGTGGCTGAACCATGAAGTCGAGGTCACCCTGCCGGACAACACCGCCGACATCGAGCTGCGCTATGACAGTGGTGCCCGCTACCGGCTGGGCGAGATCCGTTTTGAAAATGTCACCGGCACCACCGACCCGCTGCCGGTGCGTCAGGCGCTGATTGACCAGCTGAATCCGCTGCACACCGGACAGCCGTTTGACGCCAGCCGGGTGGCCGAGCTGTCGAGAAACCTGCTGGACACCCGCTGGTTCAACAACATCGAAGTGCGCACCACAGTGCCGGACCCCATCGAAACCCTCCGGGTCAGTAACAGGCAGGCCCGTGCGGCCGCTGATCAGGCCGACAGCCAGCTGGACCCGGCCACGTCCCCGGAGGGCACAGCAGCGGCAGCCGAAACCGTCCCGCCCTCTGCTGACGCAGCCCCGGAACTGTCCGAAGAGGTGCTGCAGACCCGTGCCCTGCAGGCCGAGGTGCGCCGCACCCGTGAGGTGCCGGTGCTGGTGGTGCTGGATGCCCGCCACCCCAATGCCGCTGAAGTGGGGGTGGGCTATGGCACTGACACCGAATTCCGCCTGCGCGGCCAGTACCGGCGCGCATTGATCAACGACCGGGGCCACAGTCTGGAGTCCAACGTGGAACTGTCCAAGCTGCGCCAGGCGCTTGAAGCCCGCTACCTGATGCCGTATCACCATCCGCTGAACGACACCCTGACCTTTGTGGGCGGCTACGAGCGCGAGACGCGCCTGCCCAACGTCGATGGCACGCTGGACCTGCTGCTGCAATCGCTCAGCGTGGGGGTGGAGCGGGCCCTGCGGCCGCCACAGCGCGGCTGGGAGCGCACCTGGTCGCTGCGCTATCAGCTGGATCAGCTCGACCTGGGCCCCTTGTCGGCCAGCATCGACCCCACCCAGCTCCCACCACCCTTCAACATCGGTTACAACATTCCGCGCCAGCAGTCCTTGCTGCTGGGTTATGGCCTGAACCGGGTGCGCAAGCAGGGCGGCATTGACCCCCTGCAGGCCTGGCGGCAGTACTATCAGCTGCAGGTGGGCAGCAAGGCGCTGTTGACCGATGTGGATCTGGTCATCGCCCAGGCCGGGCTGCGGCGTATCTACAGCTTTGGCACTGATTGGCAGCACCAGCTGATTGGCCGGCTGGATGGCGGCATGATCTGGACCAAGACCTTTGATGCCATGCCCTACAACCTGCGCTTCTTTGCCGGGGGGGATCAGAGCATCCGCGGCTATGACTACAAGAGCCTGTCGCATCTGGAAAATGGCTATCAGGTCGGTGGGCAGAATCTGGCGGTGGGCTCGGTGGAGTACAATTATCGCTTCCGGCCTGCATGGCGTGCAGCCGTGTTTGCCGATGCAGGCAATGCCTTCGACCGGCAATGGCGCGATCCGGTCAAAGTGGGCCTGGGGCTTGGGGTGCGCTGGTCCTCGCCGATTGGCCCGGTGCGGCTGGACGTGGCTGCAGGGGTGTCCGAAACCAAGGTGCCGATCCGCCTGCATTTCTTCATTGGTCCGGCCCTGTGAGCAGTCGCATGGAAAAAAACGCTGTGACTGCGCCAGCATCGACCAAAAACCGCCCGTTCTGGCGCTGGCTGCTGGCTGGGCTACTGGGCCTGCTGGTGCTGGCCATTCTCGCCCTGTACTGGGCCAGCGGCAATGCAACCGCCAGCCGGGCGCTGCTGGACTGGGTGGCACAGCGCCAGCACTGGGTCACCTACCGCTATCAGGGCGGCACCCTGCGCCATGGGCTGATCCTGCAGCAGATCCGTTTTGAAAACGCCAAGGTCCGTGTGCTGGCCGATCAGGCCGTGGTCAAGCTGGGCTGGCGGGCCCTGCTGAGCAAGGAGCTGCATTTTTCCCGCGCCAGTGTGCAGCACCTGCAGATCATCAAAAAAACCCCGCCGTCCACGGAACCGTTCAAGTTTTTTCCCCTGAGCCTGCCGGTCACGCTGCGCTTTGACCAGGCCCAGGTGCACAACCTGGACATCATCACCGCCCCCGGCAAGCGGGTGCGGCTGGATGACATCCTCCTGAATGACGCGCTGTGGCGCGGCGACCGGATCACCATCCACAATTCCAGCCTGCTGCTGCCTGCACTGCGGCTGACCGGGGTGGACGCGCAGATGACCTTCCGCGACCACTGGCCGATCCACGGCACTGGACAGCTGGCGGTGAGTGCGCTGACCCGGCAAAACCTGCAGCCCGTGGCCCTCCGCGTGCAGGGGCCGCTGGACCAGCTGGCGGTGCAGGGCGAATCGCGCTGGCCCGACCCCCTGCAGCTCCGTGGGCAGGTGCGTCCGCTGGACCCCGGCGTACCCTATGTGGCGCGGCTACAGTGGCAAAACTACCACTGGCCCGTTGCGGCGGCGCAGCAGCTGTATTCCCGGCA
The DNA here is from genome assembly GCA_052034295.1 of Pseudomonadota bacterium. Classification (GTDB taxonomy): domain Bacteria; phylum Pseudomonadota; class Gammaproteobacteria; order Pseudomonadales; family Moraxellaceae; genus JBPOIS01. The sequence continues at coordinate 8,831 of JBPOIS010000049.1, forward strand.
GGGGGAGGCGGAACTGTCGGGCACGCTGGATGGGCTGTCGGCGCAGGTCAGCACCGACCTGAATGGCAAAAATGTCCCGGCGGGCCAGTACCGCCTGCAGGCACACACCAACTGGAAAGGCCTGCAGATTGGCCAGCTGGATGCCCGGATCCTCAAAGGCAGTCTGCGTGCCCAGGGGCGGCTGGACTGGCAACAGGGCCTGCAGTGGACCCTGCACGGGCAGGCCAGCGCACTGGATGTGCGCCCTCTGCTGCCGGAGTCGGCACGGACCTATGTGCCGGCGCAGGTCAGTGGCCCGCTGACCTCAAGGGCAGACCTGCAGGCCCAGCGCAGCACGCTGGGGCTGCAGATTGAACTGGACCAGGGCCCCCGGTTGCTGGCGGGATTGGCACGTCTGGGCAGTCTGGGTGACAGCCGCCTGCCGATGGCGGTGGAGGCACGCTGGCGCGGCCTGCGCCAGCACCAGCCCGGACTGGGCCTGATCGACAGCCCGCAGGGGCAGGCACAGATTCTGTTAATAAAAGACCGTACCACGGTGCGCACCCGGCTCGGGCTGAATGCCGGCAGTCGGCTGCCCGCCGGGCAGTATCAGGCGCTGGTGCAGATCGACCCCAAGCAGGTGCTGGTGCCGCAACTGGCCTATCAGGGCGTCGCCGGACAGCTGGCCGCGCAGGCCCAACTGCAGCGCCCTGCCAAACCCAGCGCGCCGCTGCTCTGGCAGGCCACACTGGACACCACCGGCTTCAACCCGAAGCCCCTGCTGGACAGTGTGCCCTTTGACCAGTTCAAAGGCCGGGTGCTGCTGCGTGGGCGCAGTGAGGCCCGCCAGCAGGTGGTGTACCTGCCTGCCGTGAATCTGACGGCACGGATGCCGGCACAGGGCCGACAGCCCGCCCGCACCCTGCGCCTGCAGGGACAGGGCAATGCCGCAGTGTTGCTGCAGCCCCAGGGGGGATTGCGTTCGTTTGCGGTGCAGTTCAAGGGCCAGTTCAACACCCAGGGGCTGCCGGGCGGCACGCTGATCGCCGATGTGGCCGGGACCCCAGAGCTGATCCAGATCAAAAAACTGCTGCATGACGGCGTGGCGGGGGGGCTGAATGTGCGTGGCCAGCTGGGCACGGCGGGCGGGCTGCACTGGAACCTGTCCGGGCAGCTGCAGCAGTTCGATCCGGGGTATTTTGTGCAGGGCTGGCGTGGACACCTGACCGGGCCGGTGGTGACCCAGGGGGAGTGGTCGGCCCGGCGTCACATGGTACAGGTGGACCAGCTCAACCTGCAGGGCAGCCTGCGCGAGCAACCCCTGCAGGCGCATGGCCAGCTGCAGTTCAGTCTGGCACCGGGTCGGGGATTGCAGGTGGTCCAGTCCGGGCGCTGGCAGGCACGGGATTTTTTTCTGGCCTGGGGGGGCAACCAGCTCACCGCCAATGGCAACCAGAACAGCCTGTCCCTGCAGGTGGATGCCCGGCAGCTGGCCCGCCTGCACCCGCAGCTGTCCGGCGCGGTGGTGGGGCAGGTGCAGCTCAGTGGCGACCTGAGCCGGCCTGACCTGAATGTGAACCTGAATGCCGAAGGGCTGAAGTTTGGCGCGGTCCAGCTGGGCCGTGCCCATGCCGAAGGGCGGATTCACCAGCTGGGCTATGCACCCAGTCAATTGGATCTACAGGTGGAAAACCTGAACACCGGTACCCAGACGCTGCAGACTGCGGCCTTTCACCTGAACGGTACCCGCCAGCAGCATCAGCTGGGCCTGAGCGCTGAGGCCCGTCAGGGCCGCATCCAGCTGGCAGCCAGTGGACGGCTGGATGATCAATACAACTGGCAGGGCACTCTGGCCGAGGGCCAGATTGGCAGCCGCTATGCCAGCCTGCGCCAGTCCACCCCCGCCCAGATGAGCTGGAATCAGGCCCAGCAGCAGCTGAATCTGTCCGCCCACTGCTGGGGCAGTCGGGGCGGCCAGCTCTGCCTGACTGAGCCTGCGATGCTCAGCGCACCGCGTGGCCAGCTCAGCCTCAGTTTGCGCAATCTGGACATTGAGGCGTTTGACGCACTGATGCCCACCGGGGTGGCCTGGAGTGGCCGCATCAATGGACAGGGCCAGCTCGGCTGGCAGGCCGGACGCTCGCCGGATCTGGATGTGGTGCTGTACACCGACAACGGCAGCATCGGGCTGGAGTCCGAAGACCCGCAGGACCCCCCCATCACCTTGCCGTATCAACGGCTCAGCCTGCTGGTCAAAACCGAGGCCGAGGGCATCAAGCTGCGCTTTGATGCCAAAACCCCCGGCATCGGTACCGGCTACATTGACACGCTGATCAACCCGCGCACCAAGCCGATGACCATCAATGGCGCGCTGGTGCTGGACAATGTCGAGGTGGGGATTTTCAAACCGTTTTTCCCGGCCATGCGGGCGCTGTCGGGCACGGCGTCACTGGCGGGGGGCATGAGCGGTCCACTGACTTCGCCGGACTTTTATGGCAATTTCAAACTGGCCGATGGCCGTCTGGTGCTGGACAGCGTGCCGGTAAACCTGAACCGCATCAATCTGGCCGCGCAGATCCGTGGCACCCAGGCCAGCCTGAACGGGGAGTTTTACAGCGGTGATGGCAAAGGCAGTCTGAGCGGGCAGGCGGTGTGGGCCGGCACCCCCCGCGTGGCCCTGAACCTGAAGGGCACCGAGCTGCTGGTGCGCCAGCCGCCCCAGCTCACCGCCCGGCTGAACCCGGATGTGCAGGTGGTGCTGTTGCCAGCCAGCAAGCAGGTGCAGGTCAGTGGACAGGTGGAAGTGCCCAGCGCTGTCATCACCCCGAACGCCAGCGGCGATCAGGTGATCGCCCTGTCACCGGATGTGCGGGTGGTGGACCGGCGCAAGCTGGCCGAGGCCAGCAGCAAGCCAGAGCGGGTCAATGTGCCGTGGCAGATCGACGCGGATCTGGGGGTGCTGCTGGGCCGCGAGGTGGTGTTCCGGGGCTTCGGCGCCAACGTACCGCTGCGTGGACAACTGGCGCTGCGCTCGCGCGGCTACAGCCCGATGAGCGCCCACGGCCAGATTGTGGTGCAGCGTATGGTGCAGGTGGACGCCTTTGGGCAGAGCCTGATGCTGCGCCGGGCCGAGGTGAATTTCAACGGCAGCCTCACTGCGCCGACTCTGGCCATCGAGGCCACCAAATCGGTGGAAGGCCGCACCGTGGGCGTGCGCATTGGCGGCCAGCCGACGGCACCGGGGATCGTGATTTTCAACGACGCCGGACTGACCGAGCAGGAGGCGCTGAATGCACTGCTGACCGGACGGCTGAGCGCCAACAACACCCTCACCAACACCGCCGGGTTCCGCAGCGACGTCAACAACACGCTGGCCGCGGCGGGCCTCAGCTACGGGCTGGGCGGGGTGCGCACCTTCACCAATGAACTGGGGCGCAGTTTCGGGCTGTCCGGCCTGACCGTGGATGCGCAGGGGGTGGGCAATGACACCCAGGTGAACCTGACTGGCTACATCACCCCAGACCTGTACCTGCGCTATGGCATGGGCGTATTCACCCCGGTGAACAAACTGACCCTGCGCTACCAGATCAACCGGCGGCTGTATGTGGAAGCCAGCTCGGCACTGGAAAAAGCCATCGACCTGTTCTACAACTGGCGTTTTTAGGCCAAAAGCGCCAGAGCCCCTGTCCCGCACGGCCT
>JBPOIS010000172.1:0-12217 GCA_052034295.1 Pseudomonadota bacterium
CGAAGGACAAGACCCTGAAGGACATCGAAACCCTGATCAACCACTTCCTGTCGGTGTCGTGGGGTCCGGTGATGCCTGCCGGGGAATCGTCGATGCTGGTCGAAGCCACCAAGGGCATCAACAGCTACTACCTGACCTCCGACCGCAGCACCATGAGCTACCGGACCCGGATCCGCACGCCGAGTTTTGCGCACCTGCAACAGATGCCCTCGGTCATCAACGGCAGCATGATTTCCGATCTGATCGCCTATCTGGCCTCGATCGACTTCGTGATGGCCGACGTAGACCGCTGAGGGGAGCCGTACACCATGATGATTCTGACTGACCGTAGTCCCCGCGTGAATGTCGAGGCGATCCTGACCGCCCAGGAAATCCACGACATCGAGCACTACATGCACCACTATCCGGACCCGCGTGCGGCCAGCCTGGATGCCCTGAAGATCGTCCAGCGCCGCAATGGCTGGGTCGATGACGCGCAGGTGCAGGCCGTGGCGCAGATGCTGGGCATTCCAGCCAGCGATGTGGACGGCGTGGCCACGTTTTACAACCGCATCTACCGCCGCCCGGTGGGTCGCCATGTGATCCTGCTGTGTGACTCGGTGGGCTGCTATCTGGTCGGGGCCGAGACCCTGGCGGCCGCCTTCAAGCGCACTCTGGGCATCGAATATGGCCAGACCACAGCCGATGGCCGGTTCACCCTGCTGCCGATCTGCTGCCTGGGCAACTGTGACCAGGGACCGACCCTGATGATCGACGAAGACACCCACGGGCGGGTCAGCGTCGAGTCCATCCCGGCCCTGCTGGAGGCTTACGCATGAAAAACACCCAGCCGATTGCGATTTATGGCGATGCCGCCAGCGCAGGCCCCGAAACCAAACCGCTGACCTGGCGGCTGTCGCGAGCCGAAGCGGTGCTGGACATCGACCTGTATGAGCAGCTCGAAGGCTATCAGGGCATGAAAAAAGCCCTGTCGATGACCCCGGCCGACGTGCAGGCCGTGGTCAAGGACGCCACCCTGCGCGGACGCGGTGGTGCAGGCTTTCCAGCCGGCATCAAGTGGTCGCTGATGGCCCCGCCCGATGGCGGACCGCGCTACCTGATCTGCAATGCCGACGAGATGGAGCCGGGCACCTTCAAGGACCGCCTGCTGATGGAAAAACTGCCGCACCAGCTGATTGAGGGCATGATCACCTCCGGCTATGCGATCAGCGCCACCTGTGGCTACATTTTCATCCGTGGCGAATACATCGAAGCCGCCAAGCGCCTGAATGCCGCCATTGACCAGGCCCGCGCCAAGGGCTATCTGGGCAAAAACATCCTCGGCACCGGCTGGGACTTCGAGCTGTATGTGCACACCGGCGCCGGCCGCTACATCTGTGGCGAGGAAACCGCGCTGATCAACTCGCTGGAAGGCCGCCGCGCCAACCCGCGCACCAAGCCGCCGTTCCCCCAGGTGGCCGGCGCGTGGGGCCGTCCGACCATCGTCAACAACGTCGAAACCCTGAACAACGTGCCCAACATCGTGCTGCGCGGTGCCGCGTGGTACAAGGGCCTGTCCGAAGGCAAATCCACCGACCCCGGCACCAAGATCTACGGCGCTTCCGGACGGGTGAAATTCCCCGGCCTGTGGGAGCTGCCGATGGGCACCACCGCCCGTGAAGTGATCGAGCAGCATGCCGGTGGCCTGCAGGACGGGCTGGTGCTGAAGTGCTGGCTGCCCGGCGGTGCCTCCACCGACTTCCTGATGCCGGAGCATCTGGACCTGCCGATGGATTTTGACCACATCATGAAGGCCGGCAGCCGTCTGGGCACCTGCCTGCTGATGGTGGTGGACCAGAGCCAGAACATGGTGTCGCTGGTGCGCAACCTCGAAGAATTTTTTGCCCGCGAATCCTGTGGCTGGTGCACGCCCTGCCGTGATGGCCTGCCGTGGGCGGTCAAGCTGCTGCGCGCGCTGGAGGCCGGTGAGGGCCGGGCCGAGGACATCGACCTGCTCACCCAGCTCACCAAGAACCTGTGGATCGGCAAGACCTTCTGCGCGCACGCGCCGGGGGCCATGGAGCCACTGCAAAGCGCCCTGAAATATTTCCGCCACGAATTCGAAGCCGGCATTGCCCCGCAGGCCAGCGACACCGTGGCGCAGCCGAATCACGCTTAAAGGAGCCCGACAGATGGCCGTCATTCATGTCGATGGCAAACAGTACGAGGTCAACGGTGCGGACCATTTGCTGTCCGCCTGCCTGTCCCTGGGACTGGACATCCCCTATTTCTGCTGGCATCCCGCGCTGGGCAGTGTCGGCTCGTGCCGCGCCTGTGCGGTCAAGCAGTACAACAACGCCGAAGATGCTGCAGCCGGACGTGGCCGCATCGTCATGTCGTGCATGACCCCCAGCACCGACAACACCTGGATCTCGATTGACGACGAGGAGGCCAAGGCCTTCCGCGCCAGCGTGGTCGAGTGGCTGATGACCAACCACCCGCACGACTGCCCGGTCTGCGAGGAAGGCGGCCACTGCCACTTGCAGGACATGACGGTGATGACCGGCCATGACCGCCGCCGCTACCGCTTCACCAAGCGCACCCACCACAATCAGGAGCTTGGCCCGTTCATTTCCCATGAAATGAACCGCTGCATCGCCTGCTACCGCTGCGTGCGCTACTACAAGGACTATGCGGGCGGCACCGATCTGGGCGTGTTCAGCTCGGCGTCCAATGTGTATTTTGGCCGGGAAACCGATGGGGTGCTGGACAGCGAGTTTTCCGGCAACCTGGTCGAGGTGTGCCCCACCGGCGTGTTCACCGACAAGACCCACAGCGCGCGCTACAACCGCAAGTGGGACATGCAGTACGCGCCCAGCGTGTGCCAGCAGTGTTCGGTGGGCTGCAACACCTCGCCCGGTGAACGCTATGGCGAGCTGCGCCGCATCGAAAACCGCTTCAATGGCGCGGTGAACCACTATTTCCTGTGCGACCGGGGCCGCTTTGGCTACGGCTATGTGAACCTGCCGGACCGGCCCAAAACCCCGCAGCAAAATGGCCAGACCGTCAGCGTCGATCAGGCACTGGACCAGACCATTGCCAGCCTGCAGGGCAAAAAAATCCTTGGCATTGGCTCGGCCCGTGCCAGTCTGGAAGCCAACTTTGCCCTGCGCGAGCTGGTGGGCAGTGCCCAGTTCAGCACCGGCATGACCGCAGCTGAACAGGCACTGGTGGAGCAGGCCGCAGACCTGCTGCAGACCGAGGGCGTCCAGACCCCCAGCCTGCGCGACATCGAAGACTGCGACTTTGTGCTGGTGCTGGGCGAAGACGTCACCCAGACCGCGCCGCGCATTGCGCTGGCGATCCGTCAGGTGGCGCACAACAAGGCCGAACAGATGGCCGCCGAGCGCAAGACCCAGGACTGGCTGGCCGAGCCGGTGAACCGCATTGGCCAGCACGCCAAGAGCCCGGTGTACCTGCTGGCCGTGACCGGCACCCGCCTGCACGATGTGGCTGCCGGTGAAGTGGTGGCCACCCCGCACGACATTGCCCGGCTGGGCTTTGCCGTGGCGGCCGCCGTGGCTGGACAGCCGGTGACCGACCTGTCCGCAGAAGCCGTGGCCTTTGCCCAGCAGATCGCCACCGACCTGAAGGCCGCCAAAAAACCGCTGATCGTCACTGGCACCACGCTGCTGGAGCCCGCGCTGCTGGAGGCCGCTGCCGAGCTGGTGCGCGTCAGTGCAGCCCAGCTGTCGCTGGTGGTGCCCGAAGTCAACAGCATGGGTCTGGCCCTGATGGGCGGACAGCCGCTGGAGAACGCGCTCGAAGGCCAGTATGACGCCGTGGTGGTGCTGGAAAATGACCTGACCCGCCGCCTGTCCGGGGCCGCACTGGAGCAGGTGCTGGGCCACCCGCAACTGATCGTGCTCGATCACCAGCGGACTGACACCGCCAAGCGTGCCCGCGTGCTGCTGCCCGCCGCCAGCTTTGCCGAAGGCGATGGCACGGTGGTTTCCAATGAAGGCCGCGCCCAGCGCTATTTTCAGGTGTATGACCCGGCTTACTACAACCCGGAGGTCAGCATCAAGGAAAGCTGGCGCTGGCTGCATGCCCTCAAGGCCGGTGTGGATGGCCGCCCGGTTGAGTGGACCCAGCTTGATGAGGTGGTGGCGGCGCTGGTCCGGCAGCTCCCCCGTCTGGAAGGCATCCGCGAGGCCGCGCCGGATGCAGGCTACCGCGTGCAGGGCCTGAAGATCGCCCGTGAACCGCGCCGCTACTCGGGCCGCACCTCGATGCGTGCCCCGCTGTCGGTGCATGAGCCGCGTGCCCCACAGGATCAGGACAGCGCCCTGACCTTCTCGATGGAAGGCTATGTGGGTCCGCAGGAAAACAGTGCACTGATTCCGTTTGCCTGGGCGCCGGGCTGGAACTCACCGCAGTCCTGGAACAAATTCCAGGATGAAGTCGGCGGCCACCTCAAGGCCGGTGATCCGGGCGTGCGCCTGTTTGACCGCCTGCCGAAGCGCCCGGCCCGCAGCCATGTCATGCCGCTGGCCGAGCAGGCCCCGCAGGGCAGTGGGCTGAGCTGGGTGCCGGTGTACAACATCCACGCCAGTGATGAGCTGGCCGCGCGCAGTCCGGTCATGCAGAGCCGCATGGCGGCACCGCAATTGCTGGTCCAGTCCGAGCTGGCTGCCCGCAAGGGCTGGCAGGCCGGACAGACCGTGTCGGTCCAGCTGGGCGATGCCCGTCAGCTGCTGAGTGTGCAGCCGGTGGAGCAACTGCCGGAAGGCTGTGTGGGTTATCCGGTGCAGGCCGGTCAGGTGCTGGATCGCCGGGCTGTCCTGCAGGTCGAGCTGGCCGGTGCACCCGTGGCGGCAGGGGTAGGAGGCTGAAGATGCGTGTTGATCCCGCAATTCCCGGATTTTTGACCCCATACCTGAATCAGGAACAGTGGTCGATCACCTTTGGGGTGGTGCAGGCACTGGTGCTGATGGTGTTGCTGGTGCTGGTGGCGGCGTTCATGACCTTCGTGGAGCGCCGTCTGCTGGCCTGGTGGCAGGACCGCTATGGCCCGAACCGGGTCGGCCCGTTTGGCCTGTTCCAGATCGTGGCCGACATGCTCAAGATGCTGTTCAAGGAAGACGTGACCCCGCGTTTTACCGACAAGCTGACCTTCATTCTGGCCCCGGCGGTGGCGATGGCCACGGCGCTGCTGTCGTTTGCCATCGTGCCGATCTCACCCACACTGGGTGTGGCGGATCTGGACATCGGCCTGCTGTTTTTCTTTGCCATGGCCGGTCTGGCCGTGTATGCGGTGATGTTTGCCGGCTGGTCGTCCAACAACAAATACTCGCTGCTGGGCGGGATGCGTGCCGCGGCACAGACGGTGAGCTACGAGGTGTTCATGGGCCTGTCGCTGATGGGCATTGTCGCCATCACCGGCAGCTTCAACATGCGCGACATCGTCGAGGCCCAGCGGGACGTGTGGTTCATCGTGCCGCAGTTCCTGGCCTTTCTGGTGTTTGTGATTGCCGGGGTGGCGGTGGCGCACCGTCACCCATTTGACCAGCCCGAAGCCGAACAGGAAATCGCCGACGGCTACCACATCGAATATTCCGGCCTGAAATGGGGCATGTTCTTTGTGGGCGAGTACATCAACATTGTGCTGATTTCGGCGCTGATCACCACGCTGTTCTTTGGCGGCTGGCTGGCCCCGTTCAATCTGGACATTCCGTTCGTGCCGCCGGTGTTCTGGTTTTTGATCAAAACCCTGTTTTTCATGATGATGTTCATTCTGGCCCGTGGTGCGCTGCTGCGTCCCCGCTATGACCAGGTCATGAGCTTTGGCTGGAAAGTATGCCTGCCGCTGGCGCTGGTCAACCTGTTGGTGACCGCCGCCGTGGTGCTGTGGCAACACAGCGTGTGAGCGGATCAAGGAGCAAAAAACCATGAAACTTCTGACCGGCCTGTACAGCATTGTGCGCAGTCTGGTGATGGTGTTCAGCCACGGCTTCCGCCCGCGCGACACCATCATGTACCCCGAGCAGCCCGTGAATCCGCCGCCGCGCTACCGTGGCCGGATCGTGCTGACCCGTGACCCGGATGGGGAAGAGCGCTGTGTGGCCTGCAACCTGTGCGCCGTCGCCTGTCCGGTGGGCTGCATTTCGCTGCAAAAGGCCGAGCGCGAGGATGGCCGCTGGTATCCCGAGTTTTTCCGCATCAATTTTTCCCGCTGCATTTTTTGCGGCATGTGCGAAGAAGCCTGTCCGACCACCGCCATTCAGCTCACACCGGATTTTGAGATGGCCGAGTATGTCCGCCAGAATCTGGTCTATGAAAAAGAGCATTTGCTGATTTCGGGACCCGGCAAATACCACGACTATAATTTTTATCGCGTGTCCGGCATGGCCATCGACGGCAAGCCCAAAGGGGCGGCTGAGCGGGAGTCTGCGCCGGTGGACGTGCGGGGATTGCTACCATGATCTGGCCCTTTTATGTGTGTTCGGCCGTGGCCCTGTGGTCCTGCTGGCGGGTGATCAGCAACAGCCACCCGGTGCATGGCCTGCTGAACCTGATTGTGTCGTTGCTGGCGGTGGCGGGGATTTTCTTCACCCTCGGCGCACCGTTTGCCGCTGCACTGGAAATGATCGTCTACGCGGGCGCCATTCTGGTGCTGTTCGTGTTTGTGGTGATGATGCTGAACCTGGGCAGTGATGCGCAGGCGCAGGAAAAACGCTGGCTGAATTCGGCCACCTGGGCCATGCCGATGGCGATGACCGTGATCCTCGGTCTGGCGCTGGTGTGGATGCTGGGCAGCGACCACAGCCATACTGCCGAGCTGCCGCTGGGCACCCAGACTGTGGGCGCCAAGGCGGTCGGCATCAGCCTGTTCGGACCGTACCTGCTGCTGGTCGAACTGGCGTCCATGCTGCTGCTGGGGGCGCTGGTGGCGGCCTATCACCTGGGCAAAAAGCCCGTGGCCGAGGCCGAGCGCGAAGTGGCCCAGCGGCAGGCTGAGCTGAAGATTCAGGTGCCCGTCAAAATGGAGGATGCGCCATGATGAGTGCAGTCCCGATGAGCCATGGCCTGATGGTGGCCGCGCTGATGTTTGCCCTGGGCTTTGCCGGGGTGATGGTGCGCCGCAATCTGATGTTCATGCTGATGAGTCTGGAAATCATGATGAACGCGGCCGCGCTGGCCTTTGTGACCGCAGGCAGCGCCTGGTTGCAGCCGGATGGGCAGGTGATGTTCATCATGGTGCTGACGCTGGCCGCGGCCGAAGCCTGTATTGGTCTGGCGATCGTGTTGCAGTTTTTCCATCGCTTCCAGACTCTGGATGTCGATTCAGCCAGTGAGATGCGCGGATGAGCCTTTTGTTTCTCACCTTTGTTTTTCCGCTGGTCGGCTTCCTGATTCTGGCCAGCCTGCGCGACCACCTGTCCGAAAACGCGGCTGCTGTGGTCGGGGTTGGTTCGATGGCCCTGTCTGCGCTGTCGGCCCTGGCGGCGGGCAGTGATTTTCTGGCGCAGGTGCCTGCCGGTGGGGTGTATCAGCAGACGCTGTGGACCTGGATGCAGATTGGCGGCTTTGCGCCGCGCTTCGGCCTGCACCTCGATGGCCTGTCGGTGACCATGCTGGGCGTGATCACCGGGGTGGGGTTTTTCATTCACCTGTTTGCGTCGTGGTACATGCGTGGCGAACGCGGTTATGCGCGTTTTTTCAGCTACATGAACCTGTTCGTGGCCAGCATGATCCTGCTGGTGCTGGGCGACAATCTGGTGCTGCTGTACCTGGGCTGGGAAGGGGTGGGCATCTGTTCCTACCTGCTGATCGGTTTTTATTATGCCAACCGTGAAAACGGCAAGGCCGCGCTGAAGGCCTTCACCGTCACCCGCGTGGGCGATGTGTTCCTGGCCATTGGCCTGTTCATCCTGTTCCGCGAGTTTGGCACCCTGGACATCGCCCAGATCGTGCACACGGCCCCGCAGGTGCTGACCTCGGGCAGTCCGACGGTGATTCTGGCCGCGCTGATGCTGCTGGGTGGCGCCGTGGGCAAATCCGCCCAGCTGCCGCTGCAGACCTGGCTGGCCGATGCGATGGCGGGTCCGACCCCGGTGTCGGCGCTGATCCACGCGGCCACCATGGTGACCGCCGGGGTGTACCTGATTGCCCGGCTGCACCCGGTGTTCCAGCTCGCCCCCAGTGTGCTGGAGCTGGTTGGCCAGATCGGCGCGATCACGCTGGTGATGGCTGGCTTCTCGGCGCTGGTGCAGACCGACATCAAGCGGGTGCTTGCCTATTCAACCATGAGCCAGATTGGCTACATGTTCCTGGCGCTCGGTGTGGGCGCGTGGCAGGGTGCGGTGTTCCACCTGATGACCCATGCGTTTTTCAAGGCACTGCTGTTCCTGTCGGCGGGTGCGGTGATCATTGCCGTGCACCACGAACAGAATATTTTCAAAATGGGTGGCCTGCGCAGGACCATTCCGTTTGTGTACGCCTGCTTTGTGGTCGGCGGCGGTGCGCTGATGGCGTTTCCGTTTTTGACCGTGGGCTTCTATTCCAAGGACGCGATCCTGTGGGAAGCCTGGGCCAGCGGCCACCATGGCCTGTTCTGGATGGGCATTCTGGGCGCGTTCATGACCTCAATCTACACCTTCCGGCTGATCTGGCTGGTGTTCCACGGTGAGGAAAAAACCCACGCCCACCCGATCAAGGGCCTGGATTACCTGATCCCGCTGGGTGTGCTGCTGCTGCTATCCACTGGCATCGGGGCACTGATTCACCCGCCGCTGCTGGGGGTGCTACCCGAAGGTGTCGGCCATCTGCTGGAAGCCAAAGGCGAAGCCCACGACCTGCATTTCGTCGAAATGGTCGCCATGGCCGCTGCGCTGGGTGGTCTGGCGCTGGGTGTGGCCCTGTTCACGGGCGAGCGCCGTCTGGTCACCCAGCTGCGCAACAGCCGTCCGGGCAGTGCACTGGCCGAGCTGTTTGAAAAAGGCTGGGGCTGGGATGCCGCGTACGACCTGCTGTTTGTGCGGCCCTTCAACGCCATTGCCCGCCTGCTGGGCAGCGACCCGATTGACCGGGCCTGGGTGGTGGCACCGGCGCTGATGCGCTTTGGCAACCGGCTGTCGGCGGCCCACCAGACCGGCTCACTGCGCGGCTATGCGGTGATGATGGCGCTGGGGGCTGTGGTGCTGCTGTTGGGGTTAATGCTGGTCCAGGTGCTGGGGAATTAAGTCATGTCAAATAACTTGCTGTTGCCCGCACTGGTGCTGATCCCTTTTGTGGCCGGTTTCCTGTGCTGGGTGGTGGAAAAAATCAGTGACCGCCTGCCGCGCTGGATTGCGCTGGGCGGCATGGGGCTGACCCTGCTGGTGGCGCTGCAGCTGTGGCTGCAGGGCGACTATGGCACGCTGGCCCAGACCGTGGTGCAGCCCGGCACGCCGCCGCAGTGGCAGGCCGAGTTCAGCATGCCGTGGATGCCCGCACTGGGCGTCAGTGTGCACCTGGCCCTGGATGGTCTGTCGCTGCTGATGGTGGCGCTGACTGCGCTGCTGGGTGTACTGGCGGTGGGCTGTAGCTGGGGTGAAATCCAGCGCCGGGTCGGTTTTTTTCACCTGAACCTGCTGTGGTCGCTCGGGGGTGTGATCGGGGTCTTTCTGGCCATCGACATGTTCCTGTTCTTCTTTTTCTGGGAAATGATGCTGGTGCCGATCTATTTCCTGATTGCACTGTGGGGCCACAGCGGCTCCACCGGCAAATCGCGGGTGTATGCGGCCACCAAGTTTTTTATTTACACCCAGGCCTCCGGCCTGATCATGCTGATCGGCATTCTGGCGCTGGTGATGTTCCACTATGCGCAGACCGGACATTTCAGCTTTGATTACATGGACCTGCTCGGCACCCGGCTGCCGGCGGCGTTTGAATACGGCCTGATGCTGTGTTTCTTCATTGGCTTTGCGGTGAAGCTGCCGGTGGTGCCGTTCCATGGCTGGCTGCCGGATGCCCACGCGCAGGCGCCGACCGCCGGTTCGGTGGATCTGGCCGGGATCCTGATCAAGACCGCCGCCTACGGGATGCTGCGCTTCGTGCTGCCGCTCTTCCCGCATGCGTCGGCCCAGTTTGCGCCGATTGCCATGCTGCTGGCGACGATCGGGATTTTTTATGGCGCGTGGCTGGCCTACCAGCAGACCGACATCAAGCGGCTGCTGGCCTACACCAGCATCTCGCACATGGGCTTCGTACTGCTGGCGATCTATGTGGGCAACCTGCTGACCCTGCAGGGCCTGATGGTGCAGATGCTGGCCCATGGCCTGTCGTCGGCGGCCCTGTTCATCATGAGCGGGCAGATCTACGAGCGCCTGCACACCCGTGACCTGCGCCTGATGGGCGGCATGTGGGGGCAGTTCATGTACCTGTCGCCGTTCCTGATGTTTTTCTGTGCGGCGCTGCTGGGCATTCCCGGCACCGGCAACTTCATCGGTGAGTTTGTCATCCTGCTGGGCAGCTACGCCCAGTATCCGCTGTACACCACGCTGGCCACGGCCAGTCTGGTGCTGGCCGGGGTCTATGCGCTGATCCTGATCTACCGGGCCATGTTTGGCACCCCGAATCCGGACCATGCGCCCCACCAGCAGCCGCTGGCAGACCTGAATGCACGCGAGCTGGGGATGCTGCTGGTGCTGGCCGCCGGTCTGGTGTGGATTGGCCTGTGGCCGCAGGCGGTGCTGGATGCCTCCAGCACCACCATGCAATGGCTGGCCCACGCCTACCATCAGCCACTTTTTGCCTCGCCTGAGGCCCTGACGACCACTGGGGTGCAATAAGCCATGAACATGACGTTTTCTGGTCTCGTGCCGCTGGCGCCAGTGCTGATCGTCAGTCTGACCGCAGTGCTGGTGATGCTGCTGATTGCCCTGCGCCGTCACCACAACCTGACCGGCACGGTGAGTGTGGTTGGCCTGAACCTGGCCTTGGCCAGCGTGCTGTGGCTGGCCTTCCGGGAGGGCGGAGGTCCTGCCAGTGTCACAGCGCTGTTCATGGTCGATGCCTATGCCCTGGTGTACATGGGGCTGATTCTGGTCGGGGCGCTGGCCTGCACCACCCTGGCGCACGCCTACATCGACAGCTACCGCAACAACCGCGAAGAGCTGTACCTGCTGCTGCTGATTGCGGTGTGTGGGGCGCTGCTGATGGTGGCGAGCGTGCACTTTGCCTCGTTCTTCATCGGGCTGGAGCTGCTGTCGGTGCCCACCTACGGGCTGCTGGCCTACACCCATGAGCGTGGCCGGGCGCTGGAGTCCGGCTTCAAATACATGGTGCTCTCCGCCACGGCGTCTGCCGCCATCCTGATGGGCATGGCCTTCATCTATGCCTACACCGGTTCGATGGCGTTCAAACAGGTCGGGATGGCCCTGTCCACCGCCCTGCAGAACCCGATGGTGGTGGCGGGTGCAGGGCTGATGCTGATGGGCGTGGCCTTCAAGCTGTCGCTGGTGCCGTTCCATGGCTGGACCCCGGATGTGTATCAGGGTGCACCGGCCCCGATGGCCACATTCCTGGCTTCGGTCAGCAAGGTGGCCATGTTTGCCCTGATGGTGCGGGTGATGCTGATGACCGCCCTGATGGCCATGACCGGCATCCAGCAGGCCCTGACCGTGCTGGCGGTGCTGTCGATTCTGGTCGGCAACCTGCTGGCGGTGCGTCAGGTCAACTTGAAGCGCCTGCTGGGCTATTCGTCGATTGCGCACTTTGGCTATGCACTGGTGGCGCTGGTCTGTCTGGGCACGGGTTCGATTGCGGCAATCGGCATTTATCTGGCCGCTTACCTGCTGACCACACTGGGGGCCTTTGGGGTGGTGACGCTGATGTCCAGCCCCTACGACGGCGATGAAGCCGAGAGCCTGGCCGACTACCGCGGCCTGTTCTGGCGCCGTCCGGTGCTGACGGCCGTGCTGACGGTGATGATGCTGTCGCTGGCGGGGATTCCGCTGACCGTGGGCTTTATCAGCAAGTTCTTTGTGATGCTGGCCGCGGTGCAGTCGATGCAGTGGGCGCTGGCCGGCATGGTGGTGCTGGGCAGTGCCATTGGCCTGTACTACGACCTGCGCGTCATGGTGGTGATGTACATGACCCCGCCGGACACCCCGCGCCGCGATGCCCAGGGGCACTGGGGCACCCGCGCCGGGGGCGTGATGGTGCTGCTGGTGGCCCTGCTGGTGCTGCTGCT
>JBPOIS010000005.1:0-8523 GCA_052034295.1 Pseudomonadota bacterium
AAACGACAGGGAAATGTCCTTGAGGATCTCGCGCTTGGGCGGGACCAGCTTGGACACCTTGTTCATGGTGTAAATGTACTGTGCCACGGGGGACTCCTCTGGGGCAGGTCAGCGGCAAAAACTGGCCGACAGTATAGCCCAAAAGTGCCGGGCCTCAGGGCAGGCTAGACGAATTTGTTGCCGGGTCGGTGCTGGCGTGACCGTACCGGGAGTCAGGGCCCCGCAAGCGGGCCACCGGGCCGCAAACCGCCCGCTGCACCGTCCTGGCCTGTACCTGACATCCGGTCAGCGTCCGGTTTGGGGACTTCATCGGCATAGAGCAAACACTCGATCAAAAAAACACCAGCGCACACCAACATAGAGTAAAAATTCTAATACACAAAACCCGTCAGCTTTCATCTACTTAATGCCTAAGCTGCTATTTTTTATTGGGTTTAGAGTATTTGCCCGAAAAAATGACAAATCCCCAACCATCGGTTAACGTAATCAAAACGGCTGCTGGACATCACCACAACTCGCCAGCGCCCCCGTTCCACTTTGGAGAGGAATCGCAACGATGAAGCCATCTGTGATCAAGGCGTTGAACAAGAAAGTCAAAGGCAAGAATGTTCTGGTGACCGGCGCGTCCAGCGGCATCGGCCTGACCGTGGCCAAGATGCTCGGTGCCGCCGGGGCCCACGTCCTGCTGGTGTCGCGCACCCGCGCCACCCTGGAGGAAGTCAAGGCCGAAATCGAAGCCGGTGGCGGCAAGGCCTCGGTGTTTCCCTGTGACCTCAACGACATGGCCTCGATCGAAGCCTGTGCCCAGGAAATCCTGGCCGACGTGGGCCACATCGACGTGCTGGTGAACAATGCCGGTCGCTCGATCCGCCGTGCCGTGCACGAATCGCTGGACCGTTTCCACGACTTCGAGCGCACCATGCAGCTGAATTACTTTGGCGCCATCAAGCTGATTCTGGCCCTGCTGCCCAGCATGATCGAGAAAAAAGGCGGCCAGATCATCAACATCAGCTCGATCGGTGTGCTGGCCAATGCGCCGCGCTTCTCGGCCTATGTGGCCTCCAAGGCCGCGCTGGATGCCTTCAGCCGTTGCCTGTCGGCCGAAGTGCACGGCCACAGGATCGCCCTGACCTCGATCTACATGCCGCTGGTGCGCACCCCGATGATTGCACCGACCAAGATGTACAACTACATTCCGACCCTGTCGCCTGAAGAAGCAGCCGAAATGGTCGCCAAGGCCATCATCAAGCGTCCGAAGAGCATTGCCACCAAGGTCGGCACCTTTGCCTCGGTCAGCTATGCGCTGGTGCCGCAGTTCAACGACATGGTGCTGTCGATGGGCTTCCGGATTTTCCCCAGCTCGACTGCGGCCCGTGGCAATAAGGGTGATGAAAAGCCCAATCTGCTGCAGCGCGCCTTTGCCCGTCTGGTGCCGGGTGAACACTGGTAATCACAGGGTTTGAGGCCCGAAAAAAAACCGCTGAACGCCAGCGGTTTTTTTGTGCATGACCTCAGCGGCCCTTGATGGGATCGGCGGCTTTCAGATAGCGCTCGGGGTCATTGGTTTTCATCCAGTAGGCGGTGCGGCCCATCAGCGGCACGCCCAGATAGCCCCGTACCTTGATGGTGTCACCGTTTTTGCTGGAGGTGATCAGTGCGTTGTACTGGCGACCACTGACCGGGTCCAGCACCTTGCCGCCCTCATAAAGGGTGGGTTTTTCATGACTGCGCACCACATGCTGGAACACATTCATGCCGGTGATGGGCTGATTGTTGTAGCGGCCCGCGCAGCCGGTACAGATGATGCGGGGGGTATAGCCGGGCCGGGGCAGGATCTTGGAAATGATCGCAGACAGTTCACCGGTCTGCGGGTTTTCCTGCAGGTGCATCAGCGCACGCACAAAGCCGGTCTTGTCATCATGGGCCAGATAATAGCCATTGATCGGCGGGGGATTGCCAGAAGCCGTGTCCGTGTCTACGGCCAGGGCATTCAGGGAAGTCAGCGAAACCGCTGCAGTCAACACCAGTGTACGCCACATCAAACATTTCCCCCTCAAAAACAATCAGTTGGTTGCTGGTTATTCGGCTGTGCCGGCACGGGTCTGGATGATGACCATGAACAGGCCGTAGCTTTGTGAACCATTGTTAACTGAAAAAATCCCACAGGGGTATGAAAAGTCGATGAAGTGGCACCAAAAAAGGACGACCGTCGCCAGACCCGGCAGGGGCTGCGGGCCATATGCAGGTTTTTGGGCCCGCAAAAATGCCCGCACAGGGCGGGCATTCGGGACACGGAGTCTGGAGGAAATTAGCCGTTGCCCTTGCGCAGGCCGGCCTGCTGCAGCAGCGCACCGAGGGAGCCGATTTTGGGCTCGCTGGCGGGCTCACGGGCCGGGCGATCGTTGCGCGGGCGCTCTTCACGACGCGGACGATCCTGCTCGCGGCGCTCCGGACGGGCCTCCTCGCGGCGGCGGGCGTCGCGGTTCGGGCGGCGCTCACCGTCAGGGCGCTCGCGGCGGCTGTCTTCACCACTGCGGCGCGGGGCACGGGCCGGGGCTTCCGCCGGGTTCAGGCGCAGCGACAGGCTGATGCGCTTGCGCTCCTGATCGACCCCGATGACGCGCACCTGCACGATCTGACCCGGTTTGACCACCTGCTGTGGATCATTGACGAAACCACTGCCCAGCTCGGAGATGTGCACCAGGCCATCCTGATGCACACCGACGTCCACAAAGGCACCAAAATTGGTGACATTGGTGACCACGCCTTCGAGCACCATGTTGTCACGCAGGTCGGCAGGGGACTGCACATCGGGGCGGAACTGGGCGGTGCGGAATTCCGGGCGCGGGTCGCGGCCGGGTTTTTCCAGCTCGCGCAGCACATCGGTGATGGTGGGCAGGCCGTGCTGCTCGGTGACAAAGGGGGTGGGGTCGATGCCCTGCAGCTTTTCGGGCTGGCCCATGACTTCGGCCAGCGGCAATTGGTGCTGACGGAGGATCTGTTCCACCAGCGCATAGCTTTCCGGGTGCACCGCCGAGGCGTCCAGCGGCTGGCTGCCGCCCAGAATCCGCAAAAAGCCTGCGGCCTGTTCAAAGGTGCGCTGACCCAGCCGGGGCACCTGCTTGAGCTGTTCACGGCTGTCAAAGCGGCCATGCTCGCGGCGGTATTCGACGATCTGCTGGGCCACGGCCTGCCCCAGACCGGCAATGCGCGCCAGCAGGGCCACCGATGCGGTGTTGACGTCCACACCCACGGCATTCACGCAGTCTTCCACCACGGTGTCGAGCATCTGCGACAGCTGGGTCTGGTTGACGTCGTGCTGGTACTGGCCGACGCCGATGGATTTGGGGTCGATCTTGACCAGCTCGGCCAGCGGGTCCTGCAGGCGGCGTGCAATCGACACCGCACCCCGGATCGACACGTCCAGCTCCGGCAGCTCGGCACTGGCCAGTTCGCTGGCCGAATACACCGAGGCCCCCGATTCGTTGACCATGACCCGGGTCAGTTGCAGGTCCGGGTGGGCTTTTTGCAGTTCGGCAATCAGGGTGTCGGTCTCGCGGCTGGCGGTGCCATTGCCGATCGCCACCATATCCACCTGATGGGTGCGGCACAGCCGCGCCAGCTCGGCCAGTGCACCGGCCTGATCGTTTTTGGGTGCAAACGGGTACACCACGCTGTGGTCGAGCACGTGGCCGGACTCATCCACCACCGCCAGCTTGACGCCATGGCGCAGGCCAGGGTCCACACCGAGGGTACGCCGGCCACCGGCCGGGGCGGACAGCAGCAGGTGGCGCAGGTTGTCGGCAAACACGCGGATGGCATCAGCTTCAGCGGCCAGACGGCGTTCGGTCAGCAGGCTGTGTTCCAGTTGTGGGCGGATCTTGCCGTTCCAGAACAGGTTGGCGGTGTCCTGCAAAAACTCGCGGCGGCTGGCCGGTTCGACGCTGGCCAGTTGCAGGTGGTCAAAAATCTCTGCCAGACG
Source organism: Pseudomonadota bacterium (assembly GCA_052034295.1). Lineage (GTDB taxonomy): Bacteria > Pseudomonadota > Gammaproteobacteria > Pseudomonadales > Moraxellaceae > JBPOIS01. Next base: position 3,983 of record JBPOIS010000005.1, read on the forward strand.
CGGCTGGTCCGGGCCATCGACCTTCAGGGTGAGGACATTTTCCTGACGGCCACGCAGCATGGCCAGCAGGCGGTGATCGGCGACTTTGGCGAGGGGTTCGCTGCTGTCAAAGTAGTCGCGGAATTTTTTGCCGACTTCGCGTTTTTCTTCGCTGGCCAGCTTGCTCTTCAGTACGGCATCGGCGGCAAACTGCTGGCGCAGCAGGTCGGTCAGCGGCAGGTCGGTGGCCCACTCCTCAATGATCAGGTGCTGCAGGGCTTCCAGCTGGCTGGACAGGTCCGGGTATTGTTCGTGGCTGAACCCGGCCAGTGCCGCGGCTGGGTCGATGGTTTCGGTGCGCACCCGTTCGGCCACTGGGGCCAGCCCGGCCTCACGGGCCTGTCCGGCCTTGCTGGTCTTGCGCGGTCGGTAGGGCGCATACAGCTCTTCGAGGGCGTTCTTGGTGGCGGCGGCTTCAATGCGTGCCTGCAATTCAGGGGTGAGCCGTCCCTGTGAGCGCACCGATTCCAGAACCTTGGCCCGGCGTTCGTACAGGTCACGCAGGTAGGCCAGCCGGGATTCCAGCTGACGCAGCTGGGCGTCATCGAGTCCGCCGGTGGCCTCTTTGCGGTAGCGGGCAATAAACGGCACACTGGCCCCGTCGTCCATCAGCCGGATGGCCGATTCGATCTGGGCAGGTGAGACGGTGAGTTCCTGAGCCAGTTGCTGTACCAGTGCAGTCATGGGCCAAGTGTCCAACGGTTTTGATGAAAGGGCTGATTATACGGCGGCTTCAGGGCACTGCCTATGTTTTCTGCTGTACAGCGATTGACGGGCTGCGCTACGGTGGTGGACACAGCACCGGGGAGGGGGGATTTTCCTGTACGCATTTGGTATCCGCTGCCCTCTGGGGTCTTGTGACAGATTGATAATCTTTTCATGCTCTTCTGACCCAGCCCCGCCGCAGTGCAACAGCGCGGTGTCTGCTGCCGGGCAGGGCGGCTTGGCTTTCTGTCACCCCATGGATGTTGAGAACTGCGATGAACATGCCCACGCAATCAGGACCCCAAACGGTTGAAGACGCTTCGGTCCGGTCCGGTGTGGACCGGATTGAACGCATCATGGTGGTGGATGATGACGTGCGCCTGCGCACCCTGTTGCAGCGTTTCCTGGAAGACAAGGGCTTCATCGTGCGCACCGCCCACGACGGTACCCAGATGGACCGCCTGTTGCAGCGCGAGCTGTTTTCGCTGATCGTGCTGGATTTCATGCTGCCGGTCGAGGATGGCATCAGCATCTGTCGGCGGTTGCGCCAGCAGCACATCGACACCCCGATCATCATGCTGACCGCGCGCGGCAGTGATGCCGACCGGATTGCCGGTCTGGAAGCCGGGGCCGACGATTATTTGCCCAAGCCCTTTAACCCCAATGAGCTGCTGGCGCGCATCCGTGCGGTGCTGCGCCGTCAGGTGCGCGAGATTCCCGGTGCCCCCAGCCAGCAGATCGAGGTGATCAGCTTTGGGCCGTGGACGCTGGACCTGTCCACCCGCACCCTGACCCGCGAAGGGCAGGTGGTGACGCTGACCACGGGCGAGTTTGCCGTGCTGAAGGCGCTGGTGCAGCACCCGCGCGAGCCGCTGACCCGCGACAAGCTGATGAATCTGGCCCGTGGCCGCGAGTGGGGGGCCATGGAGCGCTCGATCGATGTGCAGGTGTCGCGGCTGCGCCGCCTGATTGAGGAAAATCCGGCCCGTGCCCGCTATATCCAGACGGTCTGGGGGGTGGGCTATGTGTTTGTGCCGGATGGGGCTGAATAAACCAGCCGTGTCCCGCCCATGAGCATGCCCACGCGCAAGCGCCTGCGCACCCTCTGGTCACTGGTGCAGGACCGCTGGGAGCTGGCCGCCGACCGGCTCAAGCCGCGCACCACCGCAGGCCGTACCGGCTGGCTGGTGGCGGTGGTGACGCTGTTCAGCCTGCTGATCACGCTGGCGTTTTTCTGGCGCACCCTGTACCTGCCTGAGCTGCGCCAGCATGCGCACTATCTGGCCATTGAGCTGGAGCTGCTGCGTGAATCCGAGCAGCAACTGGCGATTGACCCGTTTGCACTGGACATCCACGAGTGGGTGCTCGACAACGTCGGGGTGGAGCTGGTGCGCGACCCGACCCAGTTCCCCGACCAGCGCGAGCGCTGGCTGGCCTCGCTGTTCACCCGCGAGCTGCGCCAGGAGCTGCAGCGTGAGCTGGGCGAGCCGGTGAGCATTTTTTTTGAATTCAAACCGGTGCCGTCGCTGTGGATCCACTACCCGTCGCTGGGACAGGTGTGGATCCGTGAGCCGCTGATTTTTTATGCCCAGTACAGTCCGGAGCTGATCATTGCCTGGGTGCTGGGCACACCGCTGTTTGCGCTGATCATTTCCATCATTCTGGTGCGCCAGCTCAATCGGCCCCTGGTGCGCCTGCAGCAGGCGGCGCAGCAGTACACCCGCGAGGGCCATGCACTGGCGCTGGCCACGGACCGGGGCCCGGTGGAAATCCGTCAGGTCAATGCCGCTTTCAACCAGATGATTGCCTCGCTGGAGCAGGCTGCTGCCGAGCGCACCATCATGCTGGCGGGCATTTCCCATGACCTGCGTACACCCCTGACGCGGATGCGCCTGACCGCTGAATTCATGCCCAAGGATGACCTGCAGCTGCAGGAAGGGCTGATTTATGACATTGACGACATGGAAGCGATTCTGGAGCAGTTTATTTCCTACATGCGCGACGGTGCCGATGAGCCGATCCAGATGACCGACATCAATGCCATCCTGCAGGAGCTGATCGTGCAGTTCAAACCGCTGCAGATCATCTACCAGCCGCAACACCTGCCGCTGGTGCCGCTGCGCAGCCTGTCGATCAAGCGCATGATTGGCAACCTGATCAACAACGCACGCCGCTACGGGCAGGAGCCGATCTGGCTGTCAGCGTCGCTGAGCCAGCAAAAACTGCGCCTGATCGTGCGCGACCATGGCAGCGGCATCCGCATCGAGGACGCCGAAACGCTGATGCAGCCCTTTGTGCGCGGGGAATCGGCCCGCACTACACAGGGCAGTGGTCTGGGGCTGGCGATCGTGAAGCGGATTGTGCGCCTGCACCAGGGCGAGGTGTCGATGCGCAACCACCCCGATGGCGGACTGGAGGTGACGGTGGAAATTCCCATCCCGGCCACGGCCGCCACCAGCGAAATCAAGCGCAAATCTGCCAGCTAGTCGGTCCCGGGGGTGTTGCTGCGGTCGGTGTCATGCGGCCAGAAGGTCTGCATTTCCCAGTAGGTGAACGACACCGACCAGCCAATCAGCAACAGCCCCACCAGCCCCTCAATGCCGGTGAGTAGCCGGATCGGGCCAATCGGGTACAGGTCGCCCAAACCAATCGAGCTGAACACCATCGCCGAAAAATAAAAACTGTCATAAAAGTGCGGGTGGGCGTCGTGCAGGTAGCCCATGCCCGGAATCTGTTTCAGATAATGAAAGGCTGCCGCAAAAATCAGGATCTCCACCAGATGCAGCAGCACCACCATGTAGGACGCATACAGCATCAGGTGGTGGGAAGCGCGGCGGCGGCTGCGGATGACGCGCAGGTTGATCTGCCGCAGTCCTTCATAGTGCACCAGAATCGCCCCGGCCACCGCCAGCAGTGTGATGCCGATCAGCTGCAGTTGCAGGCTCCAGTGGCCCGCAAACCAGGCATTCAGGGCAGCATTTGACATGGGTGTGGCTTCCAGTGCGCAACGGGCATTGTGGCCGCAGGGTGCAGCACAGCCGGAGACTGCAATGCTTGGCCTACACAAAGCCAGCAGGTTGTTGCACTGTGGCCCTGCCGGGCAGTTTAGCCTGTGTGCTGTGATTTTTGAATCGAAACGGAGCACAGCTCATGCAGACTTTTCTGAACACTGCAGGCGGCCTGACCGCCCTGACCCTGGCTGTGGTACTGACCGGCTGCAACGCCATGCCGTCCAGTTCGCAGCAGCGGGTCATGGCCAATGCCGTGGGGGCAGCGGCGGGTGCCGGTGTCGGCCACAAGGCCGGGGGCAAATATGGCGCGGCCATGGGCGGCGCTGCGGGCAGTGTGGTGACCGGAACCGCCACCAGCAGCAGCACCCAGACCAACATCAGCAGTGCCATCGGTGCGGCAGTCGGGGCCGAGCTGGGTCGCCGTGAGATTGGCGGCGCCAAGGGTGCCGCCATCGGGGCCGCCATTGGGGCGGGGGCAGGTACAGCGATCAGCGAAACCCAGCAAAACGGCGGCCTGCGCTGAGCCGGAACGTCGTGTGATTCACCTGCTGAACCAGCCGGTGTGCCTGTGGGACCACCGGCTTCGGCTGTGAGACAAAGAATTGTTTCGGTTGGTAAGCGCTGACTTGACGCTACGAGCCTCAGCCGCTTAGTTTTGAAGACAGGCTACATGTTGCGCTAACAATTAGTTTCAACTGCACAGAAGGGATTTTTCATGGCGGTGACCCTCAGCAAAGGCGGCAACATGTCGCTGTCCAAAACCGATCCGGCCCTGCAACGCGTGAT
>JBPOIS010000052.1:0-3862 GCA_052034295.1 Pseudomonadota bacterium
TGCGCTATCACGTTCCCGACATGACCTGTGGCCATTGCAGCCGCGCCATCACCCAGGCTGTGCAGGCGGCGGCGGCCGATGCCCGTGTGGCGGTTGATCTGGCCCAGAAAACTGTGCAGGTCGAGACCAGCCGTGACGCGGCCACGGTCGAGGCGGCCATCCGCGAGGCAGGGTATACGCCAGAGCCGGCCTGAGGGCTTCAGCGCAAAAACAGCCGATACCCCACGCTGTCGGTGATGTCCACCACCGGATAGCCCAGCGCGGCCAGACCCTGTTGCAGCTCGGCTTCACGGTGCGTCCCCAGCTGCAGGCCGACCAGCACCCGGCCTTCAGCCGCGCCGTGGTTGCGGTAGTGAAACAGCGAGATGTTGAACTGCTGGCCGAGTTTTTCCAGAAAATTCAGCAGCGCCCCAGGCCGCTCGGGAAATTCCAGCCGGAACACCCGCTCGTCTGCCAGCCCCGCGTGTCCGCCGACCAGATGGCGGATGTGCAGCTTGGCCGTCTCGTCGTCGGAGAGGTCATCGACCCCGTAGCCTTTTTCCTGCAGTGACTGCACCAGCCGCTGGCGCTCATCGAAGATTTGCCCCTTCAGGGCAATGCCCACAAAGATCTGCGCGCTGTTGCTGCCATTATAGCGGTAGTTGAATTCGGTGATGCCACGCCCCTGCAGCGCCCGGCAAAACGTCAGAAACGCGCCGACCTGCTCGGGCAGGCTGATGGCCAGAATCGCTTCACGGCCCTCGCCCAGCTCGGTGCGTTCGGCAATGTAGCGCAACCGGTCAAAATTCATGTTGGCACCGCTGACCAGCGCCACCAGGTGTTTGCCCTGCAGGCCATGCTGCTGGACGTATTTTTTCAGGCCGGCCACCGCCAGCGCCCCGGCCGGTTCGGCAATGCTGCGGGTTTCGTCAAACACATCCTTCACGGCGGCGCAGATCTCATCGGTGCTGCAGGTGACCACCTGCGGGTCCACCACCGGGCCGCTGCCGTCGCTCTTGGGCAGCCGCGCCACCTCAAAGGGCAGGGCACCGATCTGCGCCACCGCCACCCCATCGGCGAACAGCCCAACCTGCGGCAGGGTGCGCCGCTCGCCGCTGTCCAGGGCCAGCTTCAGGCAGGCGGCATCTTCCGGCTCCACCGCAATCACCTGCACGTGTGGGGCCACTTCGCCCAGATAGGCGGCCACCCCGGCCATCAGTCCACCACCGCCCACCGGCACGAACACGCAGTCCACATTGCGCCATTGCCGCAGCAGTTCCATGGCCACCGTGCCCTGACCGGCAATCACCAGCGCATCGTCATAGGGCGGGATGTACACCAGCCCTTCGGCCTCGGCTTTTTGCAGGGCAAAGCGGTTGGCCACATCGAAGCTGTCGCCTTCGAGGATGACCTCGCCGCCCAGCCGTTTGACGGCATTCACCTTGATGTCCGGGGTGGTGCGCGGCATCACGATCAGGGTGCGGATGCCGAGTTTTTGTCCCGAAAACGCCACCCCCTGCGCGTGATTGCCCGCAGAGGCACAGATCACCCCACGGGCCAGTTCTCCGGCAGACAGCTGGCTGATGCGGTTGTAAGCGCCGCGCAGTTTGAAGGAAAATACCGGCTGCAAATCCTCGCGCTTGAGCCGCACGGTGTTGTGCAGGCGGGCCGACAGCAGCGGGGCTGCATCCAGAGGGGTTTCGATGGCGACATCATAAACGGTGGCCTGTAAAATGCGCCGCACCCAATGGGACAACATGCTGATCTGCCTGTGTGGTCAAACAAGCCAGACAGGGTAGGCCAGCACACGGCGGCATTCAAGCGGGCCGTTCCGGGGCGGCGGGTTTTCGGTTTTATTTTTTGGATGGGGCAGCACATGACACTTTCGCTACAGGACCAACGCAAACAGGCGGTGGCACAGGCCGCGCTGGCCCATTTGCCCCGGGGCGGTATCCTGGGGGTGGGCACCGGCAGCACGGTGAATTTTTTGATTGACCTGCTGCCGCAACTGCAGCTGGAAGGCGCAGTGTCCAGCTCACAGGCCACCGAAGCGCGCCTGAAAAAACACGGCATCCCGGTGCTGGATCTGGGCGAGGTCAGCCGTCTGGAGGCGTACGTGGATGGCGCCGATGAGATCAACCCGCAGGGGCAGATGATCAAGGGCGGCGGCGGTGCGCTGACCCGGGAAAAGATCGTCGCTTCGGTGTCGGACCGGTTTGTCTGCATCGTCGACAGCAGCAAGTGTGTGCAGCAGCTCGGCGTGGGCTTTCCGCTGCCGATCGAAGTGATCCCGATGGCGCGTTCGGTGATTGCCCGGCGGCTGGTGGCGCTGGGCGGCAATCCGGTGTACCGGCAGGGCTTTGTCACCGACAACGGCAATGTGATCCTGGATGTCTACGGCCTCAGCATCACCGATGCGCTGGCGCTGGAAAGCGAAATCAACCAGTGGCCGGGCGTGGTCTGCAATGGGATCTTTGCCCGGCAGGCCGCCACCACCGTGCTGATTGCCGGTGAACACGGGGTGGAGGTGCGCGGCGCCTGAAGGGACGGCGCCGCCGGTCTGGCGTCAAACCCCGCTGAGCGCGGGTGTTTTGCATCCCGCGCCGACCAGAACGGGCTGTTTTTTTCCAGAGGCCATCGCAGCTCAGGTCTTCAGGCCAGCACGCTACTTTTGCGCTATTTCCCCGCTGCCCAGAAGGCTTCCCCGGCCAGCAGCGGGTTGCCGGTTTCGGCAAACACCTGCACCCACACCGGATACTGGGCCACCATCGGAATGTCGTTGGGGTGAAAGTCCCGGCGGAACCACTGCATGAAGGGCTTGCGCATCGGGGTCAGCAGCCCCTTGCGCCCCAGCAGCCACGGCAGGCCGCCTGCATACATCCTGGCGCGTTGCAGCGGGCTGAAGCCATCGGCCCTGAGCAGTTCATTGGCACGGTACAGGGTAAAAAACGTCATCAGAAAGCTGGTCAGCGCCAGCGCACGGGCGCGGATTTTATAATCCACCGGCCCGACGTGGTTCATCACATCAAACACCACGGCGCGGTGTTCCATTTCTTCAATCGCGTGCCAGGCAAACAGCGCACGCATCTGCGGGTCCACCCGGGCCAGCGTGTCTCGTTGGGCAAAAAAACATTCGGCCATCAGGGCGGTGAGGTGCTCACTGGCGGCGGTGATGGCCAGATTGACTTCGGCTGGGCGGTTTTTCAGCAAAAAACCAAAACGCTGGTTCATGTCCGCCAGCAGGCGATCCACCGGCAGGCCCTGCTGGCGCATCATCTGGTTGTATTTTTCGTGGGCGATGCCGTGCTGGGCTTCCTGACGGATAAAGTCCTTCACCTCCTGGTTCAGGGCGTCATCGGTGATGCGGTCGCGCACCAGCCGCACGCTTTCGATGAAATAGCGCTCGCCATCGGGAAACGTCATCGCCAGCCCATCAAAAATGCGGGTCTTGAACGGGTCGTTTTCAAACCAGAATCGCGGGGTCTGCTGCAGCGACAAACCGAAGTCCAGCGCAGTGCGCACGGTCAGGGCAGGCTGGATGTGGGCGGGGGCATTCATGGGACACCTCATGCAAAGCGTTCAGGCCACGGCAGGCTGGAGACCGCCGGATGATTGCAGTATTGCCGCAGATGGATTAAAAGTTTTGTCTAGTCCAGACTTTTTTTATACAGATCACGACATGGTGCCCCGAACAATCGCCAGTACTTATGTGCAACTGGTGCGCGAATACCTGCAGCGTGCGGGCCTGCAGGCCGAGGACTGGGTGCAGGGGGAGCCCCTGCAGCTGCTGAACCAGACCCCTGCGGCCAACCGGGGCGAGCGGGCGTCGTATGTGCTGTTCACCGACTTGCTGGCGCAACTGGACCGCACGCTGGGCCGGCCG
>JBPOIS010000135.1:0-15163 GCA_052034295.1 Pseudomonadota bacterium
TCACAGGTGACCGAAGCGGTGGCCCTGGGCATGGGCCTCAAGCAACAGCTCAATGAATACGGCTGGAGCAATGGCCAGTGGCCCAGCAAGATTATACCGCCGCAGATTCCAACGGGTGCCGGAGAAATCAACGGGACACTGGTGGGCAAATACAGTTCGATGACCAACACCATTGGCGGGACCTACCCCGTGGGTACGGTCACCATGACCATGACCGCCGGTCGGGCCTCCGGCAGCACCCTGCTGTTCACCACCAACGATGGCGGGGCCAGCTGGGACTGTACGGCTGGCAACCTGGCACCGCGATTCCGGCCGCTGGCCTGCCGTTAACCCAGCCCCGGCATGTATTCGGCCAGTTTTTCGGAGGTTTTGCGCAGGTTCATCGACAGCAGTGAGGCCACGCCCTTGAGGATCTTGATGCCGATCTCGGGGTAGAGGCGCAGGATCATGTCAAAGCCCTTGCGGGTGAGCACCACCAGGCCGGTGTTGGTGTTGGCACGTACGGAGGCCGAGCGGGTCAGGCGGTCAATCAGCGCCATTTCCCCAATCGACGAGCCTTTTTGCAGCACGGTGATGACCACTGGCTGGTCCTGCTGGTTCAGCTTGATGACTTCCAGGCTGCCGTGGATGATGAAGCAGACAAAATCGCCCTTTTCCCCTTCCTTGAAGGCGAACTCCCCCGGATTCAGCGTATTGAAAAACATGTATTTTTCGATGATTTCCAGTTCGCTGATGGACAACAGGTTAAAAATGGCCATTTGCGACAGGTGTTGAGCCATCGAGGGTTCAGACATTTTCAAAGGCTCCTGAGTGGGTCGGAATAAAAAGCCCCGCGTGCTGCAGCATCGCGGTGGAGGCGACGGTGGGCCAACAGGGGCATGGCCTCACGGCAGCGCTGCTGGTCTGTGGCCGGCCAGTCAGCCTGAAGCACCCCGGCTTCCGGACCATCCAGCCGGGCCAGAACGCGCCCCCGTGCATCTGTCACCATACTATGCCCCCAGGTTTGCCGTTGTCCATGCCATCCGGTCTGGGCACTGCCAACCACAGCACACTGGACGTCCATGGCGCGGGCCCGCAGCAGCAATTCCCAGTGCAATTGGCCTGTGCTGTGGGTGAATGCCGCCGGAACGGTCAGTACATCGGCGCCCTGCTGGCGCAGCTGCAGGGCCAGTTCCGGAAAACGCACATCATAGCAGACCATCAGGCCCACCCGTCCCCACGGGGTGGCCACACACACCACGGCTTCTCCCGGCTCATAGACGGCAGATTCCTGATAGCGGCCAATGCCGTCGGGCACATCCACATCAAACAGATGGATCTTGTCATAACGCCCCAGCAGCTGCCCATCCGGGGCAAACATCAGACAGGTGGCGCGCAGCCGTCCATCCGGCACGGGCCGTCCATCCGGACGATAGGGGCAGGGCAGCGTGCCCGCCACCAGATACATCTGGAACTGCCGGGCCAGATCAGCCAGTTGCGCCCGCAGGGCGTCGTGGCGTTCGGCCACCCGGTGCTGCTGACCCGGTGCAAAGCACAGGGCGTTTTCGGGAAGAACCACCAGGGGCGGGCAGACCGGGGGATGCTGCTGCCAGTGCGCGGCCAGCAGGGCGTGGATGCTGTGCAGATTGCGATCCAGATCGTCCTGGCTGTTGAGCTGTACCGCAATCAGGGCGGGTGTCATGGATGGGCAGGGCTAGGACGACTGTGACAGGGGCTGAAAGGCCTGTGCCTCCTGCTGGCGCTGTTCCTCGCGTTCCAGCTGGGTCACCAGCGGTTCAAACATGGCCCGGTTGTGTTCATTCAGGGCCATCAGGGTGCGGTGAGCCTCCAGTACCGTGTGCAGCATGTCCATCTGGTCCTGTGGCTGGTCGGGCAGGGCATCCAGCCCGATCGGCTCGCGGTTTTCGTGGCTGAGCATCATGAAAATCTGTCCCAGTCCCATGCTGTGGGCCAGGGTGGTGATGTCATCCTGCGTGGACAGCAGGACCGGCTGGATGTGATGAAACCTGCGAATGCCCAGCCCGAGCTTGGCAATGATGCCGAGGGCTGTGCTGTCAATGAACTTCGCATCATTGAGATCGACCACCGCACCGCGCACATCCGCAAAGCGCTGCAGACGATCCAGCAAGTGATCCAGACTGCAGCAGGCCTGTGCCCTGACTTCGCCGATGAGTTTGAATACGTGGGTGCCATGCAGTGCCGCGTATTCAATGTGACCCATAGACATGGAGATGACCATTGATTGAAGCAATGCTTCATTATCCCAAGGCATCGTGTAAACAGCAATATCAAAGGGTGATTCTGTGGATAAAGTCCATGAAGTAAGCGATAAGAATTGTAGCCCTGGCAGGATCAGGGACCATCGCCCAGTCGGTGGATACAGAACAGCGTCACATCATCCTCGGGCGCGCGCTGGGGGATGAAGCGGTAATTGGCCAGTTGCTCGGCCAGCTGCTGCAGACGCTGCTGCAGGGGACCACTGAACAGCTCCAGGGTGCCATCCGACGAGAGGATGACCCGGCTGTGTGGCAACAGATCCAGGGTGTTTAGCTCAAAACTGACCCAGTCACTCAGGCCCAGCGGCAGGCTGCTGGATTTGAGCAGCTGGATGCTGCGGTCCGGGGCGATCACGATCGGCCCGGGATAGTGTCCGGCACTGCACCACTGGATGCGGTGCTGTTGGCAGTCCAGCAACACCGCAATGGCGGTGATGTGGCGGCTGATTTTTTGTTCGATGAGTTTTTGGTTGATCTGATTGAGCAGGTCGATCGGGTGCTGGCTGCTGCGGTGGAAACAGGCCAGCCATGGGGTCAGCAGGCTACTGGTCAGGCCATGGCCCGCCACATCGGCCAGATAGCACAGGTACTGGTGTTCACTGACAAACCAGCCATCCACCCAGTCCCCCGAGAGAAATGACGCCGGCTGATAGGCCCGATACACCGCATAGCCGGGCAGCTGGGGGTCGCTGGGCAGCAGTTGCTGCTGGAACTGTGCGGCGTCGGGAAGCTCCTGACAATCCAGCCGGGCCCGCTGCCGCAGCAGCAGTTCAGCCAGAACCTGCTCAGGCTGCGCCGGCCATTGCTGGCGGATCCAGCCCGCCACTGCCCCGGCCGCCCAGGCGTCTGCCAGTGCGTGGCCCTGGGTGGGGCCAGCCAGCACCACCGTGGGACAGGACCAGCGGTGCTGCAGGTACACGTCCACATCTGCCAGCAGCAGGGCTTCTGCGGGCAACTGTTCCAGCTGATCCGCACCCAGCAGCTGCACACCGGGCAGCAATTGCTGCAGCACATGGGCATCCGGGTCCGTGGCCAGCAAAAACAGCGTCATGGCTGGGGCTGGTCCATGGCCGGGGCAGCTGCCCCTGCATCGGTGTCCGGCGCCGCCGGGCCGGCTGGATCTGCCGCAGTGGGCAGCGGACTGGCCCCTTCAGGCGGATTGCTGTCCTCATCGCCAAAGCTGTCATCAACCACCGGGGCCGCCTGGGTGACACGGTCCCCGGACTGCTGGTTGACCTGGAATGCCCGGTTCTGCAGGTAAACATCGCGCACCAGTGCGTACTGGTCACCGCTGACCAGTGAATCCAGGCCCAGCAGGTCAGCCCGTTTGCTCACCGTCTGCAGGCCCAGCAGACCAAAGCGCCAGGCCTCCTGCTCCCGCAGGGGATACTGCGGCGAGCCAAAATAATCCACCCCCAGCGCCACCGTGTCGCGCAGGGTGCTCGGCCCCCGCAGTGGCAGCATCAGAAAAGGCCCGGAGTTCACCCCCCACACCGCCAGTGTCTGTCCAAAGTCTTCCTTGCTGCGCTGCTTGCCCCAGCGGCTGAACGCCGGATCGCCCAGCCCCAGTGTGGTCACCGTGTTCAGCACAAAACGCTCCAGTGAACGGGCAGCACCTTCGCCTTCCCCCTGCAGCAACTGGTTCACGGCGGTCCAGGGTTCGGCCAGGTTGGCCAAAAAATTGCTGATCCCCTTGCGGGCGGGCTCGGGCACACTGCTCTGGTAGCCCTGTGCCACCGGCTTGAGCACCCACTGGTCCAGTCGGGTGTTGAAGACAAAAATCCGCCGGTTCAGTGGCTCAAACGGGTCCTTGATGCGGGCTGGCTGATTGGCACTGGCATCCACCGCCAGTTCCGTGGACAGGGTTTTTGCCCTGCTGGACAGGTCACCGGCATGGGCCAGCACTGGCCCCTGCAGGGCCAGAACCATCCATGCTGCACCCAGACTAGACCGCGATGGCATCCAAAAGCTCTCATGGGCAATCAAACTGATGGTCGATTATCATTCAAAATGCCGGCAAATGCACCCGCGTTGATCCATCCGGCCTGTGCCGTGCTGCAAGTTGTCGCTTGAGCGGGCAGGCGGGACGGTTATACTGCAGAAAAATATCCCTGGCCGGGTCCGGACCGGGTGATGATGGGGGCAACGCAGGTGGGTTTGACAGCATGAAAATGGCCTTGGGGGTGCGGCTGGGCACCTCGCTGAGTCTGACGCCGCAATTGCAGATGGCGATTCGCCTGCTGCAGCTGTCGACCCTGGAGCTGGAGCAGGAAATCCAGCAACAGCTGGACAGCAATCCACTGCTGGACAGTGTGGACCACACCGAGCTGGCCGAAGCGACCGCCCCGGTAGCGGAAGAAGGTGAGCCGCTGGATCTGGATTCACAGATGAACCAGCAGCAGCTCAGTGATGAACTGCCCGTGGACACCCAGTGGGATGACATCTACACCCACCAGCCCACCACGCTGGGGGCCGCCGAAGCCGATGACCGCCAGGACAACACCGTGGCCTCAGCCAGCCTGCACGAGCATCTGGCCCGGCAGGTCGAGCTGCTCAGCCTGAACCCGGTCGAGCGGGTCATGGCGCATTTTTTGCTCGATGCGATTGATGAGCGCGGGCTGCTCACCGAGTCCCTCGACGACCTGCTGCAAGCCGTCAACCAGCTGCTGGCCGATCAGGTCGATGAGCCGGTCGAGCTGGACGAACTGCAAGTGGTGCTCAAGCACATCCAGCACCTGGACCCGGTCGGTGTGGGCGCGCGCGATCTGGCCGAATGCCTGGAGCTGCAACTGCACGCCCTGCCGGAGCAAACCCCGCACCGTGCCGCTGCCCTGGCCCTGCTGGCCGATGCGCCTGCGCTGGCACAGAATGACCTGGTGCGCCTGCGCCGCCAGACCGGGCTGGATCTGGACGCCATCAGCGCCGCCATGAACCTGATCCGCACCCTGGACCCGTATCCCGGCCAGCGCTTTGGTGGGGGGGAAGAGGAGGCCCAGAAACCGGACGTGGTGGTGCGCCGCCTGAACAACCGCTGGGTGGTACAGCTGAACACCGAACACCTGCCACGCCTGCGCATTCACCCCTATTATTCCGGGCTGATCCGCCGGGCTGACCAGAGCGCCGACAACCAGTACCTGCGCCAGCACCTGCAGGAGGCCCGGGCCTTCATCAAGAGTGTGGACGAGCGACACCGCACCCTGCTGCGCGTGACCAGTTGCATTGTGGCCCATCAGCAAGGCTTTCTGGAGCATGGTCCGCAGGCGATGAAGCCGCTGGTGCTGCGCGAGATTGCCGAAGAAACCGGCCTGCATGAATCGACCATTTCCCGGGTGACCACCCACAAATACCTGCTGACCCCACGCGGGCTGTTTGAACTGAAATATTTCTTTTCAAGTCATGTCGGCACCCAGGCCGGGGGCGAGTGTTCCTCCACCGCCATCCGTGCCATGATCAAGCAGTTGATCCAGGGGGAAAATCCAAAAAAACCATTTTCGGATCAATATATTGCGGAAAAACTACAGGCCGATGGCATTGATGTGGCGCGGCGCACCGTGGCCAAGTACCGCGAGTCGATGAACATTCCGTCTTCCAGTGAACGAAAGCGCTTGCTTTAGTCAGGGCCTTATGGTTTTTTAAGGGTGTGGGCAGGGTCCCTGCACCGTGCAGCCCCCACCCCAGCCGTCCGACTTTGTGCATCCTGTCCCCATGGCAGGGGTGCGCAAAGCCGATCTAGTCAGACACAGCCCCTGCTGGCCGTACAGAACAGATCGGACGACCCTCCAGGCCGCCCTTCACTCTGGCTGGCAGGACTGTGTGGTAAGCGATCACACACACAGCGAGGATGGTTTTTATGCAAATTTCAATCAGCGGTCACCACGTCAGTGTCACACCGGCCCTGGCCGCCAGCATTCATGAAAAACTGGCCTGCGTCGAGCGCCATTTTGACCAGATCCAGAGCATGAAGGTGATGCTGTCGCGCGACAATCACCATTCGGATTGCAGCCACAAGGGTCACCAGAACCACAAGGCTGAAGCCATCCTGCGCATTCCGGGGGCTGAGCTGTTTGCCAGTGCCAGCGCAGACGACATGTATGCCTCCATTTTGCAACTGGCCCAGAAGCTCGACCGGCAGATCCTGCGCCACAAACAAAAACAGCGCTGAATGCCGCAGCTCACCCTGCACCTGAGCCCAGAACCCGCCCGGACCGGCGGGTTTTTTTCTACATGTCCTGCACACCCGCAACAAAAGCGGCATACAGCCTCACACAATCGCCGCGCCACACCCGCAAAACCGCACAGGAGTCAGCCCAGCAGCCCGCTAAGCTAGGGCAGGCTTGATTCTGGACTGTAGGGGTAAGCACCATGGGCCACACGGTGGACATTGATTGCCGGCTGGATTATGCGGTGGAGCAGCCCGCCGAGTTTTTGATGCAGCTGCAGGCGGCCTGGCATCCTGGCCAGCAGATCGTGCGGGAGCGGCTGCAGGTCACCGGGGCGACCGGTGAGCCGGTGTTTTTTGAGGATGTGACTGGCCTGAACCGGTTGTTCCGCTTCAGTGCCGATCCCGGTTCGGTGCAGGTGCGCTACGAGGCCACCGTCACGGTGCAGACGCTGCTGCGAGACCCCAGCTGGCCGGAAAATGACCTGCGCGACATTCCCGGTCCGGTGCTGCATTACCTGTTGCCCAGCCGCTACTGTGAATCCGACCTGCTCGGGGATATGGCACGGCGCACCTTTGGGCGGCTGCCGCGCGGGTTTGGCCGGGTCGAGGCGATCTGCGACTGGATCCAGAACCACATTGAATACCTGCCGGGGTCGAGCACCGCGACCACCTCGGCCCGTGATGTGCTGCAGAACCGTGCCGGGGTGTGCCGGGATTTTGCCCATCTGGGCATTACCTTCTGCCGGGCACTGAACATTCCGGCCCGGTTTGTGTTTGGCTATGTGGAATTTGCTGACCCACCGCCGGATTTTCACGCCCTGTTTGAGGCCTGGGTGGGGGGGCAGTGGGTGCTGTTTGACCCGACCAAAATGGCCCCGATCGAAAAACTGGTGCGCATCGGCACCGGGGTGGATGCCAAGGACGTGGCCTTTGCCACCCTGTATGGCGCGGTGCGCATGCTGGGGATGCAGCCGCTGGTGCAGGACCACGTGCCGGGACAGGACCCGGTGTTCGAGGCACCGGCCTGGACCATCGGTGCCCATCGGGGTCGCCGTGAGGGGGCCGGGGAGGCGCAGCAGGTGGCCAGTCCCGATCAGGTGTGAGGGCTTTGGCGTGCCTGCGGACCGGACTGCCGGTTTTTGCCTAGACCTTGCAGGGCAAGAACGGGTAATCTTGACGGTATTTTCCGTATTCTGTCCGGTGAGCCTATGGCCTCTATCACCTCTCCCCAGATTGTTGACCTGCTGCGCGCGGCTTTTCCGGAGGCCGAAATCAATGTGCAGGGCGAAGGCAGCAAGTTTGATGTGCGCATCGTCGATGCCAGCTTTGAGGGCAAGCGTCCGGTGGCCCGCCAGCAGGCGGTGTATGCGCCGCTGAATGCCGAGATTGCCTCCGGCGCCATCCATGCGGTGAACATCCGCGCCCTGACCCCCGAAGAAGGCCGCAAGGCCAGTCTGTTCGGGGGCTGAGCATGGACCGTTTTTTGATTGAAGGCGGCCAGCGCCTCGAAGGGGAGATCCGCATCAGCGGGGCCAAAAACGCCGCACTGCCACTGATGGCCGCGACCCTGCTGGCCTCGGATCCGGTCACCCTGCGCAATGTGCCCAGCCTGCGTGACGTGCGCACCCTGGTCCGCCTGATTGGCGGGCTGGGGGTGAGTATTGAGCAGCAGGGCGATGTGCTGCAGGTGGACAACAGCACCCTGACCAACCAGTTTGCGCCGTATGAGCTGGTCAAAACCATGCGGGCGTCGATTCTGGTGCTGGGGCCGTTGCTGGCCCGCTATGGCGAGGCCAAGGTGTCCCTGCCCGGTGGCTGTGCGATTGGTTCGCGGCCGGTGGACCAGCACCTGAAGGCCTTTGAGGCCATGGGTGCCCAGATCGAGGTCGAAGGCGGCTATGTGCTGGCCCGTGCGCCGGGACGGCTGCGGGGCGCGCCGATTGTGTTTGATCTGGTGACGGTGGGGGCCACCCAGAATGCCCTGACCGCTGCGGTGCTGGCCGAAGGCACCACCGTGCTGGAAAACTGCGCCCGCGAACCCGAAGTGGTCGATCTGGCGCAGATGCTGGTGCGCATGGGCGCCCGCATTGACGGCATTGGCAGCTCGACCATGACCATTGAGGGGGTGACGCGGCTGTCCGGGGTGGATTATGCCGTGGTCGCTGACCGCATCGAAACCGGCTCCTATCTGGCCGCCGCAGCCATGACCGGCGGGCGCGTGCGCACCACCCACACCGATGCCCGGCTGATGGATGCGGTGTTGCTCAAATTTGCCCAGATGGGCGCGGAAATCAGCCACGAAAACGACTGGATCGAGCTGGACATGCAGGGCCGCCGTCCGCGTGCGGTCAATGTGCGCACCGCCCCGCACCCCGGCTTTCCCACCGACATGCAGGCGCAGCTGATGGCCATCAACACCATTGCTGAAGGCACCGGCACCATCACCGAGACGATTTTTGAAAACCGCTTCATGCACGTGCCCGAGCTGTCCCGGCTGGGGGCACACATCCAGATCGACGGCCACATGGCCATCGTCACTGGGGTAGAAAAGCTGCGTGGGGCACCGGTCATGGCCACCGACCTGCGCGCGTCCATGTCGCTGGTGCTGGCGGCGCTGGCGGCTGAAGGCCAGACCTGCATTGACCGGATTTATCACATCGACCGGGGCTATGAGCGCATTGAAGAAAAACTGCGTGGCCTTGGCGCACGCATTGAACGGGTGAGTGGAGAATGAGCGAGCTGCAGGCCCCGGCCTACACCGGGCTGACCCTGGCCCTGTCCAAGGGACGCATCCTCAAGGAAACCCTGCCGCTGCTGCGCGAAGCCGGGGTGGAACTGCTGGAGGATCCCGAGCGTTCGCGCAAGCTGATTTTTCCCACCACCCACCCGCAGGTGCGCATCCTGATCCTGCGCGCCAGTGATGTGCCGCCCTATGTCGAGCAGGGCGCGGCTGATCTGGGCGTGGCGGGCAAGGATGTGCTGATGGAGCATGGTGCGCACAACGTCTATGAGCCGCTGGACCTGAACATCGCCCGCTGTCGGCTGATGACCGCCGGACCGGTGGGGCAGGTGCTGCCGGAGCGCCGTCTGCGCATTGCCACCAAATATGTGAACCTGACCCGGCAGTTCTATGCCCAGCGCGGCCAGCAGGTCGATGTGATCAAACTGTACGGTTCGATGGAACTGGCCCCGCTGGTGGGGCTGGCCGACCTGATCGTCGATGTGGTCGACACCGGCAACACCCTGCGTGCCAATGGCCTGGAACCCTGGGAGGAAATCTGTCAGGTGTCGTCGCGGCTGATCGTCAACAAGACCAGCCACAAGCGCAAACAGGCCCTGCTGCGGCCCCTGCTGGACCAGCTGGCCGCTGCGGTGGCGCGCCGCGAGCCCGCCGGCGTGACCGGGTAGGCCAACTGCCCGCACGCCTCCCCAAAAATCAGGCTAAACTAGGGGCCTTGACGATGCAGACAGGCCCTTTTTTTATGCGCAGACTTTCTGTAGCCGATGCCGATTTTGACCGTCAGCTGGAGGCATTGCTGGCGTTTGAGACCGTGTCCGACCCGCAGCTGGTACAGACCGTGGCGGCACTGATTGACCAGGTGCGTCAGGGTGGGGATGCCGCTGTGCTGGCACTGACCCAGCAGTTTGACCATCATCCGGCGCAGCAGTTTGCCGAGCTGCAGCTGGATGCCGTGGCATTGCGGGCCGCCTTTGAGGGCCTGGAGCCCGGCCTGCGCGAGGCACTGGAGCTGGCTGCAGAGCGCATCCGTCATTTTCACAGCCTGCAAAAACAGGACAGCTGGCAGTACACCGATGCGCTGGGCAACACGCTGGGTCAGCAGGTCACCCCGCTGGACCGGGTCGGCATCTATGTGCCGGGCGGGCTGGCCTCCTATCCGTCTTCGGTGCTGATGAATGCGATTCCGGCCCAGGTGGCTGGGGTGGGGCAGATCATCATGGTGGTGCCGGCCCCCCGGGGCGAATTGAACCCGCTGGTGCTGGCAGCGGCCCACCTGTCGGGGGTGGACCGGGTGTTCTGCATCGGCGGGGCGCAGGCGGTGGCGGCACTGGCCTATGGCACCGAGAGCATCCCGGCGGTGGACAAGATCACCGGGCCGGGCAACCGCTTCGTGGCGGCAGCCAAGCGTCAGGTGTTCGGACAGGTGGGCATCGACATGATTGCCGGGCCCTCAGAAATTCTGGTCTACGCCGAGGGCAGCAACCGTGCCGACTGGCTGGCCATGGACCTGCTGTCGCAGGCCGAGCATGATGAAGTGGCGCAGGCGATTCTGATCAGCCCCGATGCCACGCTGCTGGATGCCGTGGCCGCACAGATCGAAACCCATCTGGCCACCCTGCCGCGTCAGGACATTGCCCGCAAATCGGTCGGTGCCCGGGGAGCCCTGATTCAGGTGCAGACCCGCGAGCAGGCACTGGCACTGATCAATCGCATTGCCCCGGAGCACCTGCAATTGTGTGTGGACCAGCCGGAATTGCTGCTGCCGCAGATCCGCCATGCCGGGGCCATCTTTATGGGGCGCTACACGCCGGAGGCGATTGGCGACTACTGCGCTGGACCCAACCACGTCCTGCCCACCTCGGGCACGGCGCGTTTTTCCTCGCCGCTGGGGGTGTATGACTTCCAGAAACGCACCAGCCTGATCCACTGTACTGCCGCGGGGGTGCAGCGTCTGGCCCAGGCCGCTGATGTGCTGGCCACGCAGGAGGGGCTGGACGCCCACGCCCGTTCCGCCCGCTACCGGGTGAATGCCCTCGGGGCGCAACTGGAGGGTCTGGCCAATGACTGAGACTCCCCTGAATGCCCTGTTGCACCGGGTCCGCGATGAAATCCGCGCGCTGGGTGCCTATCACGTGCAGGATGCCCGTGGGCTGCTGAAGCTGGACGCCATGGAAAACCCCTATCCACTGCCTGCGCCGGTACAGGAACGCTGGTGCCAGACCCTGTCCGGGGTCGAGGTCAACCGCTATCCGGCCCCGGATGCCCCGGCGCTGATGCAGGCGCTGCGGCAGGCCATGGGCATTGATCCGGCCGATCAGCTGCTGCTCGGCAATGGCTCGGACGAGCTGATCCAGATCATCCTGATGGCGCTGGCCCGGCCCGGTGCCTCGGTGCTGGCGGTGGAGCCGTGCTTTGTCATGTACCGCATGATTGCCCGCTTCGTGGGCATGGATTACGTGGGCGTGCCACTGACGGCGGATTTTCAGATTGATCTGGAAGAAACCCTGGCGGCGATTGCCACCTGTCAGCCAGCGGTGATTTTTCTGGCCGAGCCGAACAACCCGACCGGCAACCACTACGACCCGGACGCGGTGCGGCAGATCATCGAAGCCGCGCCGGGGCTGGTGGTGCTGGATGAGGCCTACCTGCCGTTCAGCGACCGACACGCGCTGCACCTGCTGCGCCAGTACCCGCAGGTGGTGGTGCTGCGCACCCTGTCCAAACTGGGGCTGGCTGGGCTGCGTCTGGGGCTGCTGGTCGGGCATCCGGCCCTGCTGGCCGAGCTGGACAAAGTCCGCCTGCCCTACAACATCAATGGCCTGACCCAGGCCGCCGCCACGCTGTGCCTGGAGCATCTGGGCGAGTTTGAAACTCAGGCGGCACAGATCCGTGCCGAACGCGAGCGGCTGTACGCTCCTCTGCGGGCGCTGGGCCTGCAGCCGTTTCCGTCCAGTGCCAACTTCATTCTGCTGCGCACCCCCGCCGGGCAGGCGCGGCGGATTTTTGAGGGCCTGAAAGCCCAGGGCATCCTGATCAAATGCACCGACGGCAGCCACCCGCTGCTGGCCGACACCCTGCGGCTCACCGTGGGCCGTCCCGAAGACAACCAGCAGGTGCTGGCGGCCTTACGGACCCTGGTGTGAAAAAGGCTCCCTTCGACTTCGCTCAGGGCATGTTTTTCGCTGGCTGAGCGCGGTCACAGCCTGTTTGACGGGTTGCCTTTGACTTCGCCTGGGCACGGTCCCTGCATTCAGGGCACGGGCTTTAGGGAGAGGTCAATCGTTCGACCTGCGCCATCAGCCCGCCGACCTTGTCCAGACACTCCTGATATTCGGCCTGCCAGTCTGAGGCCACAGTGATGCCGCCGCCCGCCCACAGGCGCAGTTGGTTGCCCTCACGCTGCAGGGTGCGGATCAGGATGTTCCATCGGCCACTGCCATCGTGGTTCAGGTAGCCCAGACTGCCGCAGTAAGCCCCGCGCGGCCCGGCTTCCAGCTCGGCGATGATCTGCAGGGCACGGATCTTCGGTGCCCCGGTGATTGAGCCCCCCGGCAGCGCCGCCAGCAGCAGGGGCAGGGCAGCCGCAGGACCGGACAGCCGGGCCTGTACCTCACTGACCAGATGGTGCACCTGGGCAAAGCTTTCCAGCTCAAACAGCGCAGGCACGGTCACCGAGCCATTCACCGCCAGCTGGCCCAGATCGTTGCGCAGCAGGTCCACAATCATCAGGTTCTCTGCACGGTCCTTCAGTGAATGGCGCAGCTCATCCGCCAGTGCCGCGTCCTGCACCGGATCAGCATGGCGTGGCCGGGTGCCCTTGATCGGCCGGGTGCGCACCTGCTGTTGGGCATCCAGCGCCAGAAACAGCTCCGGCGAACAGCTCAGCAGCTCCTCGCCGCCGCCCATTTGCAACCAGCCCGCAAACGGCGCCCGACTGTATTGCCACAGCGATGGGGCCACCGACAGCAGCGATCCGGTCACATCGGCCTCAAACGGCTGGGTCAGGTTCACCTGATAGCAGTCCCCGGCCTGCAGATAGGCCTGCACCTGCGTAAAGGCTGCCTGATACTGCGCGGGGGACCAGCGCGGCGTGAAGGGGCCCTGCAGCTGCAGCGGCTCAGCCTGTGCCGTCACGGTCGCACAGTGGGCAATCGCCTGATACAGGGTCTGCAGTTCCTGTTGGTCCGGGCCATACAGCGTCCAGCCACCGCCCGGATCCGCGCGCAGGAACACCGCAAATTCACCCACCCACAGCCCGCCGAGTGCGGAATCCGGCTGTGGACAGGGCAGGCCCAGGGTGTGGGCGGCCATCAGTTCGTGGCCCAGAAAGCCCGCCAGCCCGCCCTGAAAACCGGCTGGTGCCACTGGGGACGCATGCCCCCTGGGCTGCCACAGGGCCAGGAGCGTCTGTAGCGGATCAGCCACCGTCTGTCGGCTGCTGTGCAGCAGGTCTGTTGCTGCCAGCGCCAGCCAGTATTGTCCGTCCTGTGCTTCCAGCAGCCAGCGTGGGGCCAGCGCAATCACCGGCGAATCAAGATCTTGTAAAAAAACGGCCCGCACCGTCGGCCACTGCTGCTGCAGCGCCGCCAAAAAGACAGCCGGAAAAAACACCTCGAAATGCTGCAGCCGCTGCGCCGTCATGCCCACCCATGCTCAAAATTGACCATTCTTAAGATCTGATAAAATAAAGAAAAAATCCACGATTTAACACACCTGCTACAGCAAAAACCCAAAACTCCTCCGTTTATCGGATCTGTAAAAAATTGGCAAAAAAAAACTTGCCCACAGGACACAGATACGCTAATTTTGGCTGGCTGGAAATGCTACGGATTCTTGGGCAAGGACGACCGATATGGAACTGGTCAAGCTCAGGAAGGCTTGCAGCACAACAACATGAAACTCTCAGGAGAGTGCAATGAAGCTGTTCACCAAAGTTACTCTGGTTTCCGCCATCGCCGTCAGCGGAAATGCAATGGCTATGCAGGCCATGGACGACCAATCTCTGAGCGCTGCAACCGGTCAGGACGGTATCACCATTCTGGTTGCCCCGCACACCACCGATGCTGGCTGGGCCACCTGGGCCTCTGCCAAAACCTTTAACACCGGCAGCCTGTCTGGCGGTGTGCACATCGACAACGTCTACGTGCATGACAAAGACGGTGCGGCTGGCATCATCACTGGTGCATCTGCTGGTGCCATCACCATCCAGGGTGTGGATCTGGCCTCCAATGGTGCGATCCGTGTGCTGATTGATGCCGATGCCAATGGCAACGCCGCCAACAGCGCTGTGCTGAACGTGAATGTGGGTCTGAAGGAAACCTTTGTCAAGCTGGGCGAGATCGGTGTGGCCACCTCGAACCGTCCGGCCAGCTGGGGTGTAGACAACACCAGCTACAACAAAATCCTGAACCCGCTGGAACTGCACCTGGGTGACACCAGCATGAACATCCAGCTGGGTGCTCAGCCGCAGGGTGCCATGATCAAGGTCAGTGGCTCCATGACCGGTGGTCTGGCCATCAATGGCCTCGAGCTGTTTGACACCGATGGTGTTCCGACTTCACCGAGCCCGCTGCTGCAGGCCCCGGGCTCCATCTACATCGGCAGCATCGCCATGACCGATACCGGCGGTGCTAACCTGACTGTGGCTGCTGACATCGACGTTTCTGCAGCCGGTCTGGTGCTGACCAGCACTGGCGGCCTGATGGACGTGCGCATCAGCGACGTACGTCTGGGTAACGTTGACACCACCGCTATGGGTGGCCCGGATACCACCAAATCGCTGGGCGACATCGAGCTGGTGGGCGTGAACGCCACTGGCACCCAGCTGATCATCAGCGGTCACTGATCGACCCACACCGGAAGTCCAGGGGACGGCCGCCGCGCCCTCCCCGCGCTTCATCCAAGCGGCAGCCCTGGCTGCCGTTTTTTATGTCAAAAAAAGCGGTTTTTCGCAGCAACAACAACCGGACGCAAGGGCTGATTAGG
>JBPOIS010000193.1:0-5956 GCA_052034295.1 Pseudomonadota bacterium
TTGGTGTTGAAGGGCAGCATCACCATGCTGTACAGCATGGTCACCCCAACGGTCACGCTGGTGGCCTGTGCCGAGCACCAGGGGTGCAGCACCCACGCCACCGGCAGCCAGCCCCGCTGGGCCAGCCCACCCGCCAGCCAGCTCACCAGCAGGGCCAGCGCGGCCCCGGACAGCCACAGGGACGTGGCCTCAGGCCATGCGGTCATGGCTGGGTCACATCACGGGCCCAGACCAGCAGCGCAGTGACCAGGGCCGACACGAACAGGCCGAGCATCTGCAGCAGCGGACGGTGCAGATAATCCAGCAGCAGCGGGGGCGCCAGCAGCCAGAACAGCAGGATCAGCAGGGTAAAGTGTCCAGACTGCATGGTGTTTCCCCTTGATCCGGACCAGACGGCAGGTGCCCGACAGCCCTATTGATACACGGCAGGCAGCTGTAGTCCTGCTGGAATCCTGGCCACGCACCAGTGGCGCACAGCATGGGACAGCAGGGCGCGCACCGGGCCGGGACCCGGATCAGGCTGTCCGAGCGCACACAGCGCCTGACGCAGCAGGGCCGGGGCCTGCTGCAGGTCCAGTGCCTGTGCCTGATTCTGTTTGGACAGTTTTTGTCCCTGTGCATTCATGGCCAGTGGAATGTGCAGATAAACCGGCACCGCCACCCCCAGACAGCGGGCCAGCCAGATCTGCCGCACGGTGTTGTCGAGCAGGTCTGCTCCGCGCACCACATGGGTCACCCCCTGCGCCGCATCATCGACCACCACGGCCAGTTGGTAGCTGACGATGCCGTCGCGGCGGCGCAGCACAAAGTCCCCGGTGGTGGTGCTGAGGTTTTCACACTGTCGACCCTGCAGGCGGTCCACAAAACACAGCGTCTGGTCCGGCACCCGCAGGCGTACCGCATGGCCCGCCAGCGGCAGCCCTGCACTGCGGCAGTGGCCGGGATAGGGCTGCTGGGCCGGCAGCTGCTTG
Organism: Pseudomonadota bacterium; assembly: GCA_052034295.1. Taxonomy (GTDB): domain Bacteria; phylum Pseudomonadota; class Gammaproteobacteria; order Pseudomonadales; family Moraxellaceae; genus JBPOIS01. The sequence continues at coordinate 972 of JBPOIS010000193.1, forward strand.
CGGGTGCAGGCACAGCCATACACCAGATGCCCTTCGGCCAGTTGCTGCAGCGCCTGTTCATACACCGCCAGCCGTGCCTGCTGGAACCAGACCGGGCCATCCGGCTCCAGCCCAAAGGCGTCCAGACTCTGCAGGATGTGGGCTGTGGCCGTCGGCAGGCTGCGCGGCACATCGGTGTCCTCGATACGCACCAGCCAGCGGCCTCCGGCTGCACGGGCGTCGCAGTAGCTGGCCAGTGCCGTCAGCAGGGAGCCAAAGTGCAGCGGACCGGTGGGAGACGGGGCAAACCGCCCCACAGGGGCTGCCGATCCGGTTGCAGCAGCCATTCAGCCGTGGTTCTGCTTTTCCTTGATTTCCGACAGGGTCTTGCAGTCGATGCACTGTGTGGCGGTGGGCCGGGCTTCCAGACGGCGCAGGCCAATCTCGATGCCGCAGGTGTCACAGAACCCGTATTCGTCGTTGTCGATGGCACTGAGCGACTGCTCAATCTTGTGGATCAGGCGACGCTCGCGGTCGCGGGTGCGCAGCTCGATGGCAAACTCTTCTTCCTGGGTGGCGCGGTCATTCACATCCGGCAGGGCGGTGGATTCATCCTGCATGTGGTTGACGGTGCGGTCCACTTCTTCCATCAGCTCCAGCTTCCAGGCCTCCAGGATCTGGCGGAAATGCTCCAGCTGTGCTTCGGACATGTAGTCTTCACCAGCCTTGGGCTGATAGGGGGCGATGCCAAACAGGCCGACCGGGGTGGAGCCGGTCTCTGCGGAGGACGCCGCCTTGGCCGGTGCCTTGCGGCGGCGCGGTGCCTTGGCCGGGGTGTCCTGATCTGGCGGGGTGGTCTCGACTGCCATTGAAGACTCCATGTTTTTCCAACGGTTTATCTATACGCGTCCTGCCGCACGGATGCAAGAGGGCGGGCACGACGCAAACGCGCCGGGGAGTGTACGGCAAAAAACCGCCAAAAATGCACCCCTCCTGTCGGCTTTCAGTATCCGGCGGCATCCTGCTGCTGGCCCGTGGGCACACGGTCCAGCCGACACACAGCGGTCTCGATCCGGCCATCGCCGTGCAGCTTCAGCCAGCGAAAACCCGGACCGCGATGGGCGTCCAGCAGGAAATCGTGCTGATGCGGTGCAAACTGGATCGAGGTGGAGGGACAGCCCAGCACCCGGATCTGGCGGTGCACACAGTCCACCTCCTGATGGACATGGCCATGCATCACCAGACGCACCTGGGGTGCTCCGGCGAGCAGGTCCCAGAACCGCGGGGCATTCTGCAGCATGTGCTGGTCCAGCCAGTGTGACCCCACCGGCAGGGGGTGGTGGTGCAGCGCCACCAGCACGTGGCGGTCCTGTTGCAGCCGCAACTGCCGGGCCAGCCAGTCCAGCTCGGCCTCACTGAAGCAGCCCGCCACTTCATGGTCCACACTGGAATCCAGCATCAGGATCGCCCACGCGCCGCACGCAATGACCCGGTGCCCGGCGTGGGCGCGGAATTGCGCCGACTCAAACAGCTGGTTCAGGTCATGGTTGCCCTGTAGCCAGAACTGCGGGGCATTGAAGCGGCTGATCTGCGCATGGCAGCGCTGGTAGCACACCGCGGAAGGTGACTGGGCAATGTCGCCGGTGACCAGCACCAGATCCGGTGCAAAATCCAGCGCCAGCGCCTGCTCAACCACCTCCACAAAGGTCTGCTGGGTGTTGACGCCCAGCAGGCAGTCTTCAGCGCGCTCAAACAGGTGCGGGTCCGTGATCTGCAGGATCCGGACCGGCTCATGCAGGCTGGCAAGGCCCACATGCTCTGTGGTCAAGGAAGACATGAACGTGTTCAAATCCAGCTCTCAGCCGTGCGGCACTGGCGCGCAACCAACTGATTCACCCTAAGAAAGACAACCTTTTTCATCATAGCAGTCCCGCCCACGGATGCAGTGGCCAAAAAAGCGACAGGGTTGGAAAAAACAGCAAATATTTGCAGCCTGCTGCATGAACCCCTACTCATTTTTCAGCGCCGCAGCACCTGCCAGGCCGGTGTGCGCCACACCGTGCGCAGGCGCAGCCAGCCGACCAGCATGGCCAGCAGCCCGAGCAACAGCGGCAGCACCAGCAAGGCCGGGTGCAGCCGTGCACTGAGCGCCAGCCGCCACGACAATCCCCACAGCACCGCCTCCGCCAGCACGGCAGCCAGCAGCCCGGCACAAGCCCCCAGCGCCCCCAGCTCCGCCAGCACCCGCCGGCGCAGCGCCTGCTGGGACAGCCCAAGGGTACGCAGGATCGCCGCTTCGCGACGCTTGCGGTCCAGACTGGCGTCCAGTGTGGCCACCAGCACCAGCAGCCCAGCCAGCGCCGCCAGCCCGCCCAGCAGCCCCAGCGCCTGACTGATCAGCTGCACCATGCGGCGCACCTCATCGAGAATCGCCTGGATGTCAATCAGCACTGTGGTGGAAAACGCCTGCACCAGGGGCGCCAGAGCACTTTTCTGGCCCGGTGGCACAAAAAAACTGCCCAGATAACTGCCCGCCTCGGCCTCCAGGGAGCCGGGGCTATAAATGAAGAAAAAATTCGGACTGAAGGTGTCCCACTGCACCGTGCGCAGGTTCACCACCGTGGCGCTCACCTCGCCAGTGGGCAGCAGCACCGACAGCCGGTCGCCGACCTTCAGGCCCAGCCGCTCGGCCACCCCCTGTTCCACCGACAGTTCATTGGGTCTCTCAAAGCCGCGCCCCGCCACAATCTGGTTGTTGGCGGGGAGCTGCGCCGCCATGCTGAGGTTCAGCTCGCGCTGCAACAAAAAATCCGACTGCAACCGCGCCGCAAACGGCTGGCCATTGTGCTGGCCCATGCGCGCCTTGACCACCGGATACAGGGGTGAAGCGGGCCAGTGGTTGCGCTGCAGGGCCTGCAGGAACGCCTGACGCTGATCCGGCGGCAGCCCATAGGCAAAATAATTGGCGGTTCCGGGCGGCAATTCGGCCTGCCAGCGGTCCAGCAGGTCACTGCGGATCAGCCAAAGGCTGGCCATCAGCGCCAGTCCAAGGGCCAGCGACCACAGCTGCAGGGCACTGCGGGCCGGCGTGCGCAGCAGGCTGCCGGTGGCCAGTCCCTCGCCGTGGCCCTGTTTCCAGCGCCTGAGCAGGGCCAGCCCACCCGCCAGCAGCGCCCACAACAGCGCCAGCGCGGGCAACCCGAGCCCGACCGACAGCACGGCCAGCCGCAGCGGCACGCCCAGAATCCACAGCAGCAGCCCCAGTACCGCCACGGTGGGCAGCCACGGCCACAGCCCATAGACCCGCTGACGCCAGCCCGGTCCGGATGCCGGGAGATCCCAGGGGTCCTGACGCCGCAGGATCTGTCCGGGGGGGGTGCGCAGCAATTGCCACAGGGGCGGTATCCCAAAGGCCAGCAGCGTCAGCAGCGCGGTCCAGGCCCCAGCCGGCAGCCCCTGGCGCAGCAGCACCCAGCCCGAAAAATCCAGCTCCAGCGCGGGCAGCAAGCCCCGCAGCAGCAGCAGCAACCCCCAGGACAGCAGCGCCCCCAGCCCGGCCCCCAGCCCGGTGGCCAGCAGCCACAGGGCACCCAGACTGAACAGCAGGGCCAGCCACACAGGGCCGCGGCGCACCCCCAGACTGCGCAACAGCGCCAGCACCGGCGCCATTTGCCCGCTGAGCCGGCTGGTGGTGTAGGCGATCGCCAGACCACACAGCAGCAGGGTGATGGCGTTGGCCAGCTGGGTGAACTGGTCAAATTTGCGCAGGGGGGACAGCAGGCGGCGGTTGCCCTGTTCCGCATCGCGCAGGCGCATGGCAGCTGCCGCGGAATCCTGGCTTTGGGCCGGGCCCTGCTGCTGGCGGAACTGTGAGGCATAACGCGCCACCGCCTCCGCAGGACCTGCCAGCAGCAGCCGGTATTCGATGCGGCTGCCTGCCGCAATCACCTGAAAACGTGGCACATCCACCAGTGCAACAATCGCCGTGGGCGAAAAGCCCCCCAGGCCCAGTTCACGGTTGGCGTCGCGGTCGATGCGTGCCGTCACCTGCAGGCGGGCCTCACCCAGCGTCACCCAATCCCCCAGCCGGATCCCCAGCGTGTCCAGCAGCGCAGGCTCCAGCCAGATCTGCCCCGCAGCAGGCAGCGCAGGCGAGCGCAGCGGCTGGCCGGTGACCGACGTGGCCTGCAGGCTGCCGCGCAGCGGATAGCCGGATTGCACCGCTTTGACATTCACCAGCTGAAAGCGCATTGCCTCTGGCCGGGCCGGGTCACCGGCCTGCAGCATCGATGCAAACACCATCAGCCCGGACTGGCGCAGCCCCAGTGCGCTGGCCCACTGGGCCGGTGCTGCGGGCAGCGGCCGGCTGGACGACACCAGCAGGTCACCGCCCAGCAACTGCCCGGCCTGCTGGCGTGCGGCCACCTGAATCTGGCCGATGGTCTGGCTGAGCACCGTGGTGGCAGTCACCGCCAGCGTCAGTGTGGCCAGCAGCAGCCACAGGCCGCCCCGGCCCCGGCCCTCCTGCCACCAGACCCGGATCAGCGCCCGCAGCGCCATCGGACTCACAGCCGCCCATCCTGCAGCAGCAACTGCTGCTGACAGCGTCCGGCCAGCGCCACGTCATGGGTGACCACCACCAGCGTGGTGCGCTGTTCGCGGTTCAGCTCAAACAGCAACTGCTCAACCGCCTGCGCAGTCTGTCCATCCAGATTGCCGGTTGGCTCGTCGGCAAACACGATGCGCGGCTGGTGCACCAGGGCACGGGCCAGCGCCACCCGCTGTTGCTCACCACCGGACAGGAGCCGGGCTGGCTGTTGCAGGCGGGCCGCGAGGCCGACCCGGTCCAGCATTGCCGTGGCGCGGGGCAGGGCCGCATGGCGCGCCACCCCGGCCAGTTGCAGTGGCAGCAGCACATTGTCCAGCGCGCTCAGGTGACCGAGCAGCTCAAAATTCTGGAACACAAAACCCACCCGGCTGAGCCGCAGTGCAGCACGCTGGTTTTC
>JBPOIS010000148.1:0-8567 GCA_052034295.1 Pseudomonadota bacterium
AAAATGGCCATCCTGCGCGAGCAGGGCGTCAACGGCCAGGTGGAAATGGCTGCGGCCTTTGACAGGGTCGGCTTTGCGGCAGTGGACGTGCACATGAGCGACCTGCTGGCCGGGCGGGTGCATCTGGATGACTTCATGGGGCTGGTCGCCTGTGGTGGCTTCAGCTATGGCGATGTGCTCGGTGCGGGCGGGGGCTGGGCCAAGTCCATCCTCTACCATGCGCACCTGCGCGAGCAGTTTGAGCGGTTTTTCCACCGTCAGGACACCTTCAGCCTCGGTGTCTGCAACGGCTGTCAGATGATGGCACAGCTGGCCCCGCTGATTCCCGGTGCCGACCACTGGCCCCGCTTCCGCCAGAACCGCAGCGAGCGTTTTGAAGCACGCGTGGTCAATGTGCAGGTGGAAAAATCCCCTTCGATCCTGCTCGAGGACATGCACGGCTCGATCCTGCCGATTGCCGTGGCCCACGGCGAGGGCCGTGCGGACGCCAGCGAAGCCGCCCTGCGCCAGCTGAACCAGTCTGGACAGGTGATCCTGCGCTATGTGGACAGCCACGGCCAGACCACCCAGCACTATCCGCTGAACCCGAACGGCTCGCCGGAGGGCATTGCCGGGGTGACCAGCACCGATGGCCGCGCCACCATCCTGATGCCGCACCCGGAGCGCAACGTGCGCGCGCTGCAGCACAGCTGGAAGCCGGACGACTGGACCCAGGATGGCGCGTGGCTGCGCTTGTTCCGCAATGCCCGGCGCTTTGTGGGCTAAGGGATGAAAAAGACGCTGCGGCGTCTTTTTTTTGGGCTTGCCGACTCGGTCAGGCCATGTGGCTGGCGGGTGGGGCGGGCCCCATCGCGGCCCGGACAGACGGTGCTGATCCGGCCTGGCTGTGCTACCCTGCGGGGCGGGGTTTTTTCGCCTGTAGGCTGAAGGTGCCCCCGGTTTTTTCACCCAGCAACCGTGATTCAGGAGGGCAGTGCATGGCTCAGCAACGGGTTGAAGCGGTATTCGGGGCAGGGCTGCAGCTGCCCGTGATTGCCGCACCGATGTTTTTGGTGTCCGGGCTGGCGCTGGTGCAGGCCTGTTGCCGCAGTGGCATTGTCGGCTCGTTTCCGGCGGCCAATGCGCGAACGCTCGATGACCTGCGCGACTGGCTGACACAGATGCGCGATTTTCGCCAGCAGCACCCGCAGGCGGCACCCTATGCCATGAACGTGATCCTGCTCGACCGCATGAACGACCGCAAGGACGCCGAGCTGGCACTGGCTGAGGAATTTGCTGTGCCGGTGCTGATCACCTCGGTGGGCGACCCGACCGACACTGTGCGCCGCGCCCACGGCTGGGGCGGCCATGTGCTGCACGATGTGGTGTCGATCCGCCACGCGCTGAAAGCGGCACAGGCCGGGGTGGACGGGCTGATTCTGGTCTGTGGCGGCGCAGGGGGACACACCGGACAGATGAATCCGTTTGCCTTCATCCCCCAGGTGCGTGAATTCTGGGACGGCCTGCTGGTGGTGGGTGGTTCGGTCAGCAATGGCCAGACTGTGCGGGCCCTGGAAGTGCTGGGGGCCGACATGGCCTACATGGGCACGCAGTTCATTGCCACCGAAGAATCCATGGCCGCACCGGAATACAAGCAGATGCTGATCAGCAGTCAGGCCAGCGATGTGGTGCTGAGTCCGGTGTTTTCCGGGGTGCCCGCGCATTACCTGAAACCCTCGATCGCTCGGCTGGGCCTGGACCCCGAGCACTACACCCCTGAAGAGGTCAAAATCAAAAACATCAAGGCGTGGCGCGACGTGTGGAGCGCCGGGCACGGGGTGGGCAGTGTGCATGCCATCCAGCCCGCATCGGCGCTGGTCGCCACCCTGCGGCAGCAGTATCAGACTGCCACAGCAGGCTGAAGCGGATGCCGATTGCGGCGGGAGCCGGCTTTCCCGCCGTGGTCAAAAATTGATGCTTAAAAATGCTATGGAAAGTCAAAAAAAATCGATGAAAAGCTGTTTCAGAATATTGCAAAGGGTGAATGGAATCGGATAGATTTCGTTACGACTTTCATCAAAAGGTCACATTGTGTAGTGATACTACGCAACGAAACAAAGCACTCCGGCTGCACTGAAGCGGGGTGCCAAGATGAATTCCGGAAACTGCCCCACGGGTTGTGGTTGTGACTCAGAAAGGGCGCCGGATTGGTTTTTTATCCTGGAGAATCCCATGAAAAAGCTGCTTCTGGCCTCGCTGGTCTCTGCACTGTCCGTGACCGCTGCCCACGCTGCCCCCAAAGTCTATGGCAAACTGTTCGTGGGCCTGGACTATGTCAATCAAAAAGGCATCAATGGCGGCAACGATGTCGACACCTGGACCCTGAACTCCAACGCCTCGCGTTTTGGCATCAAGGGTGAAGACGAACTGACCCCGACCCTGAGCGCCATCTATCAGGTCGAGCTGGGTGTGGATGCCACCTCGGATCAATCCGTCATCACTGGCGTGAGCCAAAACACCGCCGGTACGGTGACCACCAAGACCGGTAGCCTCGAAAAAATCAGCTCGCGCAACCGTTTTGTCGGTCTGAAAAGCACCCAGTTTGGTGCCCTGAAGTTTGGCCGTTTTGACACCGCCCTGAAAGAGTCGCAAAACAAGGTGGACCTGTTCAATGACATGGTCGGCGAATCGGTAGACATGAAAAGCGTGCTGACCGGCGAAAACCGCGTCAACCGTGTCATCGGCTGGGAAGCGCCTGAGCTGGAAGGCCTCCCGCTCAAAGCCACCCTGAACCTGATCCTGGATCAGGGCGCCAATGGCAAAAACGGTGACAACGGCTTCTCCGGCATGGTGGCTTACGATCAGGGTGGCATCTACGCCGCACTGGCCGCCGACCAGAAAGTGGTCAGCAGCTACTCGGCCACCCCGGTTGCCGTGGCTACCGACACCATCCGTGTGGTCGGCCAGTTTGATCTGGCCAAGCTGATGGCCGGCCCGGCGGTCACCCTGGGTGCCCTGTACCAGACTTCCCAGCCGTCGGAAACCAACGCCCTGATCGACCAGCAGGATGCCTGGCTGATCAGCGCCAATGTCAAGCTGCCGGAAGCGGTCGGCACCGACGCCCTGGGCCTGTTCCTGCAATACCAGCAGTCTGAAACCTCCCTGAACGTGCCGGCAGATGACCTGAAGCGCACCCAGTTCGGCGGCGGCATCAGCTATGCCTTCAGCAAGAACACCGCTGTGTATGGCTATCTGGCCCAGCAGAAATTCGACAGCGTCAGCGCTGCCGGCGTCTTTGCCCGCGACCAGAAAACCAACATCCTCGGCACCGCCCTGGAGCACAAGTTCTAAGATCGCCTGATCAGAAGAGCCTGTCAGAAAGCCCGCACCCTGTGCGGGCTTTTTTGATGCAGGGCAGGGCCTTGCCGGGGTCTTTTTCCTGCTGGCCCACTGCAAACCGGTCAGTTCGCTTTGCCTTTGGGGGCTGCCCTGAAGTAAAATCGCGCCTGCTTTACAGTGTCCGCGCAAGCGGTTTACCGAGACAGGTCATGACCAAATACATTTTTGTCACCGGCGGCGTGGTGTCGTCGCTGGGTAAAGGCATTTCAGCCGCCTCCGTTGCCGCTTTGCTGGAAGCCCGCGGCCTGTCGGTCACGATGACCAAGATGGACCCCTACATCAACGTCGATCCGGGCACCATGAGCCCGTTTCAGCATGGCGAAGTGTTCGTCACCGAAGACGGTGCCGAGACCGATCTGGATCTGGGCTACTACGAGCGTTTCCTGCGCCGTGCGCGCATGACCCGGAACAACAACTTCACCAGTGGACGCATCTATCTGGATGTGCTGCAAAAAGAGCGCCGGGGCGACTATCTGGGTGCGACCGTGCAGGTGATTCCGCACATCACCGATGAAATCAAGCGCCGCATCCAGGCCGGTGCCGAAGGCTACGACGTGGCCATCGTCGAGATCGGCGGCACCGCCGGGGACATCGAATCCCTGCCGTTTATGGAAGCGGTGCGGCAGATGCGCGTCGAGCTGGGCAGCAAGAATTCCCTGCTGATGCACCTGACGCTGGTGCCCTTCATTGCCTCCGCCGGTGAAACCAAGACCAAGCCCACCCAGCATTCGGTCAAGGAACTGCGCTCGATTGGCCTGCAGCCAGACATCCTGATCTGCCGCAGTGACCACGCCATCGGTGAGGATGCCCGCCGCAAGATCGCCCTGTTCACCAACGTCGAAGAGCAGGCGGTGATTCTGGCCGAGGACGCCGCCAGCATTTACCTGATTCCGGAAAAATTCCACCAGCAGGGGCTGGACCAGCTGATCTGTGAGCGCTTTGGCTTTGCCAGCCAGCCGGTGGCGGACCTGTCGGACTGGAAGCGGGTCACCGATGCGCTGCTCAATCCGATTGGTCAGGTCACCATCGCCATGGTCGGCAAGTACGTCGAACTGCCGGACGCCTACAAATCGCTGAACGAAGCCCTGTTGCATGCCGGTATCCAGCACCGCCACAAGGTGCAGATCCAGTACATTGATGCCGAATCGCTGGAAAGCGGCGACCTGTCGGCGCTGGCGCAGGCTGATGCCATTCTGGTGCCGGGCGGCTTTGGCGAGCGCGGCACCGAAGGCAAAATGGCCGCCATCCGCCATGCCCGTGAGCACAAGGTGCCGTATCTGGGCATCTGTCTGGGCATGCAGCTGGCCGTGATCGAATTTGCCCGCAATGTGGCGGGCCTGACCGAAGCCACGTCCACTGAATTCAACCGCCGCACCCCGCAGCCGCTGATCGGCCTGATCACCGAGTGGATGGACGAGCGCGGCGAACTGCACACCCGCAGTGACAGCTCCGACCTGGGCGGCACCATGCGCCTGGGCGCACAGAAAGCCGAACTGGTGCCCGGCAGCCGCATGGCGCAGGTCTATGGCAAGGTGGACATCGTCGAGCGTCACCGCCACCGCTACGAAATGAACAGCCGCTACATCCCGCAGATCGAAGCCGCTGGCATGAAAATCTCCGGGTACAGCGCGGTCCAGCATCTGGTGGAAACGGTGGAAATTCCCGACCACCCGTGGTTCGTGGCCTGTCAGTTCCACCCGGAATTCACCAGCTCGCCGCGCGACGGCCACCCCCTGTTTGCCGCCTTTGTCCAGGCCGCACTGACCCACCAGCAGGCGCGTCAGGCCTGACTGAACCAAGGAGCGCTCCATGAGCCTGACTGCACAGTCGCACATTTCGCTGGGTGATTTTGTCATCGGCAACGACCGGCCCTTTGTGCTGTTTGGCGGCATGAACGTGCTGGAGTCGCGTGAGCTGGCCTTTGAAATTGCCCAGAGCTACGTGGACATCTGTGGCCGGCTGGGCATTCCCTATGTGTTCAAGGCCAGTTTTGACAAGGCCAACCGCTCCAGCCTGCACAGCTTCCGTGGGCCGGGACTGGAACAGGGCCTGCAGTGGCTGGCCGACCTCAAGGCCCATTTCAGCGTGCCGATCATCACAGACGTGCACGAACCTGATCAGGCTGCGGCTGTGGCCGAAGTGGCCGACATCATCCAGCTGCCGGCGTTCCTGAGCCGCCAGACCGATCTGGTGGCGGCGATGGCGCGCACGGGGGCGATCATCAACATCAAAAAAGCCCAGTTCCTCGCCCCGCAGGAAATGAAACACATCCTGCACAAATGCCTGGAGGCCGGCAATGACCGGCTGATCCTGTGCGAGCGCGGCAGCAGCTTTGGCTACAACAATCTGGTGGTGGACATGCTGGGCTTTGATGTGATGAAAGCCCTGAATGTGCCGGTGTTCTTTGATGTGACCCACAGCCTGCAGCAGCCGGGCGGCCGTGCCGACAGTGCCGGCGGACGGCGCGCCCAGGTGACGACATTGGCACGGGCGGGCATGGCCACCGGACTGGCCGGGCTGTTTCTGGAGGCCCACCCGGAGCCCGAAGTGGCCCGCTGTGACGGCCCGTGTGCGCTGCGGCTGTCACAACTGGAGCCGTTTTTGCACCAGATCAAACAGCTCGATGATCTGGTCAAGGGCTTTGCCGTGCTGGACACCCATTGAGCCCATTGAGATTGAACCGAAGCCTGCTGTGACTGCCGGGCAGTGACAGTGTTGTGAACCTAGACCCAAAGACGGAGTGTTTCATGAGCCAGATCACCGACATTCGCGCCCGCGAAATCCTTGACTCGCGCGGCAACCCCACCATCGAAGCGGATGTCACGCTGGATTCTGGTGTGGTCGGTCGTGCCTGTGCCCCCAGCGGCGCCTCGACCGGTTCGCGTGAAGCGCTGGAGCTGCGCGACGGCGATCCGGCCCGCTATCTGGGCAAGGGCGTGCGCAAGGCGGTGCAAAACGCCAACAGCGACATCCGCGACCTGCTGCTGGGCCATGACGCCCGCGATCAAGAGGGTCTGGATCGCAAGATGATTGCGCTGGATGCCACCGAAAACAAATCCAAACTGGGCGCCAATGCCATGCTGGCGGTGTCGCTGGCAGCCGCCCGTGCCGCGGCCACCGAGCTGCACCTGCCGCTGTACCAGCACATTGCCAACCTGCGCGGTCAGGACGTGCTGACCATGCCGGTGCCGATGATGAACATCCTCAACGGTGGTGCCCATGCTGACAACACCGTGGACATCCAGGAGTTCATGATTGAGCCGGTGGGCTTTGACAGCTTCAGCGAGAGCCTGCGCGCCGGGACCGAGATTTTTCACAGCCTGAAATCGGTGCTGAAAAAACAGGGCCTGAACACCGCCGTCGGTGATGAGGGTGGTTTTGCCCCCAACCTGCGCAGCAACGAAGAAGCCATCACCGTGATCCTGCAGGCGATTGAGCAGGCCGGTTACAAGGCCGGTGGCGATGGCCAGATCATGCTGGCGCTGGATTGCGCCGCCAGTGAATTCTACAAAAATGGCCAGTACGTGCTGGAAGGCGAAGGCAACAAGGCGTTCAGCAGCCAGCAGTTTGCCGATTATCTGGCCGGTCTGGCCCGCCAGTACCCGATCATCTCGATCGAAGATGGCCTGGACGAATCGGACTGGGACGGCTGGGCCTACCTGACCCAGATCGTGGGCGAAAAAGTCCAGCTGGTCGGCGACGACCTGTTTGTCACCAACCCGGCGATCCTGCAGCGTGGCATTGACCAGCAAGTGGCCAACGCGATCCTGATCAAATTCAACCAGATCGGCACCCTGACCGAGACCCTGGACGCCATTTATCTGGCCAAGAAAAACGGCTACGCCACGGTGATTTCACACCGTTCCGGCGAAACCGAAGACAGCACCATTGCCGATCTGGCGGTGGGCACTGCGGCAGGCCAGATCAAGACCGGCTCGCTGTGCCGCTCCGACCGCGTCGCCAAGTACAACCAACTGCTGCGCATCGAAGAGCAGGTGGACGCACTGTACCGGGGCCGTGCCGAGTTCCGGGGGCTGCGCTAAATGCTGTCCACCCTGTCCGGACGGGTCCTGTTCGGGCTGGGGCTGGTCCTGGTGGCGTTTTTGCAGACCCAGTTGTGGTGGGGCGAAAATGGCCATGAGGACCGCATGCGGCTGCTGGGCGAAATTGCCCGGCAGCAGCAGGTCAATGAACAGCTCACCGAGCGCAACCGCGTGCTCAGTGCCGAGGTACACGACCTCAAAAACGGTCTGGAGGCCGTGGAAGAACACGCCCGGCTGGATCTGGGCCTGATCAAGCCCAATGAAACCTTCGTGCAGATGAGCACCCTGTCGGCCGGCCAGTCGGCCTCGACCCTCAACGCCCCGGCAGACGCCAGTGCCGAGGATCAGCTGATCAACACCGACCTGCCCCCGGATGCCCTGTGAGCGCCGCCCCACGCCACTGGGCCGTGCTGCCTGCTGCGGGTAGCGGATCGCGCTTTGGGGGCGACACCCCCAAGCAATACCTGAGGCTTGGGACCCAGCTGGTCATCCAGCACAGCATCAACCGCCTGTGCCGTCAGGTACCGCTGGCGGCCTGTGTGGTGTCGCTGTCGATCGGCGACAATGTGGCCCACACCCTGGCGTATGAGCAGCCCGGCTGCCTGCGCTTTGTGACTGGCGGGGCAGAGCGGATGGATTCGGTGCTGGCCGGACTGGAGGCGCTCAGTGCCGAGGCTGCCCCTGATGACTGGGTGCTGGTGCATGATGTGGCGCGTCCCTGCATCCACCCTGACAGCCTGAACAAACTCCTGACCCAGCTACAGAACGACCCGGTTGGGGGGCTGCTGGCCGTGCCGGTGCGCGACACGCTGAAACGTGGCCATGCAGGCCGGGTTGAAGTGACCGTGCCGCGTGAGCACCTGTGGCAGTGTCAAACCCCGCAGATGTTCCGCTTTGGTCTGTTGCTTCAGGCCTTGCGCCAGGCCAAAGCCGAGGGTGCACGGGTGACGGACGAAGCCGCCGCAATGGAACGCCTGGGGCACAGCATCCGCCTGATTGAAGGGCGCAGCGACAACATCAAAATCACCTATCCCGACGATCTGGCGCTGGCGCTGGCCATCCTGCACGGGCAGGCTTAATCCGCCTGGCTTTTCACCATCTTTACCCCTGAAATCCGATCACCACCGGAGAAAGGGGATCGCCGAA
>JBPOIS010000183.1:0-13797 GCA_052034295.1 Pseudomonadota bacterium
TCTTGGCACAGATGGTGGCAATCGCTGCGGTCAGGGTGGTCTTGCCGTGGTCGACGTGACCGATGGTGCCGACGTTGACGTGCGGCTTGTTGCGTTCAAACTTGGCCTTCGCCATGATGATCTTCCTCAGTCCACGCCGGTCACACCGGCTGTTTAATCGGATTGTTCTGGTCCGTCAGACACACACCAGACACAAGTACCACAATGCACAAAAAGCAGGCTCAACGGACTGCTTTGTTTGAAAACACAACCTGAATGGGCTGATTTTCAGAAAAACTGGAGCTCCTATCCAGATTTGAACTGGAGACCTCTCCCTTACCAAGGGAGTGCTCTACCACTGAGCTATAGGAGCATGTGGGCCGCAAAAATGGAGCGGGTGGCGGGAATCGAACCCGCGCCATCAGCTTGGAAGGCTGAGGTTCTACCATTAAACTACACCCGCAGATCATTTCTGATGCTGCACGTGATTTTGCAAGCATTCACAAAATCAAACTGGTGGTGGGGGAAGGATTCGAACCTTCGAAGCTTTCGCGACAGAGTTACAGTCTGTTGGGTTTGACCGCTCCCCAACCCCACCTGATCAGTGCGACGATTTTAGGCAAATCACCTGTTCTGTCAAGCACTGTTTTGCACAACTGCTGCTTTTGTGTTCAATGAAGGGTGGTGCCGGCACCCGGGTTCGAACTGGGGACCTACGGTTTACAAGACCGTTGCTCAACCAACAGAGCTCTACCGGCGCGAACCAGATGCACTGGCTGCAAAAGCGCGATGATTCTAGCAGACCGGCACCGTTTGGCAAGCAAACGGTGCAGTTTTTTCGGGACCCGGCATGCCCGGACTACAGGGCCAGCCCATGCGCAGCCAGCTCCACGGCACGCACCACGGCCTGGGCCTTGATGAGGGTCTCATTCCATTCGCTTTCGGGCACCGAGTCTGCGACCACGCCTGCACCCGCCTGGACGTGGATTTTGCCCTTGTGGATCACCCCGGTGCGGATGGCAATCGCCGTGTCCATTTCCCCACCCCAGCCCAGATAGCCCACTGCCCCACCGAACACCCCACGGCGCACCGGCTCCAGCTCGTCGATGATCTCCATGGCGCGGATTTTGGGTGCGCCAGACAGGGTGCCTGCGGGGAACGTGGCCTTGAACACCTGCAGCGGGGTCACGCCGTCACGTACCTCACCTTCCACGTTGGAGACGATGTGCATGACGTGTGAATAGCGCTCAATGGCCATTTGCTCGGTCACCCGCACCCGGCCCACCTGACTGACCCGGCCCACGTCATTGCGGCCCAGATCGATCAGCATCAGGTGTTCGGCAATTTCCTTGCGGTCGGCCAGCAGCTCGCGCTCCAGCGCCAGATCCTGCTCCGGGGTTTTGCCCCGCGGACGGGTGCCGGCAATCGGCCGCACGGTGACCTTGCCCTGCTCCAGCCGCGAGAGAATCTCCGGCGAGGAGCCCACCAGGGCAAAGGGCTCACCGGCCAGCGTGCTGCCCTCCACCAGAAACAGATACGGTGAAGGGTTCAGGTGGCGCAGGGCCCGGTACACCTGCAGGGCATCGCCTTCAAACTCGGCACTCAGGCGCTGGCTGGGCACCACCTGCATCACATCGCCTGCGCGGATGTACTCCTGAATCTGCAACACACTGTCCTTGAAGCGGGCTTCTCCCGTCTGTGACACAAAGGGATGCAGCGCAAAGGGCGGACTGGACAGCACACACGGTGCAGCCAGCCGGGCTTCCAGCTCATCCAGGCGCGACAGGGCCTGTGCATAGGCTTCCGGCTGCGCCGCATCGGCCAGCACCACCAGAAACACCGTGTCACGCAGGTTGTCAAACACCACCACCGTCTGCGACAGGGTCAGCCACAGGTCTGGCATGCCGACCGGATCGGCCACCGGGGCATGGCACAGCCGGGGCTCGATGTGGCGCACGCAGTCATAGCCAAAATACCCCACCAGCCCGCCGACAAAGCCCGGCAGTGCCGGCAACTCCTCCGGACCGGGCACACGGTACGCTGCCATCAGCGCTTCAATGGCGGCAAAGGGGTCCTGATCCAGCACCGTGATCTGGCCATCACGCTGGACCTGCAGGGTGCGATCGTTGAGCTGGATGCGCAGGTGGGCACCCAGTCCAATCATCGAATACCGGCCCCAGCGCTCACCGCCCTGCACCGACTCAAACAGATAACAATCGCCCTGTCCGCGCAGGCGCGCAAACACACTGACCGGGGTCTGGGTGTCGGCCAGACGCTGGCGAAACACGGGAATATGGGTGTAACCGGCCTGAACCAGGCCGTCAAATTGCTGAGGGGTCAACATGGTGGAGTCCTGAAAAATCTAGTGCTTTGGGCCATCAAACAGACAGGGGCGCTGCTTCCAGCGGCAGCTCAACAGACTGAGCGACGCCAATACCCACAGAACAAAACCGCACGCATGTTCAGGAACCACAGAAAAAAGGGGGAAAGATTTACCTTAAAGCAAGAATTCCAGCGAATCAAGCAAATGATCCGGCTGACAGCTGCGGACGTCCTCACCATGGTTGTAGCCATAGGGCACCGCCACGCAGCGCATGCCGGCCGCGTGGGCGGCCTCCACATCGTTGCGTGAATCCCCCACCATCAGCGCCTGATGGGGCTGCAGGCCAAAGTGGGCCAGCGCATGCTGCAGCGGCTGGGGGTGGGGTTTTTTGTGGGTCAGGCTGTCACCGCCCAGAATCAGGGCAAAAAAATCCTCCAGCTGCAGGGCCCGCAACAGGTCCACGGCCGGACGATAAGGCTTGTTGGTGATGCAGGCCAGGTGCAGGCCACGGGCCTGTGCCCGTTGCAGGCAGGCCAGCACACCGGGATAGACGGTGCTGTCCACACAGACCTGGGCCTGATACAGCGACAGGAAATGGGCCAGCAGCTCGTCGTGGCGTGCCATGGGCTGGTGCAGGTGCTGCAGCACACAGGCCACCAGACGGCTGGCGCCACGACCCACCCAGTCGCGCACCTGTGCCGCACTGACCTGGGACAGGCCCAGATGGATCAGCGCCAGATTCAGGCTGCGGTGAATGTCGGCTGCTGAATCGACCAGCGTCCCATCCAGATCAAAAAACAGCGCCTGAACACCATCCAGCCCTGGGGCAGAGGCCGTCATGCCTGCACGCCCGCAGCCAGGGCCATCAACTGCCCCCAATCAGCAGGAACGCTGCCATCACCACCAGGATCACCACCACCGCGATGATGATGGCCGGATTGAAGCCACCGGCTTTGGCAGCAGGCGGGACTGGCCGACTGGGGGCTGGTGCAGGCTGGGGTGCCGGTGTGGTCTCGGCGGATGGGGTCGGTGCAGCGGGTGCAGGCACGGGTGTCTGCGACAAGCCGGGACGCGAGCGGCGTTCGGCTTCGGGGTCGGCGCTGCGGGGTGCCCCCCGCTGCATGGCCGGGGTCAGCACCGGACGGAACTGGGTTTTTTCCATGTTGTCGGTGGACGAGACCTGCCCGCCCTGTTTTGGGGGTGCCTTGCCATCGGTGACGCGAAACAGCACGGCATCAAACTTGATTTCATCGCCCAGATAGAGCGGCTGCTCGTTGGTTTTGCGCTGGTTGACATAGGTGCCGTTGGAGGAATTCAGGTCACGGATCCACAGCTGGCCCTCACGCAGCAGAAATTCAGCATGCTTGCGCGAGATGTGCCCGCCACTGATCTGGATGTCGGCCGTGGGATCGCGGCCGACCAGCTTCACGCCATCAATCAGGATGCGGGTGTTGGCCAGTGGTCCGGTCAGGGCGGTGATCTGCCACTTCTGGCTGGCTTCCGCCCGGGCGGGCGCTGGCCGCGGTGCCATCGGACTGGCGGGCGACATCGGCCGTGCCACATTGCGGGCAGGATCGACCAGAATCAGCTCCACCCCGGCCAGGGCAATCCGGTCATTGACCTTGAGCTCGGCCTTGTCGGTGACCGCTTCACCATTGATGGTGATCAGGGCCCCAGGCTCCGCCGGGCGGATCATCAGATGACCGCCCTGCTGTTCAATCACCGCATGGAACGGCAGGATGACTTCGTCCTTGATGACGATCTGGTTTTTTGGGGCGCTGCCAATGCCGAACTGACTGTCCACAATCCAGAACGACGACTGCCGATTATCCGCAAACTGAAGTTTAAGCATGCATCCCTCTTATTGCTTGGTCGTGGCCACCGGTGAGCGTGCATCGGCCGATGACTGGTACACCTGATCCAACTTGGCAGGCAGCCGGCCAAATTCTCCATTTTGGTCCAGCTGCAGTTGCAGGATTCGGATCTGGTCGTAACGGTGCTGGCTCAGGGCACCGCTTTGTGTGTTGTCCTTGAGGATGGTGGGCTGCAGGAACACCAGCAGGTTGCGCTTGGTTTGTGAATTGCCCTTGCTGCGGAACAATCCGCCCAGCAGCGGTAACCGTCCCAGCCCCGGCACCTGACTCAGGGATTGGGTACTATCATCCTGAATCAGTCCGCCTAATGCAATGGTCTGTTGATCGTCCGCCAAAATGGTGGTTTTAATCAAGCGCTTGTTGGTGATGATGTCCGCAGACTGGACCGCACTGGTGGTCGGAACCACGGCAGAAACCTCCTGGGACACCTCCAGCCGCACCGTGCCGGTGTCGCCCACATGGGGGATGACCTTCAGGTTGATGCCCACATCCTGACGCTGGATGGTGTTGAAAGGGTTGCCGCTGTTGGTGGTGGTGGTTCCGGTGATGAACGGTACGTTCTGGCCCACCACGATGTTGGCTTCTTCGTTGTCCAGGGTCATGATCGACGGCACCGACAGCAGGTTGGCACTGCTGGAGGACTGCAGCGCCTGCAGAATGGCCCCATAAAAAGAGGTCTCTCCGCTGCTGTTGGTGCGGCTGCGGCCTGCGCCCAGCAGGGCACCGCTCAGGGAACCGGCCAGGGTGGGATTTTTACTGGCAATGGCGGCATACAGGCTGGTCAGGCTGGGACCGGCGTTGCTGAAGTTGATCACCCCGACGCCAGAGGCTGGGTTGCCCAGTGCCCACTGTACGCCCAGCTGGTCCAGGTTGTCGCCGCCGACTTCAACAATCGCGGCCTGAATCAACACCTGGGTGCGGCGCACATCCAGCTGGCGGACGGCGCTTTCGATTTCACGCATCAGGGCCGGATCGGCCTTGACCACGAGTGCATTCTGGCTTTCATCGGCGACGATGCTGAAGCCTTTGCCCGCACTGCCCCCTGCACCGCTGCCACCAGAACTGCCACTGGCACTGGACAGACTGGCCGCGCTGCTGCCGGACTCGCCACCACTGCCGCCGCTGGGGCTGCTGGCCGTGCCGGAGGTGCCGGTGCTGCTGCTGGCACTGCCAAAACTGTTGCTGGCGGTCAGGCTGCCGGAGGGGTTGCTGCTGACCAGCGAGGTGTTGCTGAGCAGGCCCTGCAGCATTTCAGCCAGTTTTTTGGCACTGGCCTGCTGCAGGCGGAACACCCGCAGGCCACCCAGACGGTCTGCCGGGGCCACGTCCAGTTGCTGGATGATGTCACGGATTTTCTTGCGGCTGCGGGCATCACCCTTGACCAGCAGGCGGTTGGTGCGCGGGTCACCAATGATGCGCAGGCGTGAGCCACGCGGGTCACGGCTGGGCAGGTTGGCGGTGGTGGCCTGCACCAGATCGATGATTTCTTCCACGCGGCTGTTGGTCAGGGGAATGGCCTCCAGACGGTCATTGTCGCCACCGTCCAGCGCGTTGATCAGCTGCTCCAGATCGGTCAGGCTGCCCGCCCGGTCCGAAGCAATCAGGGCATTGGTGCCCGGCACGGCCGCCAGCTGGGCAGAAGGCGGCATCAGCGGACGCAGCGCCGGAATCAGGTCATTGGGGTTGGTGTTGTCCAGCCAGATCACCCGGGTGACCATCTGGTCGCCCCGGGCCTGCCGGCGCAGGTCAAACGGCACGCCGGACTGGCGGGCGTTCACATCCGGCACCAGCTTGATGGTGTTGCCCGCAGGAATGGCGGCGACGCCGTTGACGTTCATGACGCCCATGAACAGCTGGAACACTTCTTCACGGCTCAGGGCCCGGTTGGAAATGACGGTGATGTTGCCCTTGACCCGCGGGTCCACGGCAAAATTCTTGCCGGTGATGTCGGCCACTTCCCCAATGAAGGCATTGATGTCGGCATCGCGCAGGTTGATTTTCCAGGTCTGCCCCCAGACCGGGCCGGTCAGCGCCAGCAACAGGGGCACCATCACCCCCCAGCGGCGGGCCTGGCGCAAAACAGGATTCTTGGCGTTTTCACGCATAACAACACCCCTGGGTCCGTGCAGCCGGGCCCCGCAAAACAACGGCCATGGTCTGCCTCACCTCAAAAACTCTGTTGAATGGTCATGGTCTGGCTGCCGCGCTGGATCTGGATCTGTACCTGACGCTGTTGCTTGACCTGTTCGATCAGGGCCGCATCGCGCTGTGGCTGGCCCAGCGGCTGGCCATTGACCGAAATCACCCGGTCGCCGGGGCGCAGGCCCACCTGGGCGCGCAGGTCCGCTGGCACCTGCTCGGTGACTTCGTAGCCCTGCCCGGTGGCCACCACGCCCATGCGCTGCAGGTAGGCCGATGGATTGCTCTGCAGCTGTATCCGGGCTTCATCCAGCGCCTGATCAATCTGCTGGGCCGGGGACAGCACAGGCGCACCCGGCGCCACCCCCCCCGATGCACCCACCGGCGCATCCACCCCCGGCTGGCCAAAGCGCAGCCGGGCCAGACTGCCATCCGGACGCTGCAGCATCACAAAGCCCCACGACACCGAAGCCAGGCGCAGGCTGCTGCCCTCCAGGGGCT
This sequence comes from Pseudomonadota bacterium, assembly GCA_052034295.1. Taxonomy (GTDB): domain Bacteria; phylum Pseudomonadota; class Gammaproteobacteria; order Pseudomonadales; family Moraxellaceae; genus JBPOIS01. Next base: position 6,817 of record JBPOIS010000183.1, read on the forward strand.
GGCCAATCCGGTAATGCCGTGACTGGTTGTTGATGCGGATCATGGCCACGGACCGTGCCGCAGGCTGGGCCACCATGGTGCCTTCGAGCTGCATGGGCACATCGGCCATCTGTGGGGCCGCCTGTGTGGTGGCAGCCGACTGGGCAAACAGGTTCAGGCCCATCAGGCTGGGCAGGCTGCTGTGCACCTGACTGCCAGGGGGCGGTGGGTTGATCACCAGCGGTTTTGGCGGGGCCAGCACCAGCCAGAACAGGGCGGCCAGCTGCCAGCACAGCCAGCCCAGCACCGCCACCAGTACAGCCGGGGCCAGTCGATCCAGGAAGGTCTGCAGATCCTGACGGGTCATGGTCACTGCCCCAGACTGGACAGGGGCTGGCGCACCGACACCACGGCCGTGTCCAGCCCCGCCTGACCCTGATAGCCGGCGACATTCAACAACAGGCGCTGGGTCAGCTGCACATCGAGCATTTTTTCACGGTCCACATACACATCGCCCATGCGGGCACTGCTGTTGTCCAGCAGGGCCAGGTGCAGGCGCTCCTTGTCCAGGCTCAGTTTGCCCTGCAGCGGAGGCAGCACGGCGCGTTCCAGACGTCCCTCAAATGGATAGCCCAGCGCGCCGCCGCCCCAGTTCAGCGTGCCCTGCGCCGCCTGCCAGCCTTTTTGCTGGTGCCAGTGCAGCGCCAGCGCCCTGACCTGCACGGGGCTGGCCGGCCACTGCCACGGCAGGGCACTGCGCAGGGTTTCGGCATCCACCTGTCCCGACCAGTCACGCAGCAACAGCTGCTGTCGCCCCAGGGCCACTTGCCCCTGCAGGCGGGTGGACCCGGATTCAACCTGCACATCTGCACCCAGACGCAGCCAGAACAGGTCCTGCGGCCGCAGCCGCCAGCTCAGCACGCCAGACAGACCCTGCCCGTGACCAATCACCTGCCCGGACCACACCTGGCCGGACACCTGATCCACGTAAGGATTGTTGGGGAAAAAACGTGCCGCCAGCCATGCGGCCGGAATCTGCAGTGCAATGGCCCCCATCAACATCAGAGCAGCCAGCAGCCACCAGCCACGACCGGGTTTTTTGCTGTCTGTCCGGATTGTCACCGCGCGGGCCACCTGCCTGTGTTTTGAGCGTCCCCGGATTATGCGCAATCCGGCCGTCCAAACCAATGATTTTTTTGCCACCCAAAAAAAATGCCTGCACAGCGGCAGGCATTGGGCATCAGCCAGAGGCTTATTTGCTGATCAGGAACTCTTCGAGCTTGCGGCCAGCGCCAATCGCAGCCGCCAGCCAGCGCGGCTGCTTGCCCCGGCCCGTCCAGGTTTCACTGGCGTTTTCCGGATTGCGGTAGCGTGGCTCAATCGCCTTGCGCGGGGCCTTGACCTTGCGGTTGCCATGGCGTCCTGCTTCCAGGATCTGCTCAACGGTGGCCCCCAGACCAGCAGCAATCTGTTCAAACTGGGTGTAGGCTGCCCGCAGCTCTTCCTGCTGGCGGGACTGGATCATGCCATTGGCCGCCTCAATCAATTTTTTCAGCTCCGTGCTGCTCAGCGTGCTCAGATCAGTGCTCATACCTTAATGCTCCAGGATTCAAAATGCCCCCTTTTTTTAAACATGGGGGGCGCGCTCAAAATGGTAAGGTAATCGCACCAGCCAAAAATAGCAATCTTTGCGAAGATTAACGGTTAAAACGGTAAATCATCATCAAAATCCGTGGCGGCCGGTGCGGGTTTTACCGGGCGGGGCGCTTCGGGTTTTTCGGCCATGGGCCGGGGTGCAGGCGCAGCGGCACGCGGGGCCTCATATTCAGGATAATCCCCGCCTGCAGGGGCCATGGCATTGCCACTGCCGGGACGGCCACCGAGCATCTGCATTTCCAGGGCTCGGACTTCGGTGATGTAGCGTTTTTGGCCCTGATCTTCCCATTCACGGGTGCGCAGGCTGCCTTCGATATACACCTGACTGCCCTTTTTCAGGTATTGCTGGCAGATTTCCGCCAGACGGCCATTGGCGACAATGCGGTGCCATTCGGTGGCTTCACGCCGCTCGCCGCTGGCCTTGTCGGTCCATTGTTCACTGGTGGCGATGCTGAAGTTGCACACCGTACCACCATTGCTAAAGGTTTTGGACTCCGGATCGCGGCCCAGGGTCCCCACCAGAATGACTTTATTGATGCCACGCATCGCGCGTTCCTCTCGGGAGATTCAAGCCTGAACTGTACGTCAAGGCGGTCTAGATTGCCACTGGATAGCCGAGGATTTGCGACAGCTTTTGACGCGCAGCTTCATCCAGGCGCTGCTTGTCCACCTTCAGGTAGGCGACGTTTTCGGCCGGAAGCACCACCACATCCTCAATCGCATCAACCTGATAAAAGGCACTGGCCCAGTCCTGCAGCACCGCATGCTCCGGCAGCGCCACCACCAGACTGGACAGGTAGGGCGGCTGCTGGATCGCCCGCACCAGCAGGGCCCAGACCAGCACCAGACCGAGCAGGACTGCCCAGCTCCAGGGCTCGTGCCCCAGACCCAGCAGTTGTCCACCCAGCACCCCGCCACAAAATGCCCCGAGAAACTGGCTGGAGGAATTGATGCCCATGGCGGTGGCCTTGCTGGACACCGGGGATTTTTTGGCCAGCCAAGACGGCAATAAGGCCTCCAGCAGATTAAACCCGATAAAGAACAGCCCCACCCCCAGCAACAATCCCCAGCGCTGGTCGTACAGGGCGGCCAGCACCCCCATGGCCACCCCAATCAGCCCGATGGCCACCCAGAAAAACTGCCGCATCATTTTGCGGGTTTCTGACAGGACAATCGCCGGAATTGCTGCAATAAACCCCAGCAGCAGCAGTGGCAAATACACCCAGCCCTGTTGTTCCACAGGCCAGCCCTGGACCAGCAGCAAATGCGGAATCAGCACAAAAGACGCGGTCATCACCAAATGCAGCATGAAAATCGACCCATGCAGCCGGTTTAAATCCCCTAGTTTCAATACGGTTTTTAATTGCTGCGCATAGGGAATCAACTGGTGCGACAGTACCCGCTCCGGGGTGGGCACCACCGCCAGCAAACCAATCGCCAGCAAGGCAGCCCCGGTGGTGATCCAGAACAGCCCCGACAGGCCCACCCAGTGGGTCAGGATTGGCCCACTGGCAAATGCCACAATAAACGACAGCGCAATGCTCATGCCCATCGCAGCCATGGCCTTGGTGCGCTGTTCCTCACGGGTGACATCGGCCAGCAGCGCCATGGCCACAGCGCTGATGGCCCCGGCCCCGGCCAGCGCCCGCCCGCCAATCACCCCCCAGATCGAGGTGGACAGCGCCGCCACCGCCCCTCCGGCCCCAAACACCAGCAGGCCCAGCGCAATCAGGCGTTTGCGGTTGTAGCGGTCAGCCAGCAGGCTCATGGGAATCTGCATCAGCGCCTGCGACAGGCCATAAATCCCGATGGCCAGTCCCAGCAGCGCCGGGGTGGCCCCCTGATACTGCTGTCCATAGACCGCAAACACCGGCACAATCATGAACAGCCCGAGCATGCGCAGGGCAAAAATGCTGCCCAGCGCTGCAGTGGCACGGCGTTCTGAAACATTCATGGCGGCAAGAATCCTTTGGTCAAACGAAGGCAGGCGGCTCAGGGGGCGCCAGTATAGGCTACTTTGGGGCAGCAAAGACCGCAGCACAGGTCCGTCCTGCGGTCAAAAATGCACCTTGAAGCCGGGTGCATTCGCCTGCATAAAGACATTTTCCCCGATTGCCGCCCCGCTTGTCCTTATGAGCCAATCCCACATCCGCATCCGCGGCGCCCGCACCCACAACCTCAAAAACATTTCGCTGGACATTCCCCGCGACCGTTTTGTGGTCATCACGGGCCTGTCCGGCTCCGGCAAGTCCAGCCTGGCCTTTGACACTCTGTATGCCGAGGGCCAGCGCCGCTATGTCGAGTCGCTGTCGGCCTATGCCCGGCAGTTTTTGAGCCAGATGGAAAAACCCGATGTGGACACCATCGAGGGTCTGTCCCCGGCCATCGCCATCGAACAAAAATCCACCAGCCACAACCCGCGCTCGACCGTGGGCACGATCACCGAGATCTATGACTACCTGCGCCTGCTGTATGCACGGGTGGGCACACCCTACTGCCCCGAGCATGACCTGCCGATGGTGGCGCAGTCAGTGACCGAAATGGTCGACACGGTGCGCGCCCTGCCCGAGCAGACGGCAGTGATGCTGCTGGCCCCGGTGGTGCGTGAGCGCAAGGGCGAATACAGCACCCTGTTTGACCAATTGCGCAGCCAGGGCTTTGTACGTGCTCGCGTCGATGGCGAGCTGGTGGATCTGGATGACGCGCCGGTGCTGGAAAAAAACAAAAAGCACACCATCGAGGTGATGGTGGACCGCTTCAAGGTGCGTGCCGATCTGGGCAACCGCATTGCTGAATCATTTGAAACCGCACTGAAGCTGGGCGACGGGCTGGTGCTGCTGCATTTCATGAATGGCGAGCAGCCCGACCGGCTGCTGTCGGCACGGCACAGCTGTCCGGCCTGTGACCGGGCGGTGGCCGAGCTGGAGCCGCGGCTGTTTTCCTTCAACAACCCCTATGGGGCCTGCCCGGCCTGCGATGGACTGGGTCAGCGCAGTCATTTTGCCGCCAGCAAGCTGGTGCACAACCCGGAGCTGTCGATCAATCAGGGGGCCATCCGGGGCTGGGACCGGCAGCGGCCGTATTACTTCAGCCTGCTGGGCACCGTGGCCGACCACTACGGCATGGACCGCAACGCCCCGTGGCATAGCCTCAGCAAGGCCCAGCAGGACAAGCTGCTGCACGGCTCGGGCCGGGAACGCATCACCTTTGCCTTCACCGACGAGCGCGGCCGCCGCACCCAGAAGACCCAGCCGTTTGAAGGGGTGCTGCCCTATCTGGAGCGCCGCTACCGCGACACCGAAAGCCAGATGGTACGCGACGAACTGGCCCAGTACCTGTCCGATGCCCCCTGTGAGGTGTGCCACGGTGCCCGGCTCAATGACATTGCCCGTCACGTGCGGGTGGCCGACCGTGCCCTGCCGGACATCATCACCCTGTCGATCGGCGAGGCCGAGCAGTATTACCGCGACCTGCAACTGTCCGGGGCCAGGGGCGAAATTGCCGACAAGATCTTCAAGGAAATCCGTGAGCGGCTGCATTTTCTGGTCAGTGTCGGCCTGAATTACCTGACCCTGGCGCGCGCCGCCGACACCCTGTCCGGCGGTGAGGCCCAGCGCATCCGGCTGGCCTCGCAGATCGGTGCGGGCCTCATGGGGGTCATGTACGTGCTGGATGAACCGTCGATTGGCCTGCACCAGCGCGACAACGACCGGCTGCTGTCCACCCTGATCCGCCTACGCGACCTCGGCAACACTGTGCTGGTGGTCGAGCACGACGAAGATGCCATTCGCGCGGCCGACCACATCATCGACATCGGACCGGGGGCTGGGGTGCACGGGGGACGGGTGATTGCCGAAGGGACCGCCGCCGAGCTGGCCCGCCACCCGGAATCGCTGACCGGACAGTATCTGGCCGGCACCAGGCGTATCGCCGTCCCGCAGGTCCGGCATCCGGTGGACCCGGACTACACCCTGAAACTGCTGGGGGCTTCCGGCAACAACCTCCAGCAGGTGGACCTGACCCTGCCGCTGGGCCGGTTCACCTGCATCACTGGCGTGTCCGGCTCCGGCAAATCCACCCTGATCAACCGCACCCTGCTGCCACTGGCCAGCACCCAGCTCAACGGCGCCACCACCCTGACCCCGGCCCCGTTTGCCGCGATCACCGGGCTGGAGCAGCTCGACAAAGTGGTGGACATCGACCAGAGTCCGATTGGGCGCACCCCTCGCAGCAACCCCGCCACCTACACGGGGGTGTTCACCCCATTGCGGGAGCTGTTTGCCCAGACCCCCGAGGCCCGTGCCCGTGGCTATGCGCCGGGCCGCTTCAGTTTCAATGTCAAAGGGGGACGCTGCGAGACCTGCGAGGGCGATGGCCTGATCAAGGTGGAAATGCACTTTTTGCCGGACCTGTATGTGCCCTGCGACGCCTGTCATGGCAAGCGCTACAACCGTGAGACGCTGGAGGTGCACTACAAGGGCAAAACCATCAGCGACGTGCTGGATATGACCGTGGAGGATGCCGCGGCGTTTTTCAGTGCCATCCCGGCGATTCACCGCAAACTGGACACACTGATCCAGGTGGGACTGGGCTACATCCGGCTGGGGCAGGCCGCCACCACGCTGTCCGGCGGGGAGGCGCAACGGGTCAAGCTGGCGCGTGAACTGGCCAAGCGCGACACCGGCCAGACCCTGTACATCCTCGATGAACCGACCACGGGGCTGCATTTTGAGGACATTGCCAAGCTGCTGGACATCCTCCACCACCTGCGCGACCGGGGCAACACCGTGGTGGTGATCGAACACAACCTGGACGTGATCAAAACCGCCGACTGGGTGATCGACCTTGGCCCGGAAGGCGGTTCCGGGGGCGGCCACATCATTGCCGAAGGCACCCCGGAACAGGTGGCCAACGTGGCCGGCTCGTTCACCGGGCAATTCCTGCGGCCACTGCTGGCGGGCCAGCCGTCTCCGGCCTAGGGCGCTTCGGTTGGCCCGGGGGCCTGTTGCTGCGCGGACAGGGCTTCCACCCAGTCGGCAAAACCGGCCAGCCGCTGGCGGATGCCACGCACATTGAAGCTGTCCAGATCCTGCAGCAACTGACCCGCCTGCTGGGCCAGTGCCGGCAGCAGGTGGGTGGCCGCAGCCTGCTGCAGCCGTTCGGCAAACAGGCGGATTTCACTGATCTGGTTGCTGTGGCCCAGCACACGGCTCTCAGACACCAGTCCCTGCAACACCGGCGCTGCCGCCTGCCATTGTTCCGGGGTCAGGGGTGTGGCGTTCAGGTCTGCTTCAGCGGCTACGCTGCCACTGAGCCGCTGGTGGGGCAAAAACCGCGCCAGCTCAG
>JBPOIS010000011.1:0-12975 GCA_052034295.1 Pseudomonadota bacterium
GCTGAACCCCTACGCGGGTCTGAACGTCAAGACCAGCGCCAAGATCATCATTCTGGGGGCGGCCTACCGGACGCGCTGGTGATGGCAATGCAGACAGTCGGGTGGCGATGCTGGGCCCTGCTGGCCCTGCTGCTGGTGGTGACAGCCGGGTCAGTGGCTGCAACCCCGGCGGCTGAGGCCGAAGCCTTTTACAGCATTCCGGGGCCGGATGGCCAAATGATCGTTGTGCGCCGTCCGGTCTCCCCTGCAAAACCGGCCATGCCTGCCGCTGCCCCAGCCTCCCGGCCTGCGCCGGTGCGTTCGCCTGTTCCTGTTGCCACCCCCACTGGCCCTCGGGCGGCCGCACCCGTTGCCGCACCGGCTTCCCCGGTCACGTCACCGCAGCAGACCGCGGCCACAGCTGTGGACAGCCCGGCACCCGCCCCGTCACCCATTCAGGAAGTCGATGGGGAGCGCTACGTGGACAGCGAATACCTGGAGCAGCGTGAATTCAACCTTGAAGGCCGCAAGCGCTTTTATCCCGTGGTCGATGGCCAGGGGCGGGTACAGGTGATCGAGCGCGAAAGCGGGATCAGCCTGTCGCGGCTGCTGGGCCGTACCCCACAGGCTGCAGTGGCCGAGCCGGTCCTTTCCCCCCGATACCGGGTGCTGCCCGCCGCGGAGGTCGAGCAATTGCTGGGTCAGCGCTGCCTGCCGGACGGTCGCCTGTCGCGGCTGAGCCGGGTCACGGACACCCGCGCCTACCGGGGCTTCATCCGTCCTTCAGCCGATGAGCAGGACCTGACCCTGCTGGGGCTGGACACCCAGGCAGCCTGGCTTGCGCTGCAGTCGTTTACCCAATACGAGCAGCAGCCAGCGTTTTACTGGCCGCTGGCGGTGTTTCTGGATCAGAACCGCTGCATTCTGGAAGGCGCAGCCGGATTTTTTCAGCAAAAACTGCCCGCCACCGTGCTGCAGCACAGCGGCCTGTCCGGGGTGTTGCGCCGCCCGGCGCAGGCCCGCTACCTGGTGCTGACGCCACTGGCCGAGGCCGCCGAGCTGGATGGCCTGCGGCTGGTCCGGCAGGGACAGGTGCAGATTCAGGCGATTCAGCCCGCCCCCTAGTCCGGGGCGGTTGTGGACAGATTGATTCGGGACCGTGGCGCCGAGGGGCGTGACGGGCAACAAGGAGATGATGATGAACCGTCACCCATCCGCATTGTGGGCGATCAGCGCCCTGTCACTGGCCCTGAGTGCCTGTGGCGGCTCCAGCCAGATTAATGAAAACCCCCAGGCCGGGGTGACCCGCAACAGCTGTAGCGGGACCAGCTGCCTGCGTTTTGAATTCACGGTGGATCCGGTGGTGAACCTGAACTACCGCTGTGGCTCCGTGGTGGATGTGACCACCTCAATCGGCACTGGGCAGTGCCCCTCCGGCACGGTGGCCACGTTTTACCTGCGGGCCGAAAACGGCCAGCGCGAAGTGGTGCTGGGCACCGCCAAGATCGACCCGGCCCGTGAGCTGACCGGTGCCGAATCCACCGACCAGCCACTGGTGCGGATCACCCCGCTGGACCTGAGCTCCAGTGCCGTAACCGGGCTGGATGCCCCGGATGCCAACGTGGCCCTGAACATCACCCGGCTGCTGCAGGGCCTGCGCGAGCAGAATGCCCAGGGCCAGCCGCTGGAACCCTACGTGGATGAAGCCCCGGTGAACCGGATTGTCATCAGCGAGGCCATGAAGCGGGGCATCGACAAGCTGGAAAAAGACATTCCGGCGGCAGATTTTGCCAATGAAACCACACTGGCAAAAAACCTGAAGCCCTGGCTGGAAGCCAACCAGCAGGACAGCCGCTACCCGGCGATTGCGCTGATTGACCTCGACACAGCGCGCCAGCGGCTGGCCCGGACCCTGAACACCCTGAAAGCCGGGGCCTATTGGGGCTCACCCGCCCTGGCCCTGTTTGGCGTGGACACCAGCAAGCTGCCCGGCCTGAATTCCTCCAACCTGAATCTGGGTATCCAGAGCAACAACACCGGCAACGGCCAGTACACCGTCATGCAGATCCACGTGGTGAATGACCGTGACAACCGGGCCATGGGGCAGGGCATGCACTGGAGCGGCACCGCCGCCAACCTGCAGGACGCCAGCAGCCTGTACACCTCTCAGCCCTACAGCCGTCTGCGGCTGAAATCGGACCAGGCCCGCTTCAACACCCTGAACAACCGCATCGAAAATTACCAGTGGGCGCTGCTGTCGCGCACCGATGGCAGCCCACAGGCCGAAATCAGCTTTGACACTGGCCGCCTGCTGCGTGATGTGGTGGTGGCGGGCAGCGAGGCCACCTACCGCAGCTACACCAACCTGAGCAACCTGCAACAGGTTCCGGCTGGCGAGCTGGGCACCTGGTCGCAAAAGACCCTGATCAATGGCCAGCCCGCCCAGAACGCTTCGGTCAGCGGAACCGACACCCTGTACAAGACCAGCAATGCCGACACCTTCCTGGACCGTGCCGTGTGGCGGGTGGCCTCGACCGTGGCCAGTGGGCAGCGGTACATTTTTCCGCTCAGCCTGAAGCTGACCTTCAAATACGGCAGCAACTGCAGCCCCACCAACCCCAGTGCCTGCACCAGCACCCTGTCGGCAGACCCGATCGGCATCACCCTGCTGCCCAATGGCAACATCGTGTCCGACCGCAACCACGACTGCAACGGCAGCCTGACGGCCAGCCTCAGGGATGGCAGCCAGACCCAGGAATACCGCGTGGGCTATGTGCGCGCGGCCTACCTGAGTCCGGACAAATCCAGCGCCTATGTGGCCCCGACCCTGCTGGTCGGCAGTCCGGACATCTATGGCGAGGCCTATGATGGCCTGCAGCTGAGCACCCAGTCCCCCGCCCCCCGGGCCAAGCTCGACGTGGCCGCACTGATCAGCAGCAGCACCGGCACCGGCGTGGTCACCCTGTCGGATGCCAGCACCACCACCGACACCCAGTCTGGCACCAAGCCCGCCGAGTGGATCAACATCTACAACGTGCTGCTGTCACTGCGCACCGCCGGTGCCCCGCTGAGCACCGAAGAACAGACCCGCAGGGCCCGTGCGCAGGGCATCGTCATGGCCGAGCTGGCCGATTGCTACACCACGATGACCAAGTAAGCCCGCAACTGGCCTGTGGCGTTCAGCGCTGCAGGCCGATCATCTCGTGGTGGATGGGAAACACCCCGGTCCGCCGGTCATGAAAAAAGTGCTTCAGGGTCTGCTGGATGGCCCGGAAGGCCAAGTCATCCCAGGGGATTTCTGACTCGGCAAACAGCGCACACTCCAGGCTTTCGCTGCCCGCCCCAAACAGCCCGTCTTTCAGCTCACCCCGGTACAGCGCATAGATCTGGCCGATGTGCGGCAGGTCATACAGGCAGTACAGCTGCGGCTCAACGCCTTCGCCTTCGGCCTCTTCCTGACACTCGCGGTTGGCGCCTTCGGCCATGGTTTCGCCGATTTCCATGAATCCGGCTGGCAGGGTCCACAGCCCATAGCGTGGCTCAATCGCTCGGCGGCACAGCAGCACCTTGTCCTGCCAGGTGGCCAGCAGCCCACAGATCACTTTGGGGTTTTCATAGTGGATAAAATCACACTGGGTGCAGACGATGCGCTGCCGGGAGTCATTGGGGGGAATACTCGATTCCGCCACTGCGCCACAGCGCATGCAAAAGGCCATGTTGAACTGCTCCTGAAGGCCAAAAAGACCGGTACACTGCAGCGATGATGCCATGCAGTGACCGGGGCGTCTTGGTCTGCAATTGCCAGACTGTATAAAAAGCGTACTCTTGAGGGCAGGACATGGGGAGGATGCGATGACCGCCAATGCGATGAAGCTACACCCGACCCTGCAGCGGTTGCAGGAACGCCTGAAGTTTGACCGGCGCACCCGGCCTGCCGAGGCGGCGGTGCTGGTGGCACTGACCCGGGAGGCGGTGCCACGCATCGTACTGACCCGACGGTCCCTGCAGCTCAAGCAGCACGCCGGGGAGGTGTCGTTTCCGGGGGGCAAGCGTGAACCGGGTGACACCAGCAACATTGTGGTGGCCCTGCGCGAATCGCATGAAGAAATCGGCCTCGATCCGTTTGCTGTGCACCTGCTCGGCAGCCTGCCAGCCCAGCGGGCCCGCAGCGGCATCTGGGTGCGGCCCATTGTCGGCCTGATTGACCCGGACACCCCCCTGCAGGCTCAGCCGGATGAAATTGACCGGATTTTCTGGGTGTCCCTGCAGCAGCTGCAGGCAGCCACCCCCCAGCCACACACCATCCGGTTTGGGGCGCAGTGGGTGGACATGCCCAGCTACCAGCTCGAAGGCGAGGTGATCTGGGGGCTGACCGCACGCATTCTGGTCAGCCTGCTCAACCGTGGGCTGGGCTGGCAGGTGCAGTGGCCGCTGCTGATGGCGGCCCGTCCGGTGGAGCCGGTGTGATGTTCCGTACTTTGCGCAGGAGTGACCGTGATGCTGTATGCATGGCAGGGGCAGGCGCCCCGTTTTGAAGGAGAAGCCGACTGGTCCGGCTTTGTGGCCCCGTCGGCAGACCTGATCGGGCCAGTCTGGCTGGGGCAGGGCGCCAGTGTGTGGTTCGGGGCGGTGATCCGTGCCGACAATCACCCGATTGAGGTGGGGCCGGACAGCAATGTGCAGGAAAACGCCGTGCTACACACCGATGCCGGGATTCCGCTGACGCTGGGCCGTGGCGTGACCGTCGGCCATCAGGCCATGCTGCATGGCTGCAGTGTGGGCGACTACAGCCTGATCGGCATCCAGGCCGTGGTGCTCAATGGCGCGCGCATTGGCCGTTACTGCATCATCGGTGCCAACACCCTGATCGGTGAAAACCAGCAGATTCCGGATTATTCACTGGTGGTGGGCACGCCCGGCAAGGTGATCCGCAGTCTGGACCCCGCCCTGATCGAGCCGCGGCTGCAGGCCAGTGCCGACCACTACCGGCAAAAAGGCCAGTGGCTGCGGACGGGACTGCAGCCGGTGCGTGCCCCGTGGGAGGCAGATTAAATGCGCCTGCCTGTCCAACAAAGCCAGCCGGTCCGCGATGACCAAAACGCTACACTGGACCCCACAAATGAAAACCATTCGGGCCTGGCCATGCTTCGATTCAGTGATCCATTGTTATTGACGCTGCCCCATCAGTTCACCCGGCGCATGCTGGACACCCTCAGTGAAGAACAATCGCGTCTGGCCCCCCGGCTGACCCCGTGGATGGCCAGCCTGCAGCGTCAGGCGGCCACCGTGTCGCCCATGGCCGGACGCTCGGTGGAGCAGGCCATGCAGTGGGCCGGGCTGGGTGAATCCGAAGCCGAGCAGGCGCTGGCCCAGGTCGAAACCACCTCCTGCAGCCCGTGGACCGGTACTGCCCAGCGGCAGCTGCGGGGGCTGCAGCCGCTGTCCCCTGTGGTGCCGCCCCGGCTGAACCTGCAGGCCTGCTGGCACTATGTGCAATCGCAGAACCTGCAGCGCACCCTGGACCGTTACCCCAGCCTGCGCGCGCACATTGACCCTGAGGTGCTGGAGCGTGAACCGGTGCGCTCGCCGTTTGGCCCGCTGCGCCAGAAGCTGCAGCGCCTGCGCACCCAGCAACAGCAGTTGCAAAAAAACCTGGAGCGCCGCGTGGGCCTGCGCAGCGACAGCGCCGGTGGGCTGGAATTTCCCGAAGACCTCTGAAGGCTGAGCGCCTTCAGGGCGTGAACCACAGCGCCAGGGCCCACAGCAGCAGGGCAATCCCCAGTCCCTTGATCATGACCCGCATCAGCCATTCCCCGGCTTCGTTGCTCTGGTCATCGGCCAGCGGGTTAAGCAACCGGCCAAAAAACTCCCCGGCCTGACTGCCCAGCAATCCTCCCAGCAACGCCCCCACCCCGGCCAGCACCCACACAAACAGCCACGCCAGCTGGCCACTGCTGTGGGGCTGTGCAAACGCACGCAGCAGGGACACCGCAAAATCCAGTCCCGCCCCCAGCAGGCCCCCCAGCACCAGCCCGGTCAGTCCACTGGCCACCCGGCGGCGCAGCGGGATCAGCGGGGCGGGACGGACCGGACGGAAAACCGGGCGGGGACGGCGACGGCGGCGCACAGACTGGCTCATGGCAGGACCGGGTGTTCTGGGGTTTGACCTGATCATACCGCAATGCCGCCCAAAGAACAGACTGGCCACCCCCTGCACACCATGGCGTTTTTCTGGCGGCTGAAGCGGGTATCATGGCGGCTGCTCCAATGGTTTTAGTCAAAAAGGGGAAGGGCATGTTGCTGGCACTGGAAACCGCACAGGCGCACTGCTCGGTGGCGCTGTATGACGCCACGGGGGTGCTGGCCTTCCGGGAGGACCGTACCCCGCGCGAACAGACCCGGCAGATCCTGCCGATGATCGAGGCGGTGATGGCCGAGGTGGGGGTGGATTTTGCCGGATTGCAGGCGGTGGCGTTTGCCCGGGGGCCGGGGTCATTCAGTGGCATCCGCATCAACACCGCCGTGGCGCAGGCACTGGGCTGGGCCCATGGGCTGCCGCTGCTGCCGGTGTCCAGCCTGCAGGCGCTGGCCCAGTCTGCCCAGCGTCAGGGCCACGTCACGGCCTGCATGGGGGTGCTGGATGCGCGGATGCAGGAGGTGTATGCCGGGGCGTTTGTGCAGGATGCTGCCGGGCTGATGCAGCCCGCCGGGCCCGAGCAGCTGTGTGCGGCTTCGGCCCTGCAGTGGCCTGAGGGCTGGTCGGCTGCGACTGCGCTGCTGGTGGGCGATGGTGCGGCCCTGGTGCCAGGGGCGCAGCAGGTCCAGTCCGGGTGGTGTGCCAGTGCCGTGGACATTGCCCGGCTGGGCTGGGTGCAGTGGCAGGCCGGGCTGGCGCTGCCGGCCCATCAGGCGCTGCCGGTGTATTTGCGCGATGACGCCTGGAAAAAAATCGACGCACAGCGCGCGGCCCGGCAGCCCTGAGCGGGTCACGGTGATTTGTTGCACTTAAGTTGTGGCGTGGGTGATTGCGCTTAAATTAGGGCCATTTTTTTTGGGGTGGGTGCAGGGGCGATGGACGTTTTACTCTGGCTGCAGGCTGTCATCATGGGGCTGGTCGAGGGCATCACCGAGTTTTTGCCGGTGTCCAGCACGGGACATCTGATTCTGGCGGGACACCTGCTGGATTTCTGGACCGAAGACAAGCGCAAGCTGTTTGAGGTGGCCATTCAGATCGGCGCCATCGTGGCGGTGATTTATGAATACTGGGGCAAACTGTGGGGGGCGCTGGTGGGGGCGCTACGCGGGGAGCTCAACGGCCAGCGTCTGGCGCTGGGGCTGATCGTGGCCTCGGTGCCGATTGTGGTGCTGGGCCTGACCCTGGGCGACGTCATCAAGGCCTACCTGTTCAACCCGCTGACGGTGGCGCTGGCGCTGATTGTCGGTGGGATGGTGATCCTCTGGGCGGAAAAGCGCGAGCATCAGGTGGTGGAGCAGGAAGTCGAGCAGATTGGCCTGAAAAAAGCCGCTGCCATCGGTCTGATCCAGTGTCTGGCGCTGATTCCTGGCACGTCGCGCAGCGGTGCCACCATCATTGGCAGCCTGCTGATGGGCGTGTCGCGCAAGGCCGCTGCGGAGTTTTCCTTTTTTCTGGGCATTCCGGTGCTGATGGGCGCTGGACTGCTGGACCTGTTCAAGCACCGCCATGAACTGGTGGCCGATGATCTGGTGGTGCTGGGCATTGGCATGGTCACGGCGTTCATTTCTGCGCTGCTGGTGATCCGGGCCTTGATCCGCTATGTGTCACGGCATGATTTCACCGTGTTTGCCTGGTATCGGATTGGCTTTGGGCTGCTGATTCTGCTGACTTCGTGGACGGGGCTGGTGCACTGGTGAGCCGGGCCCTGTTGCCGCTGTGGGCAGCCCCGGACGCCGGACCGGCGGCGCAGCACTGGGCCCACCAGCTGGCCGACTGGGGGCAGCCGGTGCAGTTGCAGGACAGCGGTGTAGCGTTTGCGGCCCGCTGGCTGCGCCAGCATCCGGCGCTGGCACTGCTGGTCGATGCACAGGGGCTGTGGCTGGCCGCCAATGGCATGCGGATGCAGCCAGACTGGGCCGGGGAGTGGCCGCGGCTGCGGCGAGCCTCGGTGCGGGGCGAGCTGCTGGCGCGGGCCTGTGGACTGGGCCGGGGCGAGGGCCCACCACAGGTGCTGGATGCCACGGCCGGACTGGGTCATGATGCGCTGTTGCTGGCTGCACTGGGTGCCGAGGTCACGGCGGTGGAGCGTGACCCGGTGGTGCTGGCGCTGCTGCTGGACGAGTGGCGGCGGGGTCAGCAGCAGCCCGGTCTGGCGGCGGTGCTGTCGCGCCTGCACATCCAGCCGGGTCATGCGGGCCTGTGGCTGCGCCAGCAGACTGCCCCGGAGGTGGTGTATCTGGACCCGATGTTTCCCGGGCAGGCACAGCAGGCTGCCAAAGTGAAAAAACCCATGCAGCTGCTGCACCAGTTGCTGCAGGATCAGATCGATGAGCCGGCGCTGCTGGCCCAGGCACGCCGGGTGGCGGCGCGGGTGGTGGTGAAACGGCCACGCCATGGGGCTTTTTTGGAACACCTGCCGCCAGACCAGCAGTGGCTGGGGGAGGCGGTGCGCTTTGATGGCTATTTTCAGGCCAGCATGACGGCAACGGACCGGCAGGAGAAGACCGATGGATCTGTTTGATGTTTTTCAGCAGGCCGAGCTGGATGGGCTGAGCCGGCGCGCCGATGCGCAGGGCTCACGGGTGGAGGGCCTCAACCAGCAGACCCTGCAGCTGCAGCAGCGCCTGAATGTGCTGGAACGCCGCCATGAGCAGCTGAAACTGGTCACGCTGGCGCTGTGGGAGCTGCTCCGTGAGCGCCATGGGCTCAGTGAGGCTGTGCTGACGGCGCGACTGCGCGAGATCGACGGGCGTGATGGCCAGGTGGATGGCCGCTGCCAGCCACCCCGGCAGATGGTGCGCTGTCAGCGCTGTCCCCACCAGATGACCATGCAGGCGCTGGCCTGTCCGTATTGCGGTGCGGCCAATCCACAGGCCGGTGGGCTCAGCCATGTCTAGCCCCCGTGCGGTCTGGCAGGCTTTTGACCGGGCCGCAGCCACCTACGAGCAGGCCAGTCCGCTGCAGGCCAGCGTGGCTGCCCGGCTGCTGGCGCAGGTGGGGGAGCGGGTGCAGCCGGGGCAGGTGTGGATGGATGCCGGTTGCGGGACGGGACGACTGGCACGGGCACTGGCGGCGCGGGGTGCCCGGGTCTGGGCGATTGATCAGGCCCCGGCCATGCTGGACGGATTGGACCGGGTGGACGGCATTGAACCGCTGTGTCTGGATCTGGCCGATTTGCCGCTGCCGGAAGGGATGCTGGATGGCTGGGTGAGCAGTTTTGCGCTGCACTGGCTGGGGCCGGAGGTGTTGCCTGCGCTGTTGCGCCTGCTGCGCCCCGGTGGTGAAGCCCATGTGGCGGTGCCGGTGCAGGGTTCACTGGCGGCGCTGCAGGCCCGCTGCCCTGGGGTGCCGGTGATGCAGTTCCATCCAGCAGCAGACTGGCTGGCCCAGTCCGGGGTGGTGCAGGCGGAGCAGTTTGCCATCCATCAGCCGTATGCCGACCTGCGCAGCCTGTGGCAGGACCTGCGCCAGATGGGTGGGGCGCAGCTGGGGGCGGCACTGCCCCGTCCGACCGTGTCTGTGGCGCAGTGGCGGCAGTGGTGGCGCGATCCAGAACCGATTGCGCTGGATTATCAGGTGCTGTTGCTGCGCCTGCAGCGTGAGCAGGCAGCCTCGGACCTGTGGGCACGGCTGGCGGCCCGTGGCTGATGTGGTGTTTTTTGAGGAAAAAATCATGCGCCCGAAGCGGCAGGTTTATTTTGTGACCGGCACCGACACCGGCGTCGGCAAGACCACGGTTTGCGCGGCCCTGTTGCAGCGGGCCAGCCAGCAGGGGCTGGACAGTCTGGGGCTGAAGCCGGTGGCTTCTGGCTGCCGGACCGATGCCCAGGGACAGCTGGTCAGTGAGGATGCCGAACAGCTGATGGCCGCCAGTTCGGTGCGGCTGGACCCGGCCCAAGTGTGTCCGTTCCGGCTGCGTGAACCGTGGTCGCCGCATCTGGCAGCGGCACACGAGGGCCGCCGCCTGCAGGTGAGCCGCATCGTCGGCCTGATCCGGGGCAGCCTGCAGGCCGCCAGCCGGGTATTGATCGAAGGGGCCGGGGGCTGGCGGGTGCCACTGAACGACCGGGAAACCCTGGCCGATGTGGCCCGGCAGTTGCAGGTGCCGGTGTTGCTGGTGGTGGGCGTACGGGTGGGCTGTCTGAACCATGCACTGCTGAGTGCAGAAGTCATCCGCAGGGATGGGCTGGTGCTGGCCGGTTTTTATGCGGTGGAAGCCGAAGCCGGGGTCCCGCAGGTGGCTGCACAGGTGGACACCCTGAGGCACATGCTGGGTGCGCCCTGTCTGGGCTGGCTGCCGCATGACCCCGCCGCAGGGGTGGCACAGCGCGCCATACAGGTGCGCTGGCCGGGGGAACCGGCGTGAACAGCCGGTCCAAAAAAACTGTACAGATGCGGTTATTCGCCGGGGTTTTCACCGTATCATAGGGCACCCCGCGTCAGGCGTTTTTTGCAGGTCTCGCTGAAGGCCGGATTGAGTTTGCATGTTAGAGCTACGGCCCTCCCGCCAGGTGTTCAGTGACCTATCCAACAATGGACTGGCGGCGCTGTGGATGCTGCTGGGGTCGCGCCGTGCGCTGAACCGGGTGGTGCCGACGGCGGTGCAGTTTTTGCTGCTGGCGGTGCTGGCGTCGCTGGCCAACCTGCTGTTTGGCTGGGTCAGTGCGCAGGGGCAGGGGCATTTCAACCTGCAGGGGCTGATCAGCTACCTGATCTGGCCGTTCATCGGGTTGATCATGGGGATTTTTCTGGCCCAGCAGCACGGTCTGGCCCGGCTGATGCTGGTGCCGCCGGTGCTGTGGCTGGCCACCGATGTGTGGGTGGCCCTGCTGGAAAGCACCCTGCAGTTCCTCGGCCAGACCGACCGCCTGCCGGAGCTGCTGTATCCGTGGATGCCCACCCTGTTTGTGGTGCTGTTCATCTGGCAGTCGGTGGCGGTGCTGTGGGTGCTGGCCCGTGGCCTGCAGTGGCCCTGGTGGGAGCGTGGGCTGCTGCTGGCTGGCACGATCACGGTGCTCACCGTGTGGCAGTCGGCCATCGACAGCCAGCCGATCTGGAAAGTCGATGCGCCCGTGTACCGGCTGTCTGAAACCGCCCTGTACAACCAGTCCAACCTGCTGGACGAAAGCCTCGGGCACCTCAATGCCGGGGTGCTCGGCCAGACCGACTGGTATTTCATGGGCGTGGCCGGTGCTGGCTATCAGGATGTGTTCAAATACGAAATCGAGCAGACCCGCAAGCAGTTTGACACCCGCTTCGGCACGCTGGGCCGCTCGCTGGCGCTGATCAACAATCAGGGCACGCAGGAAACCCTGCCGATGGCCACCCGCACCAGCATCGAGCGGGCGCTGATGCGCATCGGCCAGCAGATGAATGCCGAAGAGGACGTGCTGTTCCTGTTTTTGACCTCACACGGCGAGCCGGGACTGTTTGAACTGGCCAACGAGCCGCTGTCGCTGGACCCGCTGACCCCGGAATGGCTGCGCGGCGCACTGGACCGTGCCCACATCCGCTGGCGGGTGATCGTCATTTCCAGCTGTTATTCCGGCAGCTTCATTGACCCGCTGCGTTCGGCGGATGCGCTGATCATCACCGCCTCAGCGGCAGACCGTCCCTCGTTTGGCTGCACCAACGCCCCGCAGTACACCTATTTTGGCGAAGCGCTGTTTGCCGACGCGATGCGCAGCCAGACCAGCCTGAAGTCCGCCTTTCTGGCCGCCAAAAAACAGGTGACCCAGCAGGAAACTCTGCAGGGCTTCAGTGCCTCGGAGCCGCAGTTCTGGCTGGGGGCCAACATGGCCGTGGCCCTGCCGCGCTTTGAACAGCGCCTGTTCCCGCAGCCAGATGGCCTGCCGGTCCCGCCCTGAACGGCTGAACACGGACGCAAAGCCAGTCCAAAGCCAGTCCAATCGCAATTAATTCTCATTTTTGGTATATTTGAGAACAATTATCATTTATACTTTGCCCTGCCCATGGGTGGCGTGGAGGCGCAGGGTGAATCTCCCGGTGGACATCGTCTGGAACACAACCGCACAGGACCCGGCAGGCCAGCCACAGGGTCATCCCTGGTGGGGCGTGCTGGCCATACTGGCCGTGCTGCTGGGCCATCTGGGGCTGCTGGTCTGGCTGCCTGCGCCCCGGACGGTGACCCCACCGCCGGTTACGGTGCCCGTACAGGTGCGCTGGGTAGCCCTGGCGTCGCCCCCTGTACCGGCTGTGCCCCCGGTGTCGTCGCTCCCACAGCCGCGCGGACCGGCCCAGCCAGTGCCCCGCCCTGTGTCGCTCAGCCCTGTGCCGGTGCGTCCCGCCCCGGTATCGGCTCCGGCCGCGGTGGCGAGGTCAGCCCCAGTGACCCCGGCGCAGGGGATGGCGCCTGCTGAACCCCAGCCCTGGCTGGTGGCCACGCCGACGGTGTCGCCCGCCCCAGTGACCCCAGCCCCCGCCCACACGGCCGCGCCCGCTCAGGGCATGGTCGCGGACAACCCGGCGGCATCTGCCGCCCCGGCGGCCCCGGCTGCCGCCCCGCGCACGCTGGCGCTGGAGGGGGTGCGCTATCGCCGCGAGCCGGTGCTGAGCTATCCGGAATCGGCCCGGCAGACGGGCGATCAGGGCACCGTGCTGCTGCGGGTGCGGGTGAATGAGCAGGGCCGGATTGAAACGGTCAGCCTGCAGCGCAGCTCGGGCAGCCGTCTGCTGGATCAGGCGGCCCAGCAGCAGATCCGTACGGCGCTGTTTGAGCCATACCGTGAGCAGGGCGTCGCACAGGCGGTGTTTGTGCTGGTGCCGCTGCATTTTGAACT
>JBPOIS010000182.1:0-6608 GCA_052034295.1 Pseudomonadota bacterium
CAGTTTCGTCAAAACGATCAATCTGGTCGGTGACCACCGAGGCCTTGCCGGCGCGGATGGCCTTGAACATGTCGCCACTGGGGACGGCACACAGGCGCTGGTCCCAGGGGTTGTAGCTCGGGGTGAAGTGTTTCATGTCGCTGCTGCCCCCCAGCTGGGCGCGTACCCGGCTGAGCAGGAATTTGCGCAGCAGCTCGGGCTGACGGCGCGACAGCTGGTAAATGAAGCTCTGCAGGCGGGTGTTGCGCAGGCGGGTGGCCTTGTAGACCACCTTGGGCGGCAGGTACTTGGACATGGCCAGGTGCAGGGGGTCCACCGAGGGCACGCTGGCCACGTAGGTGGGGGAGCGCTGCAGCATGGTGACGTGGGCGGCCTTGTCGGTCATGGTCGGCAGCAGGGTCACGGCGGTGGCACCGGAGCCGATGATGACGACTTTTTTGCCGCTGTAGTCGTAGTTTTCGGGCCAGTGCTGCGGGTGCAGGATGTCGCCCTTGAATTTTTCTTCGTCGCGGAAATGCGGACGGAAGCCCTGGTCGTAGTTGTAATAGCCCATGCAGCCCAGCACGAAGGCTGCCGTGTAGGTGGTGGTTTCGCCGCTCTGTTCATTCAGGGCGGTCACGGTCCAGCGCTGCTGCTGGCTGTCCCAGTCGGCGCGGGTGACCTTCTGGTGGTAGATGATCTTGTCTTCGACCCTGAATTCACGCGCGGTTTCCTTGATGTAGTTCAGGATCGAGGGGCCATCGGCCAGCACGTTGGGCTTGTTCCAGGGCTTGAAGTCAAAGCCAAAGGTGGACATGTCCGAATCTGAGCGGATGCCGGGGTAGCGGAACAGATCCCAGGTGCCGCCCATGCTGTGACGGCGCTCCAGGATGGCAAACCGCTTGCCGGGGCATTCACGCAGCAGGTGGCAGGCAGCACTGATGCCGGAGATGCCAGCGCCGAGAATCAATACATCATAGTCAGGGTTCATCATCGGATTGCCTTTGTGATGGAGACTAAAAGCCGCAAGAGTGTCAAAAAAGACAATTCTGCGCTTGGGTACCCCTATGTTTATGACAATGGCTGTTGTCAGTCAAGGGCCAAAAAGACCAAATCGGCAGGAAAAATTGTTAAACTGCCGCGCGCAGCGGCCCAGCAGGGCCATTATTTGGATCAAAACCCTGAGGCCAGGGCTTTCACACACACAGGAACACACATCGTGTCCGGATTGGAAAAAACCGCTGAAACCCTGAAGCCACGCCTGATTGCGGGTGCAGAGCAGCTGGGGCTTGCCCTGTCGGAGCGACAGGTTGAGACGCTATTATCCTATCAGGCCATGCTGCTGCTGTGGAACAAAGCCTATAATCTGACCGCCATCCGCGAGCCCGAAGCCGTGCTGGTGCGCCATGTGCTGGACTGTCTGGCCATCCTGCCGCACCTGCCGCCGGGCCGCCTGCTTGACATTGGCACCGGGGCTGGACTGCCGGGGGCCATCGTGGCCATCGTCCAGCCCGAGCGCGACTGTGTGCTGCTGGACACCAATGGCAAGAAGATCCGCTTCCTGCGCCAGCTGGCCAGCGACCTGAAACTGGCCAATGTGACGCCAGTACAGGCACGGGTGGAGGACCCACAGGTGCGTGCCGGGCTGGGGGCGTTTGCGGTGGTGACCAGCCGCGCCTTTGCCGACCCGCTGCAGTTTGTGCCGCTGGCGCAGCCGTATCTGCAGGCAGGCGGGGTGGTGGCTGCCATGACCGCACAGCAGGCGCAGGCCGGACAGGCCTGTCCGCCGGGCTGGCACGAGCAGGTGTGCGACCTGCACATCCCCGGCCTGCAGGAGCCACGGCATCTGATTTTACTGTCCCCTGACACGCGGTTTTGATTTAACATCGCTGTTTTGAGACCACCGGTGCAGGCGATGGGCCCCGGGCCATGCCAACCCAGAGGATTGAACAATCAACATGACTGAGATTCTGGCCGTTGCCAATCAAAAAGGTGGCGTGGGCAAGACCACCACAGCAGTCAATCTGGCTGCATCGCTGGCGGTGCTGAAAAAACGCGTGCTGCTGGTGGATCTGGACCCGCAGGGCAATGCGACCATGGGGTCGGGCCTGCAAAAATCCGGGCTGCGCTACACCGTGGCCGACCTGTTGCTGGGCGATGCCCCGATTGAGACGGTGATCCAGCAGGCCCCGTCCGGCTATGCGGTGCTGGGCGCCAACCGCGAGCTGGCCGGGGTGGAGCTGGAGCTGGCCACCCGCCCCGCCCGGGAGTACGTGCTGCGCGAGGCGCTGGCGCAGGTGGCACGCCGCTACGACTACATCCTGATTGACTGTGCGCCCAGCCTGAACCTGCTGACCATCAATGCCCTGTGTGCTGCCGAAGGTGTGCTGATCCCGATGCAGTGCGAATACTATGCGCTGGAGGGTCTGGCGGACCTGTCCACCACCATTGAGCAGATCCGCCAGCGCCTCAACCCGCAGTTGAAGCTGCGCGGCATTGTGCGCACCCTGTTTGACCGGCGCAACACCCTGGCCCGTGACGTGTCGGCAGAGCTGGAGCGGCACTTTGCCGATCAGGTGCTGCCGACCATCATCCCGCGCAACGTGCGGGTGGCCGAAGCCCCGGCCCATGGCAAGCCGGTGATGCACTACGACCGCAACTCCACCGGATCGCTGGCCTACCTGAATCTGGCCGCTGACCTGATCCGCCAGCGCAAGAAGCGTGCGGCCAGAGCCACGGTGCGACCCTGATGGACTGCGCCGGATGCGACCGCCCGAGTGATTTTCTGCAAAAAGGAACGCCCACATGACCCGCAAGCGTGGATTGGCCCAGGGACGCGGACTGGATGCCCTGCTGGGTTCCATCAAGCAGGCCCGTGAAGACGTCAGTACCGCCCAGTCGGTGGGCGGCGCACAGCTGTCCAGTCTGGATCTGGATGTGCTGCAGCGTGGCATCTACCAGCCGCGCCGTGAAATCGCCACCGAGGCCCTCAACGACCTGGCCGAGTCGATCCGCCGCCATGGGGTCATGCAGCCGATCGTGGTGCGCCGTCTGGCCGGTCTGGACGACCGCTATGAAATCATCGCCGGGGAACGGCGCTGGCGGGCCGCCCGGCTGGCCGGCCTCAGCGAGATCCCGGCCATCATCCGCGATTTGCCGGATGAGCTGGCCATTGCGCTGGCGCTGATCGAAAACATCCAGCGCGAAGACCTGTCGCCGATGGAACAGGCACAGGCGCTGCAGCGTTTTCACGATGAATTCGGCATGAGTCATCAGGAAATTGCCGACGCCGTGGGCAAGGCACGGGCCACGGTGTCCAATCTGCTGCGGCTGATGAGTCTGTCCGAGGAGGTGAAAACCCTGCTGGACCATGGCGATCTGGACATGGGCCATGCCCGGGCGCTGCTGTCGCTGCCGCCCATCCAGCAGTCGGCGGTGGCCCGCCAGGTGGTGGAGCGCGGCTGGTCGGTGCGCCAGACCGAACAGCGGGTGCGTGAGCTGATGTCGCCCGTCCCGGCGCGGGAAGCCCGGCAGGCCGTGGCCGACATCGAGCAGTTGGCCCAGCGCCTGTCTGAGCGTCTGGGGGCGGCGGTACAGATCGACCATGGCCAGCAGGGCAAGGGCCGGGTCACCATCCGCTACCATTCGCTGGATGAACTGGATGGCCTGCTGCAGCGCATGGGCTGTGACACGCCAGCCTGATCCGGGCCGCAATTTGTTTTTGTCGATTTTTTGACCGGCCCGAGGGCGGGGGAGCAACAAGGCATGTGGGAATTGGTCAAGGCAGGTGGCTGGCTGATGGCACCGATCGTGGTGTGTTCGGTGCTGGCCCTGGCCATCATTCTGGAGCGCAGTCTGCGCCTGCGCACCCAAAAAGTCGCCCCGGACGGGCTGGCCAATGCCGTGATTGCCCACCTGCACCACCAGCCGGCCGAGGCAAGCTGGCTGGCGCAGCTGGCGGCCGGTTCCCCCCTGGGGGACGTGCTGGCCACCGGCATCCGCTTTGCGGCGGGTGGGCTGGATTATGTGCAGATGCAGATGCAGGCCCGCGCCAACACCCACATCCATGCGCTGGAAAAACACCTGAACCTGCTGGGCACCATCGGCCAGATTGCACCACTGCTGGGCCTGCTGGGGACGGTGCTGGGCATCATTGAGGCGTTTCTGGCGGTGAATGCCGGGGGCGTCACCGATCCAGCACTGCTGGCGGCAGGCATTTCCCAGGCGCTGATCACCACGGCCGCCGGGATGGTGGTGGCGGTGCCCGCGCTGGTGGCCTATCGGCATTATCAGCGCAAGGTGATTGATCTGGCGGTGAACATGGAGGCGCAATGCAGCCTGCTGGTACAGGCGCTGATCGGGCCGCACGCCGCCAGTGGCGCAGTCAGTGAGGCCTATACCGCCCACGATGAATTTCCGGTGCTGCAGACCGGGGACCACCAGCCATGAAATTCCGCAAGCCGGTGGTGGAGCCGATTGAGCTGAACCTGACCCCGATGATTGACTGTCTGCTGTTTCTGGTGGTGTTTTTGCTGCTGTCGACCACCTTCAACAAATACAGCCGCCTGAACCTGATCCTGCCGCAGGCCACGGGCGTGCCGGAGCAGAACACAAAAAACCGTCTCGAAATCAACGTCAGTGCCGAGGGTCGCTATGCCATCAATGGGGCCGCGGTGTCAGGCACCGATGAAGCCAGCCTGCGGCAGGCCCTGCAGCAGGTTGCAGGCACGGACCGGCAGCGCCCGCTGACCCTGGCCGCCGATGGCCGCGCCCCGCATCAGGCGGTGGTGCGGGTGATGGATGTGGCCGGCAAGCTCGGCTTTGTCAGCATGAACATCAGCACCCGGGTTCCGGCAGGGCAGGCGCAGCCGTGAACGCCAGTCTGGGATTGTACCGCCGCCTGCTCGGCTATCTGCTGCCCTATTGGTGGGCCATGTCGCTGGTGGTGATTGGCTTTGCCGTGAATGCAGGCACCGAAGTCGGTGTGGCCAAGCTGATGCAGTTCATTATTGATGCCATCAACCACCGCGACCGCGCACTGATGAACCTGTTTCCGTTCCTGATTGTCGGCCTGTTTGTGCTGCG
This sequence comes from Pseudomonadota bacterium, assembly GCA_052034295.1. Lineage (GTDB taxonomy): Bacteria > Pseudomonadota > Gammaproteobacteria > Pseudomonadales > Moraxellaceae > JBPOIS01. The sequence goes on from JBPOIS010000182.1 coordinate 5,065, forward strand.
CGGTGCGGCCAGTTTCATGGGCAACTACTACAGTGCACTGATTGCCCGCCATCTGGTGTACCGGCTGCGGGTGCAGGTGTTTGAACAATTGTTGCGCCTGCCGGCGGCGTTTTATTTGCAAAACTCCAGCGGCCAACTGGCCGCACGGCTGATTTTTGATGTGGAGCAGGTGACGGCGGCCGCCACGGATTCGCTGAAAACCCTGCTGCGTGATGGGCTGGTGGTGGTGGGGCTGCTGGGCTACCTGTTCTACAGCAACTGGCGGCTGTCGCTGACCCTGTTTGCGGTGATTCCGGTGGTGGGCTGGCTGGTGCGCAAGGCCAGCCAGCGCTTTCGCGATCTGGCCGGGGATGTGCAGGCGTCCATGGGGCAGGTCAGTCACATTGTCAATGAAGCCATCAACGGCTATTCGGTGGTGAAAGGCTTCGGCGGACAGGACTATGAACGCCGCCGCTTTGATGCCGCCTCGCTGCGCAACCTGCAGCAGGGCCTGCGCATCGTGGTCACCAACAGCATCAACACCCCGCTGGTACAGCTGCTGATGGCGGTGGCCATGTCGGTGGTGGTGTGGCTGGCGCTGCGCCCGGAAATCCTCGGCAACATCAGCGCCGGGGCATTCATTGCCTACATCGGCGCGGCGGGGCTGCTCAGCAAGCCGGTGCGCTCGCTGACCGAGGTCAATGAAAAAATCCAGCGTGGCCTGTCTGCCGCCGATTCAGTGTTTCGCCTGATCGACACCCCGGCCGAACCGGACACCGGCACGCTGCAGCCGGTGCTGCAGGGACAGATCCGCTTTGACCGGGTGGATTTTAGCTATCCGGATGGTACGCAGGCGCTGCAGGGCTTTGATCTGGACATCAAATCCGGCCAGACCGTGGCGCTGGTGGGCCGCAGTGGTGCGGGCAAGACCACCCTGACCAATCTGCTGCTGCGCTTTGTCAACCCTTCGGCAGGACAGATCCGCCTGGATGGCGTGCCGATTGAGGATCTGACCCTGGAGAGCCTGCGCCGTCAGGTGGCCACCGTGAGCCAGCAGGTGATCCTGTTTGACGACACGGTGCGCAACAACATCGCCTACGGTTCCCTGTCCGGGGCTAGTCAGGCCGAGGTTGAGGCCGCAGCCCGTGCAGCCTATGCCCATGACTTTATTTTGCAGTTGCCGCAGGGCTATGACACCGTGCTGGGGGCCAATGGCCTGATGCTGTCGGGTGGGCAGCGCCAGCGGCTGGCGATTGCCCGTGCCCTGCTCAAACAGGATACCACTCGGACTAATAAATAAAGAGTAGGTATATTTATCCGATTTTAACTTTTCAATATCTGCATTTAATAACTCATCTGTTTCATACTTATCAAAGTCTAAACAAATATATCCGCTATGTTCACATATTGCATTATCGGCTCTTTTAGTAAACGTACCGCTAAAACAAATAGCTGGTAAAGTAACCTTTATCTTATCTGCTAGTTCTTTAGTTTTTTGTTTCCTAATGTTTTCTACAATAGTTTTAGATTTACCTGATTTAATTCTATCTAAAATAAAATCAATG
>JBPOIS010000098.1:0-3267 GCA_052034295.1 Pseudomonadota bacterium
GGGCTTTGTCACCGATCTGCTGTCGCGGCCCATCCGGCTCGGCTATCTGATGGGCATTGCCCTGACCATGCTGATCACCCAGACGCCGAAGCTGCTGGGGCTGAGCCTGCCCCCCCAGTCGCTGTGGGCCACCCTGCAGCAGACCCTGACTGCACTGTTGCATGGTCAGGGGCTGCACCCGGCAGCGCTGACCGGCGGGCTGACGCTGCTGGTCATCCTGATCCTGCAGCACTGGTGCCCCCGCTGGCCGGCCATCCTGATTGGACTGCTGGCCGGCAGCACCCTGGCGTGGGGCATGGGCTGGAGCCACAGCGGCCAGCTGGCGGTGGTCGGCACCCTGCCTTCGGGCTTGCCGCAGCTGCTGTGGCCACAGGTCAGTCTGGCACAGGCCCTGTCCCTGGGGGGCAGTGCGCTGGCGATTGCGCTGGTGGCGTTTGCCGACATGAGCGTGCTGTCGCGCACTTATGCACAGCGCCTCAGCCAGCCCAGCCGCACCAACCGGGAGCTGATCGCGCTGGGCGCCGCCAATCTGGCCACTGGACTGGCGCAGGGCTTTCCCATCACCAGCAGTGCCAGCCGGACCCCGGTGGCCGAGCTGGCCGGGGCCCGCACCCAGCTGACCGGACTGGTGGCCGCGCTGGGGATTGCCCTGTGCCTGTGGCTGGGCACGGGCTGGTTTGAACACATTCCCCGCAGTACGCTGGCTGCGGTGATTGTGGCGGCCAGTCTGGGGCTGATGGACTGGAAAGGACTGGCGCAGCTGTACCGGCTGCGCCGCAGTGAGTTTCTGGTGGCGCTGGCCTGCGTGCTGGGCGTGCTGGTGTATGGCGTGGTGCAGGGGATTTTCATTGCACTGGGGGTGGCCACCGGGCTGTTCATGTGGCGCGCCTCCAAACCCTACGATGCCGTGCTGGGGCGCATCGACGGCGTCAAGGGCTATCACGATGTCAGCCGCCATCCCGACGCCCGTCAGGTGCCGGGGCTGTTGTTGTTCCGCTGGGATGCACCGCTGTTTTTTGCCAATCAGGACCATTTCCGCCGCGAGGTGCTGCGGCAGGTGCGCCGTGCGGAAAAGGCCGGAACCAGCCTGCGCCGCATCGTCATTGCGGCCGAGCCGATCACCGACATCGACACCACCGCGGCCGACATGCTCACCCAGTTGTGCGACCACCTGCGGGATCAGGGTGTCGCGCTGCAGTTTGCCGAGCTGAAAGGCCCGGTCAAGGACCGCCTGCGCGCCTATGGACTGGCCGACCGCTGGCCGGAGCTGGCATTTTATCCCACGCTGGGGCGTGCGGTGGACCAGTACCTGCACGACTTTGCCGTGCCGTGGGTGGACTGGCAGTCCCAGCACCACCACGCCCATGGAGACACCTGAACATGCCCTATCGACTGATGCTGGGGCTGGGGGCACCGCTGCTGTGGTGGCAGGGGCGCTGGGTGCGCCGGACCCTGATCCAGTTGCCCGAGGCCGCCGGGGCCCGCCACGGCATCCGGCACCAGCCGGGCCAGCCGGAACTGCGGGTGCTGGTGCTCGGGGATTCCGCGGCAGCCGGGGTGGGGGTGACGACGCAGACCGAGGCGCTGAGTGGCCAGCTGGCCGCCCATCTGGCCAGCACCCACAGCGTGCACTGGCACTGTCTGGCCACCACGGGGCTGACCGTGGCGGGGGTGCTGGCGGCGCTACAGGACTGGCCTGCGCAGCCGCTGGATGCGGTGGTGATTTCCGCCGGCGTGAACGATGTAACGGCACTCACGCCCGTGTCGCGCTGGGTGCGGCAGTACCGCCATCTGCTTGACACCCTGCAGCGCCAGCACCAGCCCCGGCTGATCCTGTGCACCGCCCTGCCGCCCCTGCAGGCGTTTTCTGCGCTGCCGCAACCGCTGCGCTGGACGATGGGCCAGCGTGCCCGGCACCTGAACCGGGCACTGCGGCAACTCACCACCACACAGCCCGGCACACACCTGCTGGAGCCTGAGCTGCCCCTGCAGCCCAGTTCACTGGCCACGGATGGCTTTCACCCGTCTGCACAGGCCTATCAGCACTGGGCCCGTGCCGCCGCCCTTGCGATCCGCGCGCGTTTACGCCCCGGCTGACCAGTCCGTCCGCGCCCAGCGGGCCAGCTGCTGGACTGCCCGCTGGCCAATCGCCAACTGCGGGGCAAACAGCTGGAAGTCGTGCCACAGCCCCTGATACACCTCCAGCGTCACCGGCGTTCCGGCCTGATCGGCCAGACGGCCCAGCAACTGCGCATCATCAAAGAGGATTTCTTCACTGCCCACCTGAATGCACAGGGGCGGCAGGCCAGACAGGTCGGCAAACACCGGCGACAACTGGCGCGCGGTGAGTGGCTGTTGTGCCAGCAATCCAGCAATCCCCCGTTTGAGCACGCTGACACTGAGCATCGGGTCGCGGGACGCCCGCAGCGTGTGGCTGGACTGGGCAAAGGTGTAATCCACATACGGCGACAGCAGCAGCAGACAGCACGGCAGCGCCTGTCCAGCATCACGCAGGCGCTGCGCCAGCATCACCGACAGTCCGCCTCCCGCAGAATCCCCGGCCACCACAATCTGGTCGGCCCGCCAGCCCTGCAGCAGCAGGCCCTGATAGACCCGCTCCAGATCATCCAGCGCTGCCGGAAAAGGGTGCTCCGGGGCCAGCCGGTAATCCGGCACCACCACCGACATCCGCCCCAGCTCGGCCAGTTGCCCACACAGGCCCCGGTGTGTGGCTGGACTGCCGGCAAAAAATGCCCCGCCATGCACATACAGCATCACCCGCGCCCCGCTTTCCCCGGTACTGGGACGGTGCAGCTCACAGGGCACCTGATGGATGCGGGTGGACTGGCCCTGGCGGACCGGCTGCAGGCGCTGCTGCTGGGCATTCAGCCACGCCATGCCCTGACGCAGCTGCACCAGTGAAAACCCTCGCTGCGCAGGCCATTTGATGCCAGCACGAAGCAGGGTTTTATAGGCCAAAAACTGCCAGTAGTCAGACTGGCGGGCCTGAATCAGACGGATTTGCATGCGGACTCCCCGGTGCGTGACGCAGTGTTTTTTGTGCAGCCTACACGCACCCGGCCCGGACATAAAGCCTGCCTTGTCCTGCAGCCGCTCCAGCCCTGACCAGAAGCGCCAGCCACCCTGACCCAAAGCGCCATTGCACCGGCCCAATTCGCCGCTACACTCAAGGCCATCTTTCGTCACCGTCACAGGACCGTTGAACGCCATGACCGAAGCCTATATTTTTGATGCCGTGCGCACCCC
>JBPOIS010000130.1:0-8275 GCA_052034295.1 Pseudomonadota bacterium
GCAGGGTTGAGGGCCACATATTTCATCGACCAGCCGGCAAACTGGCGCTGCGCCAGGGGACCACGGGCCAGCACCTGCAGGTTCTGGTGGCGTGGGTCGCGCAGCAGCTGCTGGTACAGCGCCTCGATGTCGGCTTCGGATCCTTCGATGTGCTGAAAAAAATAACCCTGTCCAAAGTACAGCACACCGGTGATCTGGTGCGATTGGTTGTGTCGCCGGGCCTCATCCAGAATGCTGGAGAGGTCCTGCTCCAGGGCTTCGGGCAGCGCCGTCGATTGACTCGCATAGCTCAGTTGCGCCAGTCCAGTCATCACGTACCAAAAAGATCGTAGATGTCGCGATCATAAGCAGCCGTCCGGGGTTTGTCACCCCACAGGCGGGCGGACCGGGGCAGTACACGCCACGGTCTTCCGGGGTTTTTTCTGTGAATTCAGGGTGCTGACTGCGGCACTTTGGCTACAAATTCAGGACAGGATGCGCCAGCCCAGCAGCAGCAGGGCCGGCAGCAGCAGGGCCAGTGTGACCGGCCACGGGCTCTGCAGGGCCACGGTCAGCAACATCAGCAGGCCGCCCCCCGCCAGCCAGTCCAGGCGGCGTTCGCGGCTGATCTGGGTGCGCAGCAATTGCAGCTCGCGCCACTGCCGGTCCTGCCACGCCGCCTGCTGACGCAGGCCATGCAGGCTGTCGGTCACCAGCGCGGGCAGGTCGGTGGCCCCCATCAGCAGGCCGGGCAGTTGTTCCCTGAAGTCGCGCAGGGCCCGGCTTGGGTGCATGCGCTCGCGCACCCATTCGGTCAGGATTGGACGGGCCAGACTCCAGATGTCCAGTTGCGGATACAGCTCGCGGCCCAGCCCCTCCACATGCACCAGCGTTTTGATCAGCAGCATCAGTTGTGGCGGGATTTCCAGATGATAGTGGCGGGCGATGTCCATGACTTTCACCAGAATCCCGGCAAAGTCCAGTTGATCCATGGGTTTGGAGATCATCGGCCCCACCGCCCGGCGCATGTCGCGCGCCAGGGCCATCTGGTCGGTCTGCGGCGGAATCCAGCCCGCCTGATGCACGATCTGGATCAGCTGGTCAAAATTGTTCTGCATCACCGCCAGCAGCATGCGGGCCACCACCAGCCGGTCGTTGTCGGACAGCTCGCCGACGATCGCACAGTCCAGTGCGATGAAGCGCGGGTGTGCGGGGTCCAGCGTTTCCACGAACACATTGCCGGGGTGCATGTCGGCATGGAAAAAATTGTCGCGGAACACCTGGGTGAAAAAGATCTTCAGGCCCATTTCCCCCAGCCGGGCGCGGTCCATGCCCAGCCGCTCAAAGGTCTGCAGGTCCGACACCGGCACCCCGGTGATGCGCTCGGCCACCATCACTTCCGGGGTGGCCACGTAGACTTCCGGCACATACAGCAGTTGTGACCCGGCAAAATTGTGGCGCATCTGCCGGGTGTTGTCGGCTTCGACGGTCAGGTCCAGTTCATCCAGGATCACCTGCCGGTAATCCGCCACCACCTGCACCAGATGCACGGCACGGGCGGCCTCCAGCCGCGCTTCCAGCCACTGGGCCAGCCAGGCGAGGATCTCAAAATCCCGCACGATCTGGGCGCGGATGCCCGGACGCACCACCTTGACCACCACCTCCCGGCCATCGTGCAGCGCGGCCGTGTGCACCTGGGCAATCGAGGCGGCGGCCAGTGGGGTGTCGTCAAAGCGGGCAAACAGGGTGGGAATGTCGCCGTTCAGGGCGTTTTCGATGCGCTGGCGGGCCTCTGCGGTGTCAAAGGGCGTGACCTGGTCCTGCAGGTAGACCAGCTGGGCCAGGATCGCCGGGGGAATCAGGTCGCGGCGCGTGGACAGCAGCTGGCCGAGTTTGACAAACAGCGGCCCCATCGATTCCAGCGCCAGCTTGAGTGCCATCGGTTCGGCCTTGTGCTGGTGCCAGGCGGCCGGGTGCAGGGCGATCAGGCGCCGGGCCGAGCGCAGCGGGGGCGGCAGCTGGGTTTCCGGCAGCAGGGTGTCCAGACGGTGGCTGGCGGCAATCCGCCAGATGTCGAGCAGGCGGGAGGGGTGGGGAATCATGGGGCCTCCGGCAGGATCACGCACATCATTGCTGTTGCTGTTGCTGTTGCTGTTGCTGTTGCTGTTGCTGTTGCTGTTGCTGTTGCTGTTGCTGTTGCTGTTGCTGTTCGAGCTGGCGGAGGCGGGCGTCCAGTCGCTCCAGGTCGGTACGCAGGGTGCGCACACCGTTCACCTGTTGCTGCATCTGCCAGCGTGGGGCCAGCAGGCCACTGTCTTCGCGCAGCCACTCCTGTGCAGTGTCCAGCCAGTGGCGGCCCTGTCGGCGCAGCTGCTGCGGCAACGGACCCAGCAGCCGGTCGGTCACGCCCCCGGCCTGATCGCCCAGCCAGTGCGACACCCAGTGGCCCGGCTCTGGCTGATGGGCGGCCAGAATGCGCTGCAGTTGCTGCAACAGCCCCACATCGCCCTGCACGGGGACGGTGCCGCCTGCGGTGGGCGACTGGGTGGCCAGCCGGGCCAGCACCACCAGGTTGGGCACCTGCAGGCTGAGGTCTGCGGCGGGCAGGGCCGCCGGTGGGGCGTTTTTTTCCCACGGGCGCTGTTCAAACAGGCTGGGCCGTTCGGCCTGTCCGGTCGGGGTGGGCTCCAGCCGCAGTTTGCCGGCGTCGATCAGCACCTCCACCGCCAGCCATGGGGCCTCGACCTGCACCCGCAGGCGCTTGCCGGCCAGCCGGTCCAGCGCCGTACGCGTGGCCAGATCGAGATCCAGCCACTGATTGATCAGGGTTTCTGCCGCAGACAGGGCCAGCACAGCCAGCATGGTTTTTTCCCCACAAAAATCAGCGCCGGATTATTTGAACCCACGGTGCAGGGCGACGATGCCGCCGGTCAGGTTGTGAAAGTCACACTGTACGAAGCCGGCCTGTTCCATCATGCCCTTCAGGGTGCGCTGGTCGGGGTGCATGCGGATCGATTCGGCCAGATAGCGGTAGCTGTCGCTGTCGTTGGCCACCAGCTTGCCCATCAGTGGCAGCGCGGTGAACGAATACAGGTCATACAGGCGCGACAGCGGCTCGAACACCGGCTTGGAAAACTCCAGCACCAGCAGCCGTCCACCCGGCTTGAGCACCCGGTACATCGCGCGCAGCGCAGCGTCCTTGTCGGTGACGTTGCGCAGGCCGAAGCTGATGGTCACCAGATCAAAGGAATCATCGGCAAACGGCTCCAGTGTCTCGGCGTTGGCCAGCACAAAATCCACATTGGTGCAGCCCGCATCGATCAGCCGGTCGCGGCCCACCTCCAGCATGGAGGAGTTGATGTCCGACAGCACCACCCGGCCAGTGGGACCGACTTCACGGCTGAAGGCACGGGCCAGATCGCCGGTGCCCCCGGCAATGTCGAGCACGCGCTGGCCGCGGCGCACGCCCGACAGGGAGATCGCAAAGCGCTTCCACAGCCGGTGAATGCCAAAGCTCATCAGGTCATTCATCACGTCGTATTTGGCGGCGACCGAATGAAAGACTTCGGCGACTTTTTGCTGTTTTTCTTCGGTGCGGACGGTCTGGTAGCCAAAGTGCGTGGTGTCGCCGGACGTGTCGGCGGGCCGCTGCTGCTGGCCCTGCGCGGTGCCCTGCGGCAGGCTGCGGGCATCCAGAAACGGGCTGGCCGCGCGGTCATCCACCGGAGGCTGGGTGTCCGGGGTCTGGGTCAGGGCGTCCTGCAGGGTGGGTTCGCTGGGGGATTGGGTCATGACATCTCCAGGTGGGGCTGGCCCCGCAAAAAGGGATCGGGGTGCCGCTGGTGCACCCTGGCGATGGTGTCGCGCTCGGCAGCCGTGAACTGGCCGACAAATTCGGCGGCATTCTTCAGCGGCTTCATGGCCACAAAACCTTCGCCGATAAACTCATACAGCTCGCCCAGATGGTGTTTTTGCGCTGAAGCGCGGGCCAGTTTGAACACGCTTTGCACCATAAAGGAACGCACATACTGGTCGAGTTTTTCCCCCAGCTGGTCGAGCAGATCCATCTGGTGCAGGCGCTGCTGGTCCTGCGCCAGCACCTGATAGGCTTCCAGCATCAGTGCATCGGTGGGTGCCAGCACGTCCGGGTGCTTTTCTTGCCACCACAGCGCCAGTTGCTCGTCGAGCTCAATGGCCAGCACCGCCAGCTCCACACCCAGCAGGCCGGTTTTGACCGTGCTTTCGGGCACCAGTTTTTCGACTTTGTGGGCCTTGCCCAGGATGCGTTGCAGCTGCTGGACCAAAACATCAAAATCCGCGCCACCATACAGGCGGTTCAGAAAATAGCGGGCCATGGCCGGATAGCGCGCAAACAGGGTCTGGTGGGTGTCCTGCATGCGCTGTTTTTGCCAGGCCTGAATCTGCTGCAGACGGTCTGCCAATGCAGGGTTCTGGTGAAAGGCAAGCGTTTGGTATCGTTGTAGGACGGCTTCAAGGGGGGCAAGCGACGACATAAAAACAAAAACACTGGTCAGGAGCAGTGCCAAGCATACATGATTCAGGGGCAGGAAAAAGCCTTTTGGGGGGAGGTGGACATGACCAAGGACACGTTGCGGCTGGCCCTGATTGAGGCCCAGTATGCGCTGCGGGCCAGTGCGGGCACGCCGCAGGGGCGCAGTGTGCTGGTGCTGGTCAGTGGCGTGGAGATGGCCGGCAAGGGCGACAGCCTGACCCAGTTGCGCGAGTGGGCCGATCCGCGACTGCTGCGGGTGATGGCGGCGATGCCAGCGGTGTCCCCGCAGCAGCCCCTGTGGCTGCCCTATGCGCCGTACCTGCCGGCGCAGGGTGAATTGGTGGTGATGTTTTCCAACTGGTTCAACGACCTGATTGCGCTGGCCCTGCAGGCACACAGCCCGTGGCACACCGAGCAGGTGTTTGCCCAGATCGACCGCCTGCGCCGCTTTGAGCAGCAATTGCAGGCCAACGGGACGGTGCTGCTGAAATGCTGGTTCGAGCTGCCCTGGACCGTGTTGCAGGCACGGCTGCGCCAGCAGGATCGCTCGCTGCAGCACTGGCACCGCCTGCACGGCCTGGACTGGCACAGCCGCAAGGCCTTCCGGCGCCTGCAGCGCCTGCGCCATGCGCTGGGGCCGGACTGGGTGGAAATCGACGGCACCGAGCCGGCCAGCCGGGATCTGGCGTTTGCCCGGCAGGTGCTGGAGGCGCTTCAGCGCACGCCGGAGCCGGCGGTCGCACAGCTGGAATACGCGCCTGCCGCCTTGCGGCCCGAGCTGCTGCAGCCTGCGGTGGCGCGGCTGGACAAGATCGCCTACAAACATCATCGCCTGCGCCTGCAGCGCCGCTTTGCCCAGTTGCTGCGCCAGTACCAGCAGCAGGGCCGACGGCTGGTGGTGGTGTTTGAGGGCATGGACGCGGCCGGCAAGGGCGGGGCGATCCGCCGGGTGGTGGCACCGCTGGACCCACGCGAATACCAGATTCACAGCATCACCGCACCCAATGAAGTCGAACTGGCCCACGATTACCTGTGGCGGTTCCGCAGCCGCATGCCCGGTGCACACCAGCCCGGCAGCGGATTGGTGATTTTTGACCGCTCCTGGTATGGTCGGGTGCTGGTGGAGCGGGTGGAAGGGCTGGTGGGTGCCCCCGACTGGCAGCGGGCCTATGCAGAAATCAATGATTTTGAAGCCGACCTGCAGCAGCATGGCATTGAGGTGGTGAAATTCTGGCTGGCCATCAGCCCCGAAGAGCAGGCCCGGCGGTTCACCGCCCGGGCGCAGACCCCGCACAAGCGCTTCAAGATCACCGCCGACGACTGGCACAACCGCAGCCGTGCGCAGGACTACCTGCAGGCCGCCAGCGATTTGCTGGCCCGGACCAGTCCCCCGGACTGCCCGTGGCGGGTGATTGCCACCGATGACAAATACACCGCCCGCCTGCAGGTGCTCGAGCAGCTGTGTGCCGTGCTGGAGGGCCACAGCGGCCTGCCACGGGACTAGAGGCCCAATTGCTGGCGCTGCTGCTCAAACCGGGCGTGCTGGTCCGGCAGCACCTGCTGCAGGAACTGCAGATCCTGCCGGGCCTGATCCGGCGTCATCAGCCCCTGTCGCACCAGCTGCCATTGCATCAGCAGCAGCGTGTCCAGCTCAGCCGCATCGGGAGACTGGCCCAGTGACAACTGGGTGGTGATCTGGCCCAGATGTTGATAAAAAAGCTGTTGTTGCTGCGGCGCTTCGGCCGGTGGGGAAGCAACTGGCCCAGCGGAGGGTGTTGGTGCAGATGAAGCGGGAGGTGTGACCACGGCCGGTGCTGGGGGGGACGCGGCCCTGTGGGCCGACTGGACCGGCGGCACAGGCTGCGGGGCAGGTGCCGGGGAGCGACCCAGCCAGATCAGCAACACCGCCAGCAGGCAGGCCAGCAGGACGGTCAGGGAGAGCCAGAGGCGCTGGGGCATGTTTTTTTCCGGGTCATCAAAAAAAACACCGTCCATGCCAAAGCATCAACGGTGTCCATGCTGGAACCACACTCAGGAAAAACATCCCTCAGGGGGCTGGAATTCCTTTCCAGCCTGCAGGAATGTAGCCAATCCGTACCCGCTGGGGATGGTTGCCCACCGGAACGGTGGTGACTTTTTCGCCACTGGCAAAATCAATCACCGTCACCGAGTCATTGGCGCTCTCGGAAATCACGCAGCGCAGGCCATCCGGGCTGACCGTGGCCCAGTAGGGCTTGCCGGCCGGAATCAGCTTGCCTGCCTTCAGGGTGGCGCGGTCAACAATGGTGGCATAGTCATCCATGGTGCCCGCCACGCACAGCTTGCTGCCATCACGGTTGATCGACAGGCCATGATGGCGCGAGTCGTTCACCCATTTGGTGCGGTCTGAGGGAATGGTCGTGCTGCCGGGCAGCTGGGCCACACGGGTGACTTTGGCCTGCGCCATGTCGTACTCGACCAGGCCATTGAAAAACGACACCTGGGCGTAGAGTTTGCTTTCATCCGGGCTGAACACCGCTGGACGCACGGCATCGGACAGGTCCTTGCGGCCAAAGGCATCCAGGGCCGGGCGCAGGTCGATGGTCTGCAGCACCTGGAAAGTGCGGGCATCGGCCACGGTCAGCTTGCGGTCGCCCTTGGTGAAGTCCTGCCATGCAGCATCCATCGAGGTTTCGACGTTGCCGATGGCGGAATTCAGGATGCGGGTGCCGCCGGCAAAATAGATGTTTTCATGCGGCTTGTCACCGGTGGCAAAGCGGCCCAGCTCCTTGCCGGTCTGGATGTCCAGCACCTGCACCACGTTGCCGCTGGATGCCGACACCGCCACAGACTTGCCATCCGGAGACAGGGCCATGTGGTCGGCGCGGAAGCCCTGCACCGGGGTGCGCCAGTTGATCTTGCCGGTGGCGATGTCGATCGACACCACATCGGCAAAGCTGGGGCGAGAGGCAATCAGGGCGCGGCCATCCGGGCTGGAGTACATGTCATCGACCAGCTGGTCGTTGCCTTCCCCGGCGGTGTTGCGGATGTACTGGTAGGCCACCCATTTGATTGGGTCCAGATTGATCGCCTTGAGCCGCTCGGCGCGGTCCGGCACCATGTTGAGCACGCCCACCTTGCCATAGTCGCCGCTGGGGCGGATCACGGTGACGGTGCCATCCCAGTTGTTGCCCACAAAAAACACCTGTTCACTGCCAGCCGGGGCCGGTGGGGTGACGGTGGCGGCCTGTGCGGCGGTCAGGTGGCAGGCTGCGAAAGCACTGATAAGGGTCAGACCCTTGAAAAATCCCTGTTTTTTCATGAAAACGTCCATCTTTTCCGGCGGGGCGTTTGAGTGAACGAACATTAACTTTTGCCCAAAAAACCGTCAACACGGCATTTTGTGCATTCAAACACAGAAAAGATCGAAAAAAACGATGACAAGGCCAGTGCGCGATATTTTTTGGAATTGCCCTGTTTTTTAAAATAACCCACCGGCCTGCGTCGCCAGGACGATACAGGCCGGGGGCGTGGTGAGGACGGTCGCGTTTACAGGTGGGTGGCGCGGCCTTTGGTTTGCAGTTGTTTGGCCATGCTGTAGCAGTCGTTGATGTGGTCTTCGGCGATTTTTTTCAGCACAAAATAGCTCAGTCCGGCGGCGACCATCTGCCCGCCGAGCGGGATGAATTTGGCCACTTGAGTGGCGACGATGCGCCCGCCCAGGCCCTGGATGGATTTGCGCACCACGCCCCGGGTGAGCACAAAACCGCCAAATTCGGTCAGCCGGTCAAAAATCACTTTCCA
>JBPOIS010000030.1:0-9060 GCA_052034295.1 Pseudomonadota bacterium
CGGTGAACATCGAGCACACGATGCCGATCGACAGCGTCACCGCAAAGCCCTTGATCGGGCCGGTCCCCACGGCAAACAGGATGAAGGCCACCAGCAGCGTGGTCAGGTTGGAGTCAAAAATCGTCCCAAAGGCGCGGTCATACCCCGCCACAATCGCGTGTCTGGCACTGGCCCCCCGGCGCAGCTCCTCGCGGATGCGCTCAAAGATCAGCACGTTGGCGTCCACCGCCATGCCGATGGTCAGCACAATCCCGGCAATGCCCGGCAGCGACAGCGCCGCACCGATCCACGACATCACCGCCAGGATCATGGCCAGGTTCAGGAACAGCGCCACGTTGGCAATCACCCCAAACACCCGATAGAACGCGATCATGAACAGCGCCACCAGCACGAAGCCCACCTGCGTGGACAGCATGCCCTTGTCGATGTTTTCCTGACCCAGCGACGGGCCCACGGTGCGCTCTTCCACAAAATACATTGGTGCCGCCAGAGCCCCGGCCCGCAGCAGCAGCGCCAGCTCAGCGGCTTCCTGCGGGCTGCCGACGCCGGTGATGCGGAACTGCGAACCCAGCACCGACTGGACCGTGGCACGGTTGATGACCACTTTTTCGGCATAGGGGGTGCGGGTTTCCACCGTCTTGCCGGTGACCGGGTCGGTGGCATAGCCGATGCGCTGTTTGTTTTCGATGAACAGCACGGCCATCTGCTTGCCGACGGCATTGCGGGTGGCGTTCTGCATCAGCCGGCCACCCGAGGCGTCCAGGGTGATGTTGACCTGCGGCTGGTTGTTTTCATCCAGACCGCTCTGGGCATTCTGCACCCGCTCACCGGTCACGATGCGCTGGCGACTTAGCAGGATGTTCGGGCCATCGAGTTTTTCAAACGGAAACACTTCCGTACCCGCCGGGGCCGGACCGCCGGTGTAGCTGTCGGCACCCTCGGCCACCATGCGGAATTCCAGGTTGGCGGTGCGTCCCAGCACCCGCTTGGCTTCGGCCGTGTCCTGCACGCCCGGCAGCTCTACCACAATGCGGTTGCTGCCCTGGCTCTGCACCAGCGCTTCTGCCACGCCCAGCTCGTTGATCCGGTTGCGCAGGGTGGTCAGGTTCTGGCCCACGGCATACTGGCTGAGTTCCTGCAGCTTGGCCGGGGTGTAGGACAGCACCAGCGCCAGCCCGTCGGGCAGGGCCACGGCTTTCTGGTCAAACTCGGGCATCTGGCGGCGCAGCGTGTCCGAAGCCAGGCTGCGGCTGTCCGCATCGGCAAAGGTCAGGGTGAGGCTTTCTCCGGTGACCCGGACACTCTGGTAGGCCAGTTTGCCCTCGCGCAGGGTACGGCGGATGTCGGTCTGGGCGGTGTCCAGACGCTGTTCGATGGCTTTTTTCAGGTCCACTTCCAGCAGGAAATGCACCCCGCCGCGCAGGTCCAGACCCAGTTTCATGGGACGTGCACCAATGGCCCGCAGCCCCTCCGGGGTGGTGGGGGCCAGGTTCAGCGCCACCACGTAGTTTTCACCCAGATTGCGGCGCAGCACTTCCTGGGCGCGCAATTGTTCATCGGGGGTGTTCAGCCGCAGCAGGGCAGATTTGCCGTCAAAGCTGTTGCCATGGCTGCTCAGGCCGGCCTGTTTCAGCAGGGTCTGGGCCTGGGTCAGCACGGATTGATTGATGGCACTGCCGGCCTTGGCCCCGGTGATCTGCACGGCAGGTTCATCGGGATACAGGTTCGGCAAGGCATAAAGGGTGCTGATCGCCATGACGATCAGGATCAGCACATATTTCCAGGCGGCGTAACGCATAAGCGGCTTACTTGGTCAGGGACACGGCAGGGGATTGGGTGAGCTGGGCCAGCGTACCGGCCGGCAGCACGGAGATGACGGCGGCTTTTTGCACCACCACGTCATTGTTGCCCATGGCGACCACTGCATATTCGCCTTCGAGCTTTTTCACCTGACCCATCAGGCCCCCGGCAAAGATCACCTCACTGCCGACCGCCAGCGCATCAATCATGCTGCGGTGTTCCTTGTTGCGGCGCATCTGCGGCCGCCAGATCAAAAAATAAAAAATCGCGATGATGGGCAAAAACATCAACAGCTGGCCCATGACCGACGGGCCCGCAGGGGCTGCTGCCGCAGGGGCCGCATGGGCAGAAGCAATCAACAGGCTCATGGCCTTCCTCTCTGATTTCCACAAAAAAATGGCGGCTGTGCGCACCGAGGGCGGACGGGCCAGCCTCGCATGATACAACAAAAAAATTGTCGGCATACCAGCATCTGAGGCGGCCTGCCTGCAAGGGTTCAGGTACAAAAAATCATCAGAAAAAGCCTTTTTTCCATGATTCAATCTATAAAAACTTTAAATGAAAAAACGACTGTGCTAGCCTAGGGCCATCGACCATGATCAGGCCAGCATTGACTGGCCTGTGCCCAGGAGGGACGTGTGAGCAGATCCAGGCCACGCCCGACCGGGGGCGTTTCATTCTGGCGTCAGGGCAGCCTGGCCCAGCGGCTGGGTGCAGCCATCCTGCTCAAGCTCTTTTTGCTGACCCTGATCTGGCTGTGCTTCTTTCGTCCGGCGCAGGTGCCGGTGAGCACCGCCTCGACCGCGCAGCATTTCTTTTCCGGGGCGTCCCGCGATCGCGCGGCGGCAGCCGAATCTGTTTCAAATCCAGTCCAGGAGCACCGGGATGATCAGTGAGCATCTCGTCGATCTGTCGCGCCTGCAGTTTGCAGTGACCGCGCTGTATCATTTTTTGTTTGTGCCACTCACCCTCGGGATGGTGTGGCTGCTGGTGATCATGGAGTCGGTCTATGTCATGACCGGCAAGGTGATCTGGAAGGACATGACCCGCTTCTGGGGCAAGCTGTTCGGGATCAACTTTGCCCTGGGCGTGACCACCGGCATCACGATGGAGTTCCAGTTTGGCACCAACTGGGCCTATTACTCGCATTATGTCGGCGACATCTTCGGCGCGCCGCTGGCGATCGAAGGGCTGATGGCGTTTTTTCTCGAATCGACCATGGTCGGACTGTTTTTCCTTGGCTGGGATCGGCTGTCGCGGCCCCAGCACCTGTTGGTGACGCTGCTGATGGCGATCGGCACCAACCTGTCGGCGCTGTGGATCCTGATTGCCAACGGCTGGATGCAGCATCCGGTCGGGGCTGAATTCAACTACACCACCATGCGCATGGAAATGACCGATTTCATGGCGGTGCTGTTCAACCCCGATGCACAGGCCAAATTCGTGCACACCGTGTCGGCGGGCTATGTGACCGGCTCGATGTTTGTGCTGTCGATTGCCAGCTGGTATTTGCTGCAAAAGAAAAACGTCGAGTTTGCCAAGCGCAGCTTTCATGTGGCGGCGGCGTTTGGGCTGGCTTCGGTGTGCTCGGTGATCGTGCTCGGGGATGAGTCCGGCTATGCGGTCGGCGAGGCCCAGCAGACCAAGATGGCCGCGATCGAGGGCATGTGGGAAACCAAACCGGCCCCGGCTCCGCTGACGCTGGTGGCCAGCTTCAACGAAACAGAAAACCGCAACAACTGGGCACTCGAGATCCCCTATGTGATGGGCATCATCGGCACCCGCTCACTGGACAAGCCGATCATCGGCATCGGCCCGCTGAAGGAAAAAAACCGCGAGCGCATCCTCAATGGCATCCCGGCCGTCACCGCGCTGGAGGCCCTGCGCGCCAATCCGCAGGATGCTGCGGCCAAAGCCATCTTTGAGGCACACAAGGCCGATCTGGGCTTTGGGCTGCTGCTGAAAAAATACACCACCGATGTGTCACAGGCCACGCCCGCAATGATCCAGCAGGCGGTGGACAGCACCATCCCGCGCGTGCCGCCGATGTTCTGGTCTTTCCGCATCATGGTGGGGCTGGGCTTTTTGATGCTGATCCTGTTTGCGCTGGCGATGTGGCACTCGGTGAAGGGCACCTACCTCAAGCAAAAATGGCTGTTGCGCTGGGCGCTGTGGATGCTGCCGGCGCCGTGGGTTGCGGCCGAGCTGGGCTGGTTCGTGGCCGAATATGGCCGCCAGCCATGGACCATTTATGGGGTGCTGCCCACGCACCTGTCGGTGTCCACCCTGAGTGTGGAGAGCATTTATGGCTCGCTGGCCGGTTTTGTGGGCTTTTACACCGTGCTGCTGATCATTGAAATGTACCTGATGGTCAAATACGCCAAGGCCGGGCCAGCCAGTCTGGGCACTGGCCGCTATGACGGTGAACAGGTTCAGGGCGCGGCGGGCGTCCAGGGAGGTGCATCATGATGCTCGATTATGAAACCCTGAAAATCATCTGGTGGCTGCTGGTCGGCGTGCTGCTGGTGGGCTTTGCCATCATGGATGGCCACGACATGGGCGTCGGTACGCTGCTGCCGTTCGTGGGCAAAAATGACGAAGAGCGCCGGGTGGTCATCAACACCGTCGGCATGCACTGGGAGGGCAATCAGGTCTGGTTCATCACCGGGGGCGGGGCAATTTTTGCAGCATGGCCGCTGGTGTATGCCACTGCGTTCAGTGGCTTTTACTGGGCGATGATGGCGGTGCTGTGGGCGCTGTTTTTCCGCCCGGTGGGCTTCAAATACCGCAGCATGCTGCAGTCGGCGCGCTGGCGCAGCGGCTGGGACTGGGGGATTTTTGTGGGCAGTTTCGTGCCGCCGGTGATTTTTGGGGTGGCCTTTGGCAACCTGTTTCTGGGCGTGCCGTTTGGCTTCAATGACTACATGATGCCCCACTATGACGGCAGCTTCTGGGCCCTGCTCAATCCGTTTGCGCTGCTGTGCGGGCTGGTGTCCTCGGCAATGATCACCCTGCAGGGGGCGACCTATCTGGCGCACCGCACCGAAGGCGACCTGCAGCGCCGTGCCATTCTGGCGGTGCAGGGGGCGGCGCTGCTGCTGGTGCTGCTGTTTGTGGCCGGTGGCGTCTGGCTGCAGGCGATTCCGGGCTACCGGATCGTGTCCGAGGTGAATCCGGGCGCGCTGCCCAATCCACTGGACAAGGCCGTGGTGCGCGAGGCCGGGGCGTGGATGGCCAATTATGCCGCCCAGCCGCTGCTGTGGCTGCTGCCTGCGCTGGGCGTGTTCGGGGCTGCGCTGGCGGCGCTGCTGGCCCGGCTGCAGCGGACGCTGCTGGCGTTTGTGGCCTCATCACTGGCGATTGTCGGGGTGATTGGCACGGCAGGGGCGTCGCTGTTTCCCTTTGTGCTGCCGTCCAGCAGTGAGCCCTTCGCCAGCCTGACGGTGTGGGACAGTGTGTCCAGTCACCTGACCCTGCAGATCATGCTGTTGGCCACGCTGATTTTCATGCCGATCATCATTGCCTACACCAGCTGGGCCTACCATGTGATGCGTGGCAAGGTGACGGCAGCCTACATCCGTGAACATGACCATGCCGCATATTGAGCGGCTTTGAAAAGGAGTACGCCATCATGTGGTATTTCACCTGGGTGCTGGGCGTGGGGTTTGCGGTGCTGCTGGCGATCATGAACGCCATGTGGTACGAAAACCGTGCCGCCCGCCGCGAGTCGATGGCCGAACAGTTCAACCCGCCGGACAACCCCCGCGATGATGCCTGAGCACGAACCGGCGCCCGAGTCCGGGGGGCAGGCCGCCCTGCACGGGCCAGCGCTGCTGGTCGGTGTGGGGGTGATGGTGGTGGGCAGCCTCTGGCCGCTGGTGTTTGCCGATGCACAGGGCAAAGCGGATCATGCCCTGCTGCTGGTGCTGATGTGGGCGATGGCGGCGGGTCTGGTGCGTGGGGTGGGGTTTATTCCCCACCACCCGTTGCCGCGCGGGCTGCTGTCGGGCTGGGCCTGCACAGTGGCCTTGCTGCTGTATCTGCTGCTGCGTTATGGTCCAGGCGCCTGAAGGGCCTCCGTCACAGGCTGCAGTATGGCTTGACAGTCCAGACAAAGCCGCTAAGATAGCACCTCGCACGATCCCGCCCGGGGTGGTGAAATTGGTAGACGCGGTGGACTCAAAATCCACTGTCAGCGATGACGTGTCGGTTCGAGTCCGACCCCCGGGACCATCTTTCAGGCCCTGATGATTGCCCTGTGAAGTGCGTGTGGACCCCACAGGAAGCGTGGCAGAGCGGTTTAATGCACCGGTCTTGAAAACCGACGAGGGCGCAAGTCCTCCGTGAGTTCGAATCTCACCGCTTCCGCCAAATCTCGAAAGGCCCCGGATGACTGGGGCTTTTTTTATGGGGCTTCACTCATGTTCCATGGATCAATCAGCGCCTGGCTGGCTGGTGTCAGGGAAATTGCCTTCAAAAACACCATTCCCGGCGCGTTTCCCATGCAGCTTTCTGATTTTGATTACGACCTGCCCAATGAATTGATTGCCCGCCATCCGCTGGCCGAGCGCAGTGCATCGCGGCTGCTGGTGCTGCCTGCTCAGGGCGGGCTGGAGGACCGGCAGATCCGTGACCTGCCGGCCTTGCTGCAACCGGGCGACGTGCTGGTGGTCAATGACACCCGGGTGATCAAGGCACGCCTGCACGGTCAGCGCAGCAGTGGCGGTGCCGTGGAATGCCTGATCGAGCGGGTCACCGGCGAGCACACCGCCTGGGCCCACCTCAAGGCCAGCAACAGCCCTAAGGCCTGCGCCGAGTTGTGGTTTGGCGAGGGGAAAAAGCGTGCCGTGGTGGAAGGCCGCGAAGGGGCATTGTTTGCGCTGCGCTTTGACACCCCTGTGCTGGCGGTGCTGGAGCAGCACGGTGAGCTGCCGATCCCGCCGTATTTTGAGCGCCGCGCCGATGCCAGTGACGACGAGCGCTACCAGACCGTGTTTCATGATCCGGCCAAGGCGGCCAGTGTGGCCGCCCCGACGGCGGGCCTGCATCTGGATGAGCCGCTGCTGCAGGCCCTGCAGGCCCGTGGCATCGCGCTGGCCAGGGTCACCCTGCATGTGGGGGCCGGGACCTTTCAGCCGGTGCGGGTGAACGACATCACCCAGCACCAGATGCACAGTGAATGGGCTGAAGTCAGTGCCGACGCGGTGGCGGCGATTGCGGCAGCGCAGGCACGCGGCGGCCGGGTGGTCGCCGTGGGCACCACGGCCACGCGGGCGCTGGAGAGTGCGGCCCAGGCGCATGGCGGGGTGCTGGCACCGTGGTCGGGGGAGACGCGGATTTTCATGTATCCGGGCTTTCAGTTCCGGGTGGTGGACCGGCTACTGACCAATTTTCACTTGCCGCAGTCCACGCTGCTGATGCTGGTGTCGGCCTTTGCGGGCCGGGAACGCATTCTGGCGGCCTATCAGCACGCGATTGCCCAGCGTTACCGGTTTTTCAGCTATGGGGATGCGATGTTGCTGGCGCGGGTGGACGGGTGAGCACACGGGCTGCTGGATGTTTGCAGCGGTGGGACTTGTCAAGTGCGCTGCTGTGTGCGCACAATCAGACCAGCTGGACAGAACGTTAAAGCAATTTTTCGGTTGTTTTTTGGACAGTTGGGAGGAGTGGCGACACGACCTGTCTGTTGTGGGCTTTATTTTTATCAGAATCCGTCCAGACCCAGGAGATATCCATGAGTTCATCCAAAGAGTTGGCATTTGATGGCCACGACACCCCTCTGATCCTAAAAGCCGTCAGTGCTCTTGTGGCAGATCCTCAAAAACTGAAAAACGATGCTCAAAAGCTTATTTTTAAGGTAAAGGATACCAATCCTGGTGCATCGGACACAGAAATTAGGAAAAAATGCACTGAAAAAATTATCTCTCAATATTCTTACTATGCAGCCGCAGGTGGTGTTGGTGCTGCATTGCCTTCAGTCATTCCCGGAATTGGTCAAGTGGCCAGCATTGCTGGAGGAGCAGCTGCGGATGTTGCCCTTTCCATGAAGTTTCAAATTGAAATGGTCATGGAGCTTGCCACAGTCTATGGACATGACATCAGTGAGATCGAGGGACAGCGGCTGTGTTACCTGATTGCGGGGCTGGGTGCTGTTGGTCAGGCGACGAGTCAAGGAGCAAATAAAATGGCTTCGAGTGCTTTCATTCGGGTGGTCAATGAAAATCTTAAGGGCGCCACCCTGACAGCAGTCAAAGAAGCTTTTAAAACGATTGGTGTTCAATTCACCAAAAAAGGCCTTGTGAAGGCCATTCCCTTTGGTGTAGGGGCGTTGGTTGGTGGTGCTTTAAACAAAGGGCTGACCATGTACGTGGGTTCAAAAGCTGTGGATTTTTTTGAAGCTGAAATTAAATCAATCAAGAAGCTGTCACAGCAGCCGCCAGAAATCCTTGTCAATTAACGTTAAACCAGCCTCCGGGCTGGTTTTTTTATCGCAAGACTTGCACCCCAACCGCTCCCCCCACCCAACACCGCCCATTCCTGGCCGGTTTGGCCTACAATAGCCGCTTTTGGCCGATTGCGGCGGCGGGCCAGCCGCTTGCCGAATGGGCGGATCACGGGATGCGGAGGCTGCCATGCACTTTGAACTACTGGCCACTGACGGTCTGGCCCGCCGGGGCCGCCTGACCCTGGCCCACGGCACGGTGGAAACCCCGGCCTTCATGCCGGTGGGCACCTATGGCACGGTAAAAGGCATGCTGCCGCGTGACATTGAAGCCATCGGCGCCCACATCATTCTGGGCAATACCTTCCACCTGTGGCTGCGGCCCGGCCTGGAGGTGATCCGCGAGCATGGCGGGCTGCATGATTTTGTGCAGTGGGACCGACCCATTCTGACCGACTCCGGCGGCTTTCAGGTGTTTAGCCTCGGGGCCATGCGCAAGATCAGCGAGGCGGGCGTGACCTTTCGTTCCCCAATCGACGGCAGCAAGGTGTTTTTGTCCCCGGAGACCTCGATGGACATTCAGCGCGTGCTGAACTCGGACATCGTGATGATCTTCGATGAATGCACGCCGTACCCGGCCACGGTGGATCAGGCGCGCACCAGCATGGAACTGTCCTTGCGCTGGGCCAGGCGCTGCAAACAGGCCCATGAGGGCAACCCGAATGCGCTGTTTGGCATCGTGCAGGGCGGCATGTATCCCGAGCTGCGCGACATTTCACTGGAGGGACTGCAGCAGATCGGCTTTGATGGCTATGCCA
>JBPOIS010000047.1:0-3706 GCA_052034295.1 Pseudomonadota bacterium
AGAAACTCGTTGAAATTGGCCTGTTGATAATCACCGGGGAAATACGCCTCCAGCGCCACATCCCCAGCCTGATCCATATAGGCCCGCAGGGCCAGGGTTTGCTCATTGATGTCGTTGAGCACGGTCAGACAGTCACCACGGTGCGCCAGCAGGTAGGAAGTGGCCCGGTACCAGCTGCCCACCAGAAATCCATCCTTGCGCTGGCGGATCGACAGGTTCAGGTGGTTCTTGTGCACGAAGCGATACACGGCCGGGCTGACCCCCGGCTCGGCCACGTAACCATGAAACTGCATGTGGGCAATCACCCGTTCATCCAGCGCCTGCACGCTGGCCCCCGAAGGCCCACGGGCTCCGGCAGCACTGGCCGGGCTGGATGCTGAGGCCAGCGACATCCAGCCCAGCAACACTGCGCTGATCAGTCCGTGTTTCATGGTGTGGTTCCCCGTGTGGCGTGCCCTGCCACTGTAGCGCAAAATCGGCCACCTGCACGCCCTGCCGATCCCTTCACCAATAATTTTCCACTGCGATGTTGCCCACGCCCCGGCGGTTCATGGTCAACCCGCGTGCCTTCAGCGCCTCGCGGGTGTCCTCGACCATCTGCGGGTTGCCACACAGCATGACGTGGCTGTGCCCGGCGGCCAGATGCAACCCGGCGGCCTGTTCCAGCCGTCCATCAGCAATCAGCACGGGCAGACGCGCATGCAGCGGCGCGGCCGGGTCGCGGGTGATGATCGGCAAAAAATGCAGCCGTGCACTGTCTGGCTCGGCCCCGAACTGCGCGGCCATCTGCTCAATTTCAGCGCCATAGGCCAGCTCGGCGGCGCTGCGCACGCTGTAGGCCAGCACGATGTCGCGGTACTGCTGCCACGGCGCAAAATCCTGCAGCATCGACAAAAACGGCGCCAGCCCGGTGCCCGTCGCCAGCAGCCACAAATCCTGCGGCAGCGGCTGCTGAAAGCGCGACAGGGTCAAAAACCCATAGGGGATTTTTTCCAGCAGCAGCGTGTCGCCCGCCTGCAGGTGCTGCAGCCGCGAGGTGAATGCCCCGTCCGGCACCACGATGGAAAAAAACTCCAGCGTGTCGGCATACGGCGATGACACGATCGAATAGGCGCGAAACACCGTGCCACCCTCCGGCAGCACCACCCCGATGCGGGCAAACTGCCCGGCCTCAAAGCGGAAATGTGCCGGACGGCTCAGCACAAAGCTGAACAGGGTCGGACTCCAGCGCCGCACCGACAGCACGGTCTCGTGGCTGAATTTTGCTTCGGGGCCTGCACGGCCTGCATCTGGCTCAGACATTTTGATAAAAACCCGCCCTGCCCATAGGGTCAACCGAGGGCGCAATGGTAGCATGGCGGCCTGACTGGACTGTGCAAAAAAGGCGATGGCATCATGCGCATGACGTTGCGCCAACTGGCGGTGTTTGTGGCGGTGGCCCGTGAAGGCACGGTGACCCGCGCCAGTGAATCGGTGCAGCTGACCCAGAGCGCCGCCAGCATGGCCCTGTCGGATCTGGAATCAGCACTGGGCCAGCCGCTGTTTGACCGCCTCGGCAAACGCCTCCAGCTCAATGACCTGGGCCGTCACCTGCTGCCTGAGGCACTGGACATCCTCGGGCGCTGTGAAGCGCTGGAACAGACCGCCCGCGGGGGCCGCCAGCCGATCGACCTGCGGCTGGGCTCGACCCTGACGCTGGCCGACTACCTGATGCCGGATTTGATTGCCGGTTTTTTGCATCACCACCCACAGGCGCAGATCAGCCTGCAGGTGGCCAACACCCGGCAGATCATTGAGGCGGTCAGCCAGTTCCAGCTTGATGTCGGCCTGATTGAAGGCAGTTGTACCCTGCCGCAGCTGCACTGTGAACCCTGGCACAACGATGAACTGGCGGTGTGCTGTGCCCCGGACCACCCGCTGGCGCTGCGGGGGCGGCCCCTGACGGTGCAGGATTTTGAGGGGGTGGACTGGATTGCCCGCGAGATCGGTTCCGGCACCCGCGAGGTGTTTGACCGGGCCATCCTGCACGACCTGCCGCATGCACACCTGCGCATGACCCTGGGCCACAATGCCACGGTGCTGAAGGTGGTGGCCAGTGGGCTGGGGCTGGGCTGCGTGTCACGGCTGGCGATTGAATCGATGCTGCACAGCGGCCAGCTGGTGATTCTGGACACGCCGTTCTGGACGCTGACCCGGCCCTTTTATTTGCTCACCCACCGGCAAAAATACCCCTCACCGGGGCTGCGGACTTTTCTGGAATTCTGCCGCACCCAGGATCAGCACAGCCGCGCTGACGCTTCCGGGACGGCCACAGCCTGACCCGCAGCCCACGCGGCCCTGTGCTGCTACACCACCCCCTGCGCCAGCGTGGCTTCGGCGACCTTCAGGAACCCGGCAATGTTGGCCCCGGCCACATAGTCCACCCCGCCCTGCGGGCGCTGGCCGTATTGCACGCAGGTGTCGTGGATGGTCTGCATGATCTGGTGCAGCTTGGTGTCCACCTGCTCACGGGTCCAGGGCAGGCGCTCGGCATTCTGGGTCATTTCCAGCCCAGACGTGGCCACACCACCGGCATTGGCGGCCTTGGCAGGGGCAAACCACACCCCGGCCTGCTGGAACAGGGCAATCGCCTCATTGCTGCTGGGCATGTTGGCCCCTTCGGCGATGCCTTCCACACCGTTGGCAATCAACCGGTGCGCCTCGGCGGCGGTGATTTCATTCTGGGTGGCACACGGCAGGGCGATCTGCACCGGCACATCCCACGGCTGCTGGCCCTCCCGGTAGGTGAGGCCGCGCTGGTGGGCATAGTCGGCCACGCGACCCCGCTGGACGTTTTTCACGTGCTGCAGCAGCGCCAGTTTGTCGGCGTCGAAGCCTTCCGGGTCGTACACACTGCCCTGTGAATCGGACACACTGACCACCCGCCCGCCCAGCGCCAGCGCCTTTTCAATGGCAAACTGGGCCACGTTGCCGGAGCCGGACACAGCGATGGTCTTGCCCGCCAGGGCCTCACCGCGCTGGCGCAGCAGGTTCTGCACAAAATAGATCAGTCCATAGCCGGTCGCCTCCGGACGCAGCAGCGAGCCGCCATAGCTCAGGCCCTTGCCGGTCAGTACGCTGTCGGTGCGGCGGGAAATTTTTTTATAAAAACCATTCAGATAGCCGATTTCCCGCCCGCCCACACCAATGTCCCCAGCGGGCACGTCGGTGTCGGCACCGATGTGGTGGGACAGCTCCAGCATGAATGCCTGACAAAAGCGCATGATTTCGGCGTCGCTTTTGCCTTTGGGATCAAAATCCGCGCCGCCCTTGCCGCTGCCCATCGGCAGGGTGGTCAGGCTGTTTTTGAAGGTTTGTTCAAAGGCCAGAAACTTCAGGATCGACAGGTTCACCGACGGGTGAAAGCGCAGGCCGCCCTTGTAGGGTCCCAGCGCCGAGCTGTGCTGCACCCGATAGCCCCGGTTCACCTGCACCTGGCCACGGTCATCCATCCAGCAGACCCGGAACTGGATGATGCGCTCCGGCTCACACAGCCGCCACAGCAGCGCCTGCTGTTCGAGCTGGTCAAAGCGCGGCAGCACCGGGGCCACGCTGCACAGCCACTCCTCGACCGCCTGCAGGTACTCGGGCTGGTGGGGATAGAGGCGGCTCAGTTGCTGCAAAAAATTCTGGGCGATGCTCATGGGACTCCTGTGCTTTTCTGGGC
>JBPOIS010000057.1:0-9151 GCA_052034295.1 Pseudomonadota bacterium
TCATCTGCAGCGACACCTGATCAGGGTTTCAGGTGCAGTTTTTCGGACAGGGCACGGTCCTTTTCGATCTGGCGGGTGATCATCCACTGCTGGGCAATGGTCAGCAGGTTGTTCACGATCCAGTACAACACCAGTCCAGCCGGGAAAAACAGCAGGAATACCGTGAAAATGATCGGCAGCATTTTCATCATTTTGGCCTGGGCCGGATCGGCAGGCTGCGGATTGAGCATTTGCTGCACATACATGGTCACGCCCATGATCAGCGGCAAAATAAACCATGGGTCCATCGAGGACAAATCCTGAATCCAGCCCAGCCATGGGGCGTGGCGCAGTTCCACACTCTCCATCAGCACCCAGTACAGCGCCAGGAAAATCGGCATCTGCAGCAAAAGCGGCAGACAGCCGGACAGGGGATTCACCTCTTCACGGCGGTACAGTGCCATCATTTCCTGGGAAAACTTCATACGGTCGTCGCCGTATTCTTCCTTCAGCCGCTGCATTTCCGGGGTGATCAGGCGCATTTTGGCCATGGAGCGGTAGCTTTTGGCCGACAGCGGAAACAGCAGCATTTTCACCAGCACGGTCAGGACGATAATCGACCAGCCCCAGTTGCCCAGCAGGCCGTGAATGAATTTCAGGCCAATAAACAGCACCTGGGCAATCGGCCACAGCACGCCATAATCGACCGTTTTATCCAGACCTTCAGCCAGCGGTTTCAGCTCGCTCTGGATTTTTGGACCGGCATACAGCTGGGTGGTGAAGGTTTTTTGCTGATTCGGCGCAACGCTGACCAGCGGGGTTTGATAACCAATCAAATGCAGTGCGCCATTGTTGCGGCTTTGCAGGGTCACTGTGTCCTGGGCATTGGGAATCCAGGCGCTGACAAAATAATGCTGCACCACGCCGACCCAGCCGGCTTTGACCTGCTGATTGAGCGGTTCATCCTGAAAATCGGTAAATTTGATTTTGTTGTAGCTTTCACCCGGTTTGCCCCACGCCCCACCGAGGTAGGTGGCCAGCCCCATCATGCCCTGCGAGCTCTTGCTGGGGTCCACGCTGCCATCGCGTTTCAGTTGCGCAAACATCTGGCCCTGCCAGGGCTGGGCACTGCGGTTGATCACCGTATAACTCAGCTGGATCGGATAGCTGCCGCGATGGAACTGGTACAGCTTGACCACTTCCACGCCCTGGGCATTGCGATACACCAGCGGCACATTCAGGCTGTTCTGCTGCGGCTGCAGCTGGTAGCGCGGGGCCGTGCTCTGGTACAGCGGCCGGCCACTGGGGTTGGCGTCAGGGCCAGAGGGCCCAATCAGCCCCGACTGGGCCACAAAGGTGCGCACCTGATCCTGCTGCAGCAGTTCAAAAGGCTGGGCCGAGTGCTTGCTGTCGTCATGCTGCAGCAGCGCCAGACGCACCAGATCGCCACCGCGCGGGTCGATCCAGGCGCGCACCAGATCGGTCTGCACCTCAATCAGCCCGGCTGGGACGGCAGCCGCTGCGGGGGAGGGCAGGGCACCGGGGCTGGCGGCCACACTGGCCGGAGCAGGCACATCACCCGAAGCCGTGGCGGTTGGTGCCGGGGGCACATCAGCCCCTGTGGCGGGCGCGGCCACGGTGGGCGCTGCGGCCGGGCTGGCATGGCCATAATCCTTTTGCCAGGCCAGAATCAGCAAATACGCGGTGACCAGCAATCCCAGCAGCACCACAATCCGCAAACCACGTTGCATAACGCACCTCAACCATGTTGTATGCCGCTGCCTGGTTCTATCACCGCCCGGCGATAAGGCACGCGCCCACAGGGGACAGCACAAGGGTAAAATTTCAGATGGCGGAACAGGCGCGGCACGGGATCATAGCCAGAGCCGCCCCAGGGATGGCAGCGCAGTACGCGCCGGAAGGCCAGCCAGCCGCCCACGCCAGCCCCGTACTGGCGCACCGCCAGCAAGGCATATCGGGAGCAGGTGGGATAATAACGACAGCGCGGGCCCAGCAGGGGACTCAGCACCACTTGATACACACGGATGAGCCACAGCAGCACCTGCTTCATGAAATCCACTCACCGCGATGAGTCTGAACTTCCCTGAACACGCCGTCTCAATTGCAGCCACAATTGGGCCAGTTCGCTGGCCAGCTGCGCCGAAGAGGCCTGGGCGGCACCCAGTTTGGCCAGCACCACCAAATCAACATCTGGCAGCTCCGGTGCCTGCTTCCGGAAGCTTTCCCGCACCAGCCGCTTGATCCGGTTGCGGTCATGGGCCAGACGCACCTTGCGCTTGGCGATCACCAGCCCGAGCCGGGCCTGTTGTTCCGAGGGGACCGCAAGCACCATCAGGTGGGCTTGCTGGACCTTGTAGCGGGCCTGACCAAACACCCGCTCAAACTCTGAAGCCTGCAGCAGGCGGCGATCCGGGCCAAACGGATATTGGGTCATCATGTTCCGTGGCCGTGGCCCCTGCGCAGGCACCTGCCGGGTCAGACGGTCAGGCGATGACGGCCCTTGGCACGGCGGCGGGCCAGAACCTGACGGCCATTCTTGGTGGCCA
This sequence comes from Pseudomonadota bacterium, assembly GCA_052034295.1. GTDB lineage: Bacteria > Pseudomonadota > Gammaproteobacteria > Pseudomonadales > Moraxellaceae > JBPOIS01. The sequence goes on from JBPOIS010000057.1 coordinate 2,547, forward strand.
TGCGGGCACGGAAACCATGGACACGTTTGCGCTTCAGAACGCTGGGTTGAAAAGTACGTTTCATGATAAAGCCAATGCAGAAAGGTCAAAGACGCGGGATTCTATCGGCATTGCCCCCTGACTGTCAATGCGCTTTGACCTGACGCCAAGGGCTGGTGCAGTCGACTGCACCAACCGGCGTTGGGCCTCTTGCCACTGAGTTATCCACAGGTTTGGGGCTGCGTAATAATAAAATTTATAAATTTAAATTTAAATTTATTATTATTAGGGGCGCGTTTTTCTGTGGATAAGTCACTTTTTTCATTTAAAAACATAAACATGTCCTGTGGATAAACCTGTGGAAAAGCTGTGGACAAAATGTGGATAACTTTTTCGCCAAAACTTATCCACAGACTTATCCACAGACTTATCCACAAGCGCAGGCCTGTGGATAACTGCCCGCTCACCCTGTGGATAAGTCCGAAATCAGGACTGATTTCCGCATGCAACAGCCGTGGCAAATGGCCCCCGTTTTGGGTAAAATCCTGTCCCCGTCTATCCAGTGCTGTGCTGCCGATAGCCGGTTCATGCGGACAGCAACGAGACCCAACATGACGGCTACCCCCGCTTCCCTCTGGCAACGTACCCTGGAGCTGCTGCGCACCGAGCTGACGCCCAACGCGTTCACCATGTGGATTCAGCCGCTGCGTGCCGAAGAAACCCCAGAGGGCCTGCGGCTGTTCGCGTTCAACCCGCATTTCACCAACACCCTGAATAAGACCTACCGCACCCAGATCGAACGGGCGGTGCGCCAGATCAGCGGCCAGCGTGACTATGGCGTGGAAATCCTGCTTGACGCCCACCCGCAGTTGGGGCTGCCCGAGGACCCTGCAGCAGCAGCGGCCCCGGAGTCCGGTGAAGCACCACTGCCTGTGCCGGAATCACGCGCGGGCAAATCACGCAAAAAAAACCTCGGCACCTCGCTGAATCCGCTGTTCACCTTTGAAAATTTCATCGAAGGCCCCTCCAACCAGATGGCCGCAAAATACTGCCATTACGTGGTGGACCAGCTCGGCAATACCCAGCACAATCCCTTTTTCATCTATGGTCCCACTGGTCTGGGCAAAACCCACCTGATGCATGCGGTGGGCCATCAGCTGATGAAGCAAAACCCCGGCGCCAAAGTGCTGTACCTGACTTCGGAATATTTTGTACAGCGGCTGGTGACCGCCTTGCAAAAGGGGCAGGTGGACGCATTCAAGGATGAATGCCGCAGTCAGGATCTGTTATTGATCGACGATGTGCACCTGTTGGCCGGCAAGGAAAAATCCTTGACTGAATTTGCAGCGTTGTTCAACGTGCTGCTGGACCAGTCGCGGCAGATCATTCTCACCAGCAACCGTCATCCCAAACTGCTGACCGAATTACAGGAGCGGCTGACTTCGCGATTATCCTGGGGGGTGGCGGTGGAGGTGGAACCCCCTGCGCTTGAAACCCGCGTGGAGATTTTGCTGAAAAAAGCCGAACTGGTGCAGCTGTATTTGCCGCGCACCTGTGCGCTGTTTATCGCCGAAAATGTGGCCGGGAATGTCCGCGAGCTGGAAGGGGCCCTGAACAAAGTGCGCCTGACGGCCAACTTCAAGGGCATCGACATTAATCTGGCGCTGATCCGGGAATCGCTCAAGGACATTTTGGCGATGCGGGCCCAGGTGGTTAACATCGAGAATATCCAGCGGGTGGTCTGTGAGTATTTCCAGATTGCCCACAAGGACCTGATTGGCCCCAAGCGCACACGCATTTTTGCCCGGCCCCGCCAGCTGGCCATGGGACTGGCCCGCGAGCTGACCGACGAAAGCTTTCCAGAAATTGGCCAGGCATTCGGTGGTCGGGATCACACCACAGTGATGCACGCCTGTGATAAGGTCAGCGAACTGCGAAACACCGATCGGGGTTTTGCGCAGGACTACCAGGAATTGTTACGCTTGCTGCAATCCTGATTGCCAGACCGAGAGTTCTTTCATGCACATTCAATTGCCTCGCGAAACGCTGTTTCGCGCCATCAGCCTATTGTCCAGCGCCGTAGACCGCCGGCACACCCTGGCGATTTTGTCCAATGTCAAAATCGACGCCCAGCCCGGACTGATCACCCTGACCACTTCGGATCTGGAGGTGGAGCTGGTGGGCAGCCTGCACGTGGCCGAAGGGGTGGTGGTCGAGCCGGGCAGCACCACCGTGCCCTGCCGCAAGCTGGCCGACATCCTCAAGACCCTGTCGGCTGAGCAGGTGTCGCTGCAGACCCAGGACCCAGACCAGCGCTGTCTGATCCGGGCGGGCAAGGGGCGGTTCACCCTGAGCACCCTGCCGGCGCAGGATTTTCCGCTGCTGGGGCAGGTGGAGTTGCCCTTTCACCTGGAGGTCCAGCAGGATCACCTGAAGTCGCTGCTCGACCGCACCGCCTTTGCCATGGCGGTGCAGGATGTGCGGTTCTATCTGACCGGCACGCTGCTGGAGGTGGAGCCGCAGCTGCTGCGTGCCGTGACCACCGACGGCCACCGTCTGGCGCTGTCTGAATGTCCCGCCAGCCTGCAGGGTGAGGGCCAGGGGTTCCAGATGATTGTGCCGCGCAAGGCCGTCAGTGAGCTGCAGCACCTGCTCAAGCCGGAATCCTCGCGCATCCGTCTGGGGGCCGGCAAGGAATTCATGAGCGTCACCGTGCAGCCCAGTGACAAGGACCGTGAGCAGGGCCTGAATCTGGAGGTGCGCCTCAGCACCAAGCTGATTGACGGCAAATTCCCCGAGTACCGCCGGGTGATTCCGCGTCATGGCGACAAAACCATTCTGGTCGAGCGCGAGTTGCTGCAAAAATCCCTGCAGCGGGTGGCGGTGCTCAGTCACGAAAAACTCCGCGGCATCGTCTTTGACTTTGCCACCCAGCAGCTGGTGCTGCGTGCCAACAACCCCGAGCAGGACGAGGCCGTGGATGAGGTGCCGGTGGAGTATGCAGGTGAGTCACTGACCATGTCGTTTAATTCTTCCTACATGCAGGATGTGCTGAACGTACTGGGTGGCGAGCAGGTGCAGCTGGTGCTGTCAGAGCCTTCCGCCTCTGCACTGGTTCAGGACCCGCAACAACAGGGCACCCTGTATGTGGTCATGCCCATGCGGATCTGATCTGCATGTGGCTGGAGTCGCTGGCCCTCGGGCAGGTGCGCAATGTGTCGCACGCCAGCCTGGAGGGCTGCACGGCCCTCAACCTGCTGGTGGGACCCAATGGCAGTGGCAAAACCTCCGTGCTGGAAGCCATCCACATCCTGTCCACAGGGCGCAGCTTTCGCACCCCCCAATGGCGACACCTGATCCAGCGTGGACAGGACCAGCTCTGGGTCACCGGTCAGTGCGGCCCCCACCGTCTGGGTCTTTCCAAAAACCTGCATCAGGACCCCGTGGTGCGTCTGGATGGACAGTCCGGCCGCCAGAGTGAACTGACCCGCATTCTGCCGGTGATGGTGTTTGAACCGGACAGCACGGGCCTGCTGGAGCAGGGCAGCCAGCCGCGACGGCAGATGCTGGACTGGTTGCTGTTTCACGTGGAACTGAAATTTTATCCGCTGTGGCGTCAGTACCAGCGTGTCCTGCAACAGCGCAATGCCGCACTGAAGCAGCCCGGTGCTGTGGGCCAGCTGGCGGTGTGGGACCAGCAATTGGTTCATCTGGGCGAGCAGATTCATGGGTTTCGCGAGCATCACCTGGGGCTGTGGCAAACCGTGTTCCAGCCGGTGATGGCCAGCCTGTTGCCGGGGCTGGCGGTGACGCTGGGATACCAGCCGGGGTTTGACCCTGCGCTGGGACTGGCAGCCGACCTGCAGCGCCACCGGGCCAGTGACCTGGAGCGTGGCTACACTGGCGTGGGCATTCACCGGGCCTCACTGAGCCTGAAGACCCCGCTGGGACTGGCCGAGCATGTCTGGTCCAGAGGACAAAAAAAACTGCTGGTGCTGGGTCTCAAATTGTCGCAGTTAAGCCTGATGGATCAGCAGCAGCAACGCTGTGTGGTATTATTGGATGATCTGGAAGCCGAGCTGGATGCACAGGCGCTGAGCCGCATCTGGCAGGTGTTGACCGCCACCCAGTCGCAGATTTTCATGACCGCCCTGGGGGTAGACCGGCTGCTGTCCAGCCTTGACTGGCCCAGCACGCCCACTGTGCTTCACCTGAAACAGGGGGTGCTGTCCCGTTGATGGGATGGTGTCTCCTGTGCTTGCGTTCCATTGCACCGAATCTTCAGGAGGGCCCATGGCCACCGATCAAACCCACGACTCTGGTTACAATTCGTCCAGCATTCAGATTCTTGAGGGACTGGAGGCGGTTCGGAAACGCCCGGGCATGTACATTGGGGACACCTCGGATGGGACTGGCCTGCACCATCTGGTGTTCGAAGTGGTCGACAACTCCATTGATGAGGCGCTGGCCGGCTACTGCAACGACATCGTGGTGACCATCCATGCCGACAATTCGGTCAGCGTGGTGGACAATGGCCGGGGCATTCCCACCGGCATCAAGATGGACGACAAGCACGAGCCGAAACGCAGTGCGGCCGAAATCGCCCTGACCGAACTGCACGCCGGGGGCAAATTCAACCAGAACAGCTACAAGGTGTCCGGTGGTCTGCACGGTGTCGGCGTGTCCTGTGTAAATGCACTGTCCACCTGGCTGCGGCTGGTGGTGCGCCGTGATGGCCGGGCGCACCAACTGGAATTTGCCCAGGGTGTGCCGCAAAACCGTGTGCTGGAGCAGCGCGATGGGGTGGAGGTCAGCCCGATGCGGGTGGTCGGTGAGACTGACCGCCGTGGCACCGAAGTGCACTTCCTGCCGGACGTGGGCATTTTTACCCACAACCATGAATTTCATTACGACACGCTGGCCAAACGTCTGCGTGAGCTGTCGTTCCTGAACAATGGCGTGGCCATCCGGCTGGTGGATGAGCGTGACCAGCGTCAGGACAATTTTGCCTATGAAGGCGGGGTCAAGGGCTTTGTGGAGTTCCTCAACAAGGGCAAAAAGGTCCTGCACCCGTCGATTTTTCACACCATCGCCGAGCGCACCAGCGAGCACAACACCCAGATCACCGTCGAAGTGGCGCTGCAGTGGAACGACAGCTACAGCGAAAGTGTCCTGTGCTTCACCAACAATATTCCCCAGCGCGATGGCGGTACCCACCTGACTGGCCTGCGTGCGGCGATGACCCGGGTCATCAACAAATACATTGAGGACCAGGACCTGGCCAAAAAAGCCAAGGTCGATGTCACCGGCGATGACATGCGTGAGGGGCTGGGCTGTGTGATCAGCGTGAAGGTACCGGAGCCGAAGTTTTCCAGCCAGACCAAGGACAAGCTGGTGTCCAGCGAAGTGCGTGGGGTGGTCGAAGAGGTGGTGGCCAGCCGTCTGGCCGAGTGGCTGGCGGAAAATCCAGCCGAAGCCAGAATCATCGCCGGCAAGATTGTGGAGGCTGCAGCCGCCCGCGATGCGGCCCGCAAGGCCCGGGAGCTGACCCGCCGCAAGAGTGCGCTGGACATCGCTGGTCTGCCCGGCAAACTGGCCGATTGTCAGGAAAAAGACCCTTCAAAATCAGAGCTTTACATTGTTGAGGGTGACTCCGCAGGCGGCAGCGCCAAGCAGGGGCGCAACCGGCGCATGCAGGCGATCCTGCCGCTCAAGGGCAAGATCCTCAATGTGGAGCGGGCGCGTTTTGACAAGATGATCAGCAGTGCCGAAGTGGGCACCCTGATCACGGCGCTGGGCTGTGGCATTGGCCGGGATGAGTACAACGCCGACAAGCTGCGCTACCACAAGATCATCCTGATGACCGATGCCGACGTGGATGGTTCGCACATCCGCACCCTGCTGCTGACGTTCTTTTTCCGGCAGATGCCCGAGCTGATTGAGCGCGGCCACATCTACATTGCCCAGCCACCGCTGTACAAGATCAAGAAAGGCAAGCAGGAACAGTACCTGAAGGATCAGGAAGCACTGGAACAGTACCTGCTGTCCAGCACCCTGGACGACCTGCAGCTGTACCTGCAGCCGGATTCGCCGCCCGTGCGCGGCGAAGCGCTGGAGCGGCTGATCCGCGCCTATCAGCTCACCCAGAAAACCCTGGGACGGCTGGGCCGCCGCTACCCACTGCACGTGATCCAGGCCATGATGGGCCTGCCGCGCCTCAGCGTGGAACAGCTGCAGGATGCGGCGCAGGTGCAGGCGTGGAGCGATCAGTGGGTCACCCAGTTGCAGCGCCAGGCACCGGGGTTTTTCCCGACGGTGCGCCTGTTCCAGCCGGAAGGGCAGGACTGGACCGTGCCCGAGCTGACCATTCAGGTACACCAGCTGCCGCAGCGTTATGTGCTGGATCAGGCTTTTTTTGCCTCAGCCGATTACCAGCGCCTGCTCGACAGCAGTGCCCAGTGGCTGCAGGTGCTGGAGGAAGGAGCCTACATGCAGCGCGGTGAGCGGCGGATTCCGCTGCAGCATTTTGGCCAGCTCTGGGAGCAGATCCTGCTGGAGTCGCGCCGGGGCGTCACTGTCCAGCGCTACAAGGGGCTGGGGGAAATGAACGCCGAGCAGCTGTGGGA
>JBPOIS010000115.1:0-6950 GCA_052034295.1 Pseudomonadota bacterium
ATGGTCAGCATCTTGCGCCACAGGTCCACCGCGCGGAGGGTCTTGGCATTGCGCAGGGTGCCGGCGCGGGCCATGGCTTCGTATTCGGCATAGCGACGGGCAAATGCGCGGCCGGTCAGGTCGTGCAGGTCCGGTACGTCGGCCGGGCTGAACAGGGTCCATTCGGCGTTTTCCATCACCCGCTGCATGAAGAGGTCGGGAATCCAGTTGGCCGTGTTCATGTCGTGGGTGCGGCGACGGTCGTCACCGGTATTCTTGCGCAGCTCCAGGAACTCCTCGATGTCGAGGTGCCAGGTTTCCAGATAGGCACACACGGCGCCCTTGCGCTTGCCGCCCTGGTTCACGGCGACGGCGGTGTCGTTGGCGACTTTCAGGAACGGCACCACGCCCTGCGATTTGCCGTTGGTGCCCTTGATGTAACTGCCCAGCGCACGCACCGGGGTCCAGTCATTGCCGAGGCCGCCGGCCCATTTGGACAGCATGGCGTTGTCCTGGATCGCACCATAGATGCCGTACAGGTCATCAGGCACGGTGGTCAGGTAGCAGGAGGACAGCTGCGGCCGCAGGGTACCGGCGTTGAACAGGGTCGGGGTGGACGCCATGTAATCAAAGCTGGACAGCAGGTTGTAAAATTCGATGGCCCGGCCTTCACGGTCATCCTCGCGCAGGGCCAGCCCCATGGCCACCCGCATGAAGAACAGCTGCGGCAGCTCGAAGCGCACGTCATTGCTGTGCAGGAAATAGCGATCGTACAGGGTCTGCAGGCCCAGATAGGTGAACTGGCCGCTGCGCTCGGGCTGGATGGCCGCCTGTAGGCGCGGCAGGTCAAAATCCAGCAGCTCGGGGTTGAGCAGTTCCAGCTCGATACCGCGCTGCAGGTACACCGGCAGGGCTTCCCCTTCGGGGGTGTCCAGCGGCAGGCCCAGGAAACTCAGCCCTTCGACCAGCAGTTGTTCACGCAACAGGCGTGCCGTCACATAGGTGTAGTTGGGCTCCTGCTCAATGCGGGTGCGGGTGGCCATGATCAGCGTGGTGGACAGGTCATCCGCCGACACCCCGTCGTACAGGTTTTTCACGGTTTCTTCGACGATGGCGCGCACGTCGATGCCATCGAGGCCCTCGGCGGCTTTTTCCACCCGTTGCTGCAGTGCCGTCAGGTCCAGCGGCTGGCGCTGGCCATCGCGGCCTGTCACGTGCAGGGTGGGGTGGTGGTTGCTCTGTTGCTGCTGGCGCAGGGCGGCGTGCTGTTCACGGTAGATCACATAGTCACGGGCGACCTTGTGCTCGCCGGTGCGCATCAGCGCCAGCTCAACCTGATCCTGGATTTCCTCGATGTGCAGGGTGCCGCCCGAGGGCAGGCGGCGGCGGAACGTGTTGATCACCATGTCGGTGAGTTGCTGCACCCGGTCGCGCACCCGGCTGGAGCCTGAAGCTTCCTGGCCTTCGACGGCCAGAAAGGCCTTGGTGATGGCGATGCTGATTTTTTCGGCATCAAAACCCACGACACTGCCATTGCGTTTGATGACCCGCAATTGTCCGGGGGCGGTCAATTCGGGGGAAACAATGGCGGATGTCATGGCGCAATTCTCCACAGGCGTCGGCAGTGACGCGTTACAGGCTGATGATGAAAAAACACGGGGATGTGTGATGTGAACCACAATCCCTAGTGGTTGAAGTTGAATTGGGCCACAACATACAGGATTTTGGCCAAGGTAGGCAAGGCAGGCTGCCTGTAAAAACAGCAGTCAGGGTTTTTGCTAACCCCCTGAAAATCCACTGCTAAAAAAACTTGATTTTTGGCCACCCCACACCGCTCAAGGATTATGGGTTTTTCTGATAACAGCACGGCTGATGGTTTTTTCACCGCACCCCTGGCAGGGCGTGTGCCTGTGTCTTAACACTGCAATCTGCTGTATCACTTTGGTGTCCGCGTGTGCGCATTGCTGCGGAGTTTGTGTAGTATAGCCGCAATGACTCACCGGTATGGCCCTTGTTTTTTCAGGGAATACGACTTCTTTTTGGGGATTGGCGCGATGACGCAGGAAGAAAAACTGCCACGAATCTTGATCGTGGAAGATGATGAACGACTGGCCACGCTGACACAGGATTACCTGATCCGTAACGGTCTGGAAGTCGGGGTCGAAACCGACGGCCACCGTGCCATCCGCCGCATCGTGGCCGAACAGCCGGATCTGGTGGTGCTGGACGTGATGCTGCCGGGGGCCGATGGACTGACCGTCTGCCGCGAAGTGCGCCCGCATTACCACCACCCGATCCTGATGCTGACCGCACGGGTCGAAGACATGGATCAGGTGCTCGGTCTGGAAATGGGTGCGGATGACTATGTGGCCAAGCCGGTACAGCCGCGCGTGCTGCTGGCGCGGATCCGTGCCCTGCTGCGCCGCACCGACAAGGTCGATCATGAGGACGTGGCCCAGCGCCTGGAGTTTGACGATCTGGTCATCGACAACGGCGGCCGCTCGGTCACGCTGGGGGGCAATCCGGTCGATTTCACCAGTGCCGAATACGACCTGCTGTGGCTGCTGGCCTCGAATGCCGGCCGCATCCTGTCGCGGGAGGATATCTTTGAGCGCCTGCGCGGCATTGAGTACGACGGTCAGGACCGTTCCATCGATGTGCGCATTTCGCGGATCCGGCCCAAGATCGGTGATGATCCGGAAAACCCCAAACGCATCAAGACGGTGCGCAGCAAGGGCTATCTGTTCGTCAAGGAATCCGGCCCTTCCGCCTGACCATTCACTGACCTGTTAGTGGCGCATGATGGCCAAACCCCTGCTGGTCCAACAGCTACGCCAGAGCATTTTTCTGCGCATCTACGCAGGAATTGTGCTGGCGTGCGCGCTGATTGCGATTCTGGCCCTGGGGCTGTATGACCGCATCAATGCCCAGCGGGCGCAGAATTACCGGGAAAACATCGCCGATGGGGTGATGTACCTGATCGCCGAAGGGCTGGCACGACAGCCCGATGTGGAGTCCCGGCAAAACTGGATCGACGACGCCACGCTGTTGCTGAACCTCCCGCTGAGTCTGGTCGGTGAGGACAATGTCAATCTGGGCCGGCGCGAGCTCAGCCTGCTGCGCAAGGGCAAGGCGGTGGTGCGCTTCAATGAGCTGCAGAATACCGGAGAACTGTACGCGCGGGTGCCAGGTGAAAACCAGCTGATCCATGTGCATGTGGACAAGCTCGGCGAGCAGCAGATCAAGGCCGTGGCGGTGTTTTTGATGGATGATCTGGTGCAGTATCCCGGCCGCGAGAAGCAGCGCCTGCAGGCCATCAAGAGCCATTTTGACTTTCCGCTGACCCTGCTGCCCAGCAATCAGGTGCCGCTGGACATCGACCAGCGCGCCCGCATCAACCGCAAGGAAGTGATCCTGCTGTATGCCGATTCCAGCGAAAGCGGACGCGGCAGCATGACCATCATCAGCCCCAGCATGGGCTATGACCTGTTGCGGGTCGGTCCCATCCCACTGTTCAACCCGTTGCCCTATTCACTGGTGATTGGCCTGAGTGTGCTCAGCCTGTTGCTGATTGCGCTGGCCACCTACCTGCTGGTGATTCCGCTGGAAGGCCGCATCCTGCAGTTGCGGCAGGGGATGCAGCAGGTGCGCCTGGGCAATTTTTCGGCCCGGCTGCCGATCGATGGCCATGATGAGATTGCCCAGCTGGCGTCGATGTTCAACAACATGACCGCGCACATCCAGCGCCTGATTGAGTCACAGCGTGACCTGACCCGGGCGGTGTCGCATGAGCTGCGCACGCCGGTGGCGCGGATCCGCTTCGGGGTGGAAATGCTCGCCGACACCGATGACCTTGAGTCGCGTCTGGACCAGCAGGAAATGATCGATCAGGACATTGAGTCACTGAACAGGCTGATTGATGAAGTGCTGGTGTACGCCAAGCTGGAAGAGGGCCGCCCTGCGCTGGAATATCAGCCCATCGACCTCAATGAAACCGTCCAGCGGCTGGTGCGTCAGGCGGAAAAACTGAAACAGGCCAAGGACATCGAGGTCCGCCTGCAGGACAGCACCCCCACCGTCATTGCCGAAGCCAAATACCTGGAGCGGGCGCTGCACAACCTGCTCAGCAATGCGCTGCGCCATGCCGAGAGCCGGGTGCGGCTGACCGTCCATGTCAACGGGGCCATGGCCTCGGTGTGCGTGGAAGACGACGGGCCAGGCATCGCCCCGCAGGACCGCCGCCGCATCTTCATGCCGTTCACCCGGCTGGACGACAGCCGCACCCGGTTCCAGACCGACACCTCTTCCGGCTATGGGCTGGGGCTGTCCATTGTGGAGCGGATCAGCTACTGGTTCGGCGGCCGGGTCGATGTGGAAGACAGCCCCGAACTGGGCGGGGCCCTGTTCCGCCTGTCCTGGCCGGCCGACCTGCGCCAGACCAGCGTCCATCCACTGTCGGCCCATGAGTCAGCCAATTAAACCTGAACAGCCCGCCAGTGATTTGTTAAACTGCCGCCCCACAGTTTCACGTGTGTTGCGGTGTGCCATGACTGACCTTTCCACAGCCCTCATCCAGCAGGTGGCGTTGCGCCGCACTTTCGCCATCATCAGTCACCCCGACGCGGGCAAGACCACCATGACCGAAAAGCTGCTGCTGTGGGGCAAGGCCATCCAGGTCGCCGGGGAAGTGAAAAGCCGCAAGGCCGAGCGCTCGGCCACATCGGACTGGATGAGCATGGAAAAGGAGCGCGGCATCTCCATCACCACCTCGGTGATGCAATTCCCCTACCGCGACCATGTGATCAACCTGCTGGACACGCCGGGTCACGAGGACTTTTCCGAAGATACCTACCGCACCCTGACCGCCGTGGACTCGGCGCTGATGGTCATCGACGGGGCCAAGGGCGTGGAGGAGCGCACCATCAAGCTGATGGATGTGTGCCGGATGCGTGACACGCCGATCATTTCCTTTGTCAACAAGCTGGACCGCGAGATCCGCGAGCCGCTGGAGCTGCTGGACGAAATTGAAAACGTCCTGAAAATCAAATGCGTGCCGATCACCTGGCCGATGGGCATGGGCAAGGATTTCATCGGCGTGTACCACCTCGGCACCGACACCCTGTACCTGTACAAAGCCGGGCATGGCAGCGAGATCACCCAGATCGAAACCCGCCAGGGCTACGACCACCCCGACCTGCGCGAGCGCATGGGCGAGCGTGATTTCAGACAGTTTGAAGAGTCGCTGGAGCTGGTGCAAATGGCTGGTGAAACGCTCGACCCAGCGCTGTTTTTGACCGGCAAACAGACCCCGGTGCTGTTTGGTACCGCGCTGGGCAACTTCGCGGTGGACATGGTGCTGGATGCCTTCGTGGACTGGGCCCCGCCGCCCAAGGCGCACCCGGCGCTGGAGCGGCAGGTGGCGGCAGAAGAAGAAAAATTCAGCGGTTTTATTTTCAAGATCCAGGCCAACATGGACCCGCGCCACCGCGACCGGATTGCCTTCATGCGCGTGTGTTCGGGCCGCTATGAAAAAGGCGTGAAAATGAACCATGTGCGCCTCGGCAAAGAGGTGCGCATCAGCGACGCGCTGACCTTCATGGCCGGGGACCGCCAGCAGCTTGAAGAGGCGTGGCCGGGTGACATCATTGGCCTGCACAACCATGGCACCATCCAGATCGGCGACACCTTCACCGAAGGCGAAAACCTGCACTTCACCGGCATTCCGCACTTTGCCCCGGAGCTGTTCCGCCGGGTGCGCCTGAAGGACCCGCTGAAGTCGAAGCAGCTGCAAAAAGGCCTGAAGGAACTGTCCGAAGAAGGCGCGACGCAGGTGTTCATGCCGCAGAACAGCAACGACCTGATTCTGGGCGCGGTGGGGGTACTGCAGTTTGATGTGGTGGCACACCGTCTGAAGGAAGAATACAAGGTCGAGTGCATCTATGAGCCGGTCAGCATCGCCACGGTGCGCTGGGTCAGTTGCGATGATGACAAAAAATTCAGTGAGTTCAAGAAAAAAGCCCACGACCAGCTGTCAGTGGATGGCGGTGGACACCTGACCTATCTGGCGCCGAGCCGGGTGAACCTGCAGCTGATGCAGGAGCGCTACCCGGACATCGTGTTCCGCGCCACCCGGGAGCATTGAGGGGAGGGCCGGACCCGGCCCGCGCTCACTTTTACTTTTAGCTGGACAACGCGGGTGCGGGTGGCTGCCAGACCTTCTGCACCACCAGCGGATTGCTGGAGGCCTGGGCAAACAGCGGTTCGATGCCCATATTGGCCAGGGTCTGCAAGAGATCGTTCAGCACTTCCTCACGGCGCAGCGTCCAGGCCGAGGCAAAGCAGCGCCAGAAGGTCCAGCCCGCCCGCTCCAGGGCGCGCTGCCGCTTCAGGTCGGCGTCCCATTGGTCGGGCCCGTGAAAGGCATCGCCATCACATTCTATCGCCAGTCGCGCATCCGCAGCGCCTTCCACCACCATATCCAGGCGGAACTGACCGGCCCACACCTGAGGCTGCACCGTGTAGCCGCGATCCAGCAGGCAGCCCATCACGTCGCGTTCAAAGCCGGATTCGCACTGGGCGAGCAGTTGGTCGCGGGTGTCAGCAGCCAGCACCGGGCTGGGGCTAAACTGCTGCAGCAGCCCAAGTCGCAAGTCCATGGGGCGTAGGTCAGAGGATTGCACCGAATGCACCAGATACATGCGCTCGCGGGCCCGGCTGGCCGCCACATTCAGGCGCTGCTGGTGATCCAGCCGACTGAGCGGGTGGCAGTCCTCCGGGGTGGCCACCATCGACAGAAACATGATGTCCCGCTCGGCACCCTGAAAGGCCGAGGCATCGCCACAGGCAAACTCACGCTGGGTCAGTTCGTGCACATCCAGTTGGTTTTTGGCTTGTTCACTGATGTATTGGGCCTGTGCCGGTCCCAGCAGTGACACCACCCCGATGCTGCGGCCCCTGAATTTGGGGTCGTC
>JBPOIS010000058.1:0-6936 GCA_052034295.1 Pseudomonadota bacterium
TCACTTGCTGCTCCGGTGGTTTTCAAGGGTGGTGATGGATTGGACATAGCGCACCACCGCCGCGTCTGCGGCCTTGAGTGCTTCAGGGTGATCGGCTGCAATGCGAATGGTATACTCCAGGCTAAAATGATCATTAAGGTTTCTATCAACAGAATAATACCAGGTTCCGGGCACCCTGTTGTCGACCTCGTATTTAGCAAATACTGGCCTCTGGTCTACCCCAGTGAATAAAATCGCACCGGCCTGATCACTCATGGATACCGACTCTCCCTGATCGTAAAAATAGAAATCCTTATCAACTTTGACTAATTTTCTTTTTTGAAGAGAGATACTACCTTTTTCAATATTATTGAGCGTTGTCGCCCCACCTCCTCGGACTGAAAAACTGTACAACTGAACCCCCATATAGAGCTCCTGAGCATTTGGCGGACAAGCCATAGAAATATTTCCATTTATGTCATAAATCCATTGACCGCTAATATGCAAACTTTGCATTCCTGTAATCTCTGATTGACACTTGGAATTCAGGACCTGCGGGGTAATATGAAGCCGCCACATCTTGTCCTGACTGATGATGTAATTTACTTTGATCGCTGGCGCATACATCTGCGCCCGCTGGAGCATGCTAAAACCCGTGTAAAACACCACACTGAGCACAGCCACCAGCACGAATCGCTTTAGCCCCCGCCAGCGGCCCTTCCGGATCGCGGCCACAGACAGCACCCCGGCCAGCAGGATGGCCAGCAGCAAAAACACAAAATTGGCCAGGGCATAAAAAATAAAATACATGAAATTCCCCAAAAGCCCGCGTCACAGGCTGATTTTTTCAGGCCCGCAGCCGCGGTCAGCCCGCCCCCATCTGGCCCAGATGGCCACACAGGTCCAGCAGCCGGTTGGCATAGCCCCATTCATTGTCGTACCACGCCAGCACCTTGGTCTGCGTGCCCGCACCATGGGTCTGCAGGCTGTCAATGATCAGCGAAGCCGGGTGGTGGATAAAATCCGTGGACACCAGCGGTTCGTCACAGTAGGCCATGATGCCCGCATACGGCCCCTGGGCTGCCTGTTGCAGGCAGGCATTCACCTGTGCCGCCGTCACCGGCTGGCGACTGACAAAGCCCAGATCAATCGCCGCCACATCCAGTGTCGGCACCCGGATCGAATAGCCCTCAATGCGCGACTCCAGCCACGGCAGCACCTGCTGCACTGCCGCAATCGCACTGGACGTGGTGGGGATGATGTTGTAGCCACTGGCACGGGCGCGGCGCAGGTCGCGGTGCCCCTGATCCAGCACGGTCTGGTCAGCGGTCACAGCGTGGATCTCGGTCATCAGTGCCGATTCGATGCCAAAGGCGGCATCCAGCACGGCCAGCAGCGGCCCCAGCGCCTGCGTGGTGCAGGACACACTGGAAATCACCCGGTCACCGGGCCGCAGCGCCTGGTGGTTGAGCCCATACACCACGGCCGCATCCACACTGTCAAACGGCGCTGCGCCGATGATCACCCGCCCGGCCCCGGCGTGCAGGTGCTGACTGGCCTGCGCCCGCGAGCGGAACCGCCCGGTACACTCCAGCACCACATCCACCCCCAGCGCCGCCCACGGCAACTGGGCGGGGTCGGCCTGCCGCAGCAGCAGCAGCTCACGGTTGCCGCCCGCCGCCTGCACGTGCAGGCGCTCGGGATCGCGGTGCCGGATCACCTGACCCCAAAAACGCCCATGCGCAGAGTCATAGCGCAACAGATGCGCCAGCGTGTCGCCGTCCCACAGGTCATTGACCGCCACCAGATCAAGCGCCGGATCAAAGCCGCGCTCCACCCAGGCCCGCAGCACATTGCGGCCAATCCGCCCAAACCCATTGATGGCCACGCGCAGTGGTTCGGTCATGTCGTTTTTCCATTCAAAAAAGCCCTGCCACCACCAGGGTGCAGGGCCACAGGATGAAGGGCACCGGGTGCCCTGTGGGGATCAATCGGCTCAGGCCAGCAGCTCACGCACCGCCTCAACCACCGCTTCGGTGGTGATGCCAAACTCGTTGAACAGTGCCTTGGCCGGGGCCGACTCGCCAAAGCCCGTCATGCCGATCACCCGGCCATCCAGCCCCACCCATTTCCACCAGTAGTCCACATGGGCCGCTTCCACCGCCACGCGGGCGCGGATGGCCGCCGGCAGCACCTGCTCGCGGTAGTGGGCCTCCTGCTGGGCGAAGACTTCTGCACAGGGCATCGACACCACGCGCACACCCTCCAGTTGCGCATGGGCGGCCATGGCCAGCTCGATTTCGGAGCCGGTGGCGATGATGATGGCACGCAGCTCGCCTTTTTCGGCGGCCAGCACATAGGCCCCGCGCTCGATGTCGGCGATCTGCGCCTCGGTGCGGGTCTGGAACGGCAGGTTTTGCCGCGACAGGATCAGCGCCGTCGGGCCATGCTGGTAGCGCAGGGCTTCGGCCCAGGCCACTGCGGTTTCCACGGTGTCACAGGGCCGCCAGGTGCGCAGGTTCGGGGTGCCGCGCAGCGAGGCAATCTGCTCAATCGGCTGGTGGGTGGGGCCGTCTTCGCCCAGACCGATCGAGTCGTGGGTGTAGACCTGAATCACCCGCTGTTTCATCAGCGCCGCCATGCGCACCGCGTTGCGGGCGTATTCCATGAAAATCAGGAAAGTGGCGGTGTAGGGAATGAAGCCGCCATGCAGGGCAATGCCATTGGCCATGGCGGTCATGCCAAACTCACGCACGCCATAGTGCACGTAGTTGCCTGCCGGGTGGTCCTGAATGCCACGGGCGCCTTTCCACAGGGTCAGGTTGGAACCGGCCAGATCCGCCGAACCGCCCAGCAGCTCCGGCAGCACCGGCCCAAAGGCCTGTAGGGCGTTCTGGCTGGCCTTGCGGGTGGCGATGGTTTCGGCCTTCTGATTGCAGGCCTGCACGAAGTCGGCGACTTTTTCATTGAAATCCGCAGGCAGTGCCCCCGACAGGCGGCGCTCCAGCTCGGCGGCCTCGGTGGGATAGCGCTGGGTGTACACGTCCATCAGCGACTGCCAGCTTTGCTCCAGGGCGCTGCCCTTGGCGCGGCAGTCCCAGGCTTCATAGACATCCGGCTCGATGTGGAACGGCTCGTGGGGCCAGACCAGCGTCTCGCGCACCAGCTGGATTTCAGCAGCGCCCAGCGGTGCCCCGTGGCACTCTTCCTTGCCCTGTTTGTTGGGTGAGCCCAGACCGATGATGGTGCGGCAGATGATCAGCGACGGCTTGCCGGTTTCGGCCTGTGCGGCCCGTGTGGCCGCCTGCAGGGCTTCGGTGTCGTGGCCATCGACCTTTTGCACCTGCCAGCCATAGGCCTCAAAACGCTTCGCGGTGTCGTCACTGAACCAGCCTTCGACTTCACCATCAATCGAGATGCCGTTGTCATCGTAGTAGACGATCAGCTTGCCGAGCTGCAGCGTGCCCGCCAGCGAGCACACCTCGTGGCTGATGCCCTCCATCAGGCAGCCATCGCCCAGGAAACAGTAGGTGAAATGATCCACCACGGCCAGATCAGGCTTGTTGAACTGTGCCGCCAGGGTTTTTTCGGCCACCGCAAAACCGACCGCATTGGCGATGCCCTGACCCAGCGGGCCGGTGGTGGTTTCGACGCCGACGGTGTAACCGTATTCCGGGTGGCCAGGGGTCTTGCTGTGCAACTGGCGGAACTGCTTCAGGTCTTCGATGGTCAGGTCATAGCCGGTCAGGTGCAGCAGCGCGTACTGCAGCATCGAACCGTGGCCATTGGACAGCACAAAACGGTCGCGGTTCGGCCAGTTCGGATTGGCCGGGTTGTGGCGCAAAAACTGCCGCCACAGCACTTCGGCGATTTCGGCCATGCCCATCGGCGCCCCCGGGTGGCCGGAGTTGGCTTTTTGCACGGCATCCATGGCCAGCACGCGGATGGCGTTGGCGAGGCGACGTTCAGCGAGGGGCGTGGACATGGCGATCATTTCCGCAAAAAAATTTGCCGCCATTGTCCTAGAATCAGCGCCCAGCGTAAACCTTTATTGCATCAGTGCGGCGCATCAACCGGGCTGGCAGACGGTGCGGCAGGCGGATCAGGCAGCAGGGTGTGGCCCCGCCAGTGGCCCCAGCGGTAATAAGCCCCCGACAACAGCAGCGCAATCAGCGAACCCACCGCAAAGCTCCACCAGATCGCCTGCAGGCCCAGCCAGCGCTGGCCGAGGTCCGCAAACGGCACGCGCAGCAGCCACAGCGACACAAAGATGATCCCCAGCGGGGCCTACACCGCCCCCGACGCGCGGATGGTGCCGACCAGCACCGTGGTCAGGCCAAACAGCACAAAGGTCCAGGCCACCTGCTGGTTGATGGCGATCGCCACCGGCAGCGCCGCACTGCCTGCGGGCAAAAACAGCCCAAACACCCAGCGTTCCAGCAGCAGGATCACCGCCACCAGCGCCCCGGTCAGCAGCACATTGTAGATCAGCCCCCAGCGGGTCACCTGACCAACCCGGTCCCAGCGGTGCGCGCCGATGTTTTGTGCGGCCATCGCCGACACCGACATGCTGATGGCCAGCGCGGGCATCTGCACATAGCCCCAGAGCTGCGCCGCCACCCCATAGGCCGCCGTGATCACCGTGCCGTGTGCATTCACCAGCCGGATCAGCAGCAACCCACTGGTGGACACAATCAGCATCTGCAGCCCCATCGGAATGCCCTTCACCAGCAGCAGGCGGATCAGCGCCAGCCGGGGCCGCAGGTAGTGCAGCTCAGCGCCGCGCAGACAGACCACATGCCCCCGGACATACAGCCACACCAGCAGGGCCAGCAGCGTCACCGACTGCGCCACCAGCGTGGCCCACGCCGACCCGGCAATGCCCAGCGCGGGCAGGCCCAGCCCCCCGAACATCAGCAGCGGGTTGAGCAGGATGTCCAGCCCCACCGAAGCCAGCATGAAATAAAACGGTGTGGTGGCATCGCCACTGCCGCGCAGTGCCATCATCACGAAATTGTAAAAATACATCGCCGGCACCGCCAGAAAGATCACCCCCAGATAGGCACTGGCCAGCGGCAGCGCCGCCGCCGGCGTGGCCAGCCAGCGCAGCAGCATTGGGGTGCAGGCATGGCCCAGCAGCGCCACGCCGACCGACAGCAGCGCAAAAAACACCGCCCCACTGCCGATCACCTGTTTCATCCGGGGCAGGTTGTGCTGGCCATAGGTCTGGCCAACCAGAATGCTGGTGGCCATGCTGATGCCAAACACCAGTGCCAGCAGCACAAACAAAATCAGATTGGCATTGCTCGACGCCGTCAACGCCGACTCACCCAGATAATGGCCGATCCAGAAGCTGTTCACCGAGCCATTCAGCGACTGCAGCACATTGGTGCCGAGCACGGGCAGGGCAAATTTCAGCAGGGTCGGTGCAATCGGCCCCTCGGTCAGGGCAGGACGGGCAGCGCGCATGGGCATTCCAGAAAAAACCACCGGAACCGCCATCTAAACGCAAAACCACCGCACGGTGTGTGGGATTTTTCAGCAAAAAACGCGCTCTGCCGGCCTGCTGTTCAACGCTGCTTTAAAATCAATGCCCCGGCGGCAGCGCCTCCAGCAACACGCTCCACGGCAGCTCAGCCGGTTCAGGCCGGTTCAGCGGATTGACCCCGGACACCGCCAGCACGGCCCGAGCACTGGCCAGCACCGCCGTCTGCGCCTCACCCTCAGGCAAACAGCGCGCCATCAGCACCGCCCCCACACAGGTCGCCAGCCAGGCCGGGGGCAGTGGGTAGCCCAGCCGGGCCTGCCAGTGCTGCAAAAACTGCGCATGGGCGGCAGCCACCCGCTGCTGCACCGCCGCCTCGGCGCGGCCCAGCTCGGCTGCCAGTGCAGGCAGGATGCAGCCCTGGGCCAGATCCTGCACATGCGCCGGCGACAGGTAATCGTCCAGCACCTGATTCAGGGCCTGTGCCGCAGGCAATCCGGCGTCCCCCTGGAGCCGGACCAGACTGTGCGCCAGCTCTTGTATGACCACCGCCCGCAACAGCGCCTGCTTGCTGTCAAAGTGCGCATACAGGGCCCCGCCCGTCAGCCCAGCCGCCTGCATCAGCGCGTCCACGCCTGTGGCGGCGTAGCCATTTTTTTTCATTAGCACCGCAGCCCGCTCCAACAGCCGCTGCCGGGTCTGCTGGCGGTGTCCAGGGGGATAGCGCATGGCAAAACATCCGTAAAACAAACGCTCGTTCAGCCATCATACACCAGACAGCCACCTATCCTGAACGACCGTTTATCAAACAAAAGTGAAATTTTAAATCATTGTATTTATTTATAAATCTCATTCAAAATCCAGCGGCACCGTAACCCTAGACGCGGTTTTTTGGTTTCCCCGCTACGACCGTCCTTGGAAAAAAAGCACTCCGCTCCGCGATCAAAGAATCCTGTGGCCGTTTTCTGGACTGTAAAAATGCCCTCGGTCCTGCCGGCGCGCCGTCACCGTCACAGGTGGTCTGGGGGTGTTTTCATCAGGACGGATGCAGCCCTGCTGGCTGGCTGGCGGGTGGTGTGGGTGTTGCGGTTCACAAACGCGGCCCATCCTCGGGCAGGTGCCCTGCTGAAGGATATTTTGGCGTCCCTGGATCAGATCCCATTCAGGGTCATCCAGCCAGCCCGGCGCTTCCCTGCCCCGGATGCCTCCAGCCCCCGTGCGACCAGTGCTGGATGCTGGCGCTCAGCCTGCTGCCATCTGGGCAAACACCTCGCGTGCGGCGGCCACGGTGTAGTCGATGTCGGCGTCCGTGTGCGCACTGCTGATGAATCCGGCCTCAAAGGCAGACGGGGCCAGATACACGCCCCGGTCCAGCATGCCATGGAAAAACCGCTTGAACGCGTCCACATCGCAGGCGGTCATGGCGGCATAACTGGACAGGTCCTCCGAATCGGTGAAATACAGCCCAAACA
>JBPOIS010000072.1:0-9075 GCA_052034295.1 Pseudomonadota bacterium
TGCGTCAGCGGTGTCGCATGACCTGTATGCCAACGTGATTGCCCATGGCCGTGCCACGGAAGCCCAGGAAATGCGCGTGTCGCGGATGGCGGTGGTCGGTCTGGCGCTGCTGGCGATGCTGCTGGGCATCATCTTTGAAAAACAAAACGTGGCGTTCATGGTCGGGCTGGCCTTCGCGGTGGCGGCATCGGCGAATTTTCCGGTGCTGCTGCTGTCGATGTTCTGGCGTGGCCTGACCACCCGGGGGGCGCTGATTGGCGGTACCACCGGGCTGCTGTCGTCGCTGCTGCTGATTTTCCTGACCAAGGCTGTCTGGGTGGAAACCCTGAAGCTGGGCGAAACGGCACCGATCCCGTACACCAATCCGGCGTTGTTCTCGATGGGGCTCGCGTTCTTTGCCTGCTGGTTCTTCTCGGTCACGGACAGGAGTGTGCAGGCTTCCGAGGACAAGGCGGGCTTTGATGCCCAGTTTGTCCGGGCCATCACCGGCATTGGGGCCTCCAAGGCTTCTGATCACTGAGTCCGGCTGCGCTGACACCCAACCCGCTTGCGAGCGGGTTTTTTTATGGGGCCGGTGGGTCTGTGGACCCGCTTTGGCCTTATGCTGCGGGCAGGAAACGCAGCGGGGTGGTTCATGCTGGAGGATCGCGATGTCGCCGGTCAGGTGTTTGCCGACAATTTCTGGCGGCCCTGGGCCCTGGGTGGCCTGTGGCAGCGTCCGGAGGACGGCAACGAGTGGGTGCGGCAGTGTGATGAGGCGGTGTATTTTGATGGCACGCTGATCCTCATCGAGGTGGTGGATGCGGCACAGGGGCCGGCCCTCCGGGAAGGCGTGCGGCGGCTGGTGCAGCTGGGACGGCAGATTGGCCGGCAGTGGCTGTACGCCGGACAGGCGTCAGAACCCTGGACTGTGTTGCCCGCGCGGGTGTTTCGGGTGCTGGTGTGCCTGCACAGCACTGAAGCGCTGGCGCTGGGGCGTGCGCGCGATCGTCATCCGGTGCTGCTGTACAGCCTGACCGACTGGCAGCAGGTGATGGGCAGTCTGGATTGCTGGCCGGATTGGCTGGACTGGCTGTCGGCCCATGAGCATGCCGTACAGTCCCCCGGTGAGGACTGGAGCGTGCGTCGCCTGCTCAGCAATTATGTGGCGCAGGGGCGGCCCTTTGACTGGGCCCTGCAGCATGAACACCAGTGGCTGCAACAGGGCCTGAAGCGTCAGCCATCCCCCTTGCTGCGGCTGGGGCTGGAGCAGCCCCATCTGGCCTGGCAGCAGGCGCGGCTGCTGGCCCAGCACTGGCAGGCGCTGGTCGGACAGTTCCAGCGCCAATCGGGCCCCCAGGCTGACCCGGCCACGCGCCGGCTGCTGGACCTGCTCGCCGGTGAGTCCATCGTGTCAGCGGCCCACCTCGGACAGGCGATGCAGAGCCCTGCGGCATTGAGCGCAGCCCAGCAGGGTGCTGGCTACCTGATCCACCTGCGTTCCCATGCCCATCCCCAGCGGCACTACCTGCTGGTGTTCTATGCCACGGCGGCGGGTCATGCGCAGGGCCGGGAGGCCCTGTTGCCCCAGCTGCCGCAGCTGGCTGAGCAGATCAATGCCCAGCAGCAGGCGCCACTGCTGGACGACATTCTGGTGCTGGGCCTGCAGGTGCAGGGCGGGGCCACGACGCGGGTCGATGTGGCCCATCTGTCCGGGCACCGGCTGCAACTGCCGCAGCTGACCAACGCCCTGCCGACCCGCAGTGACTGGGTGAACCTGCCGTCCGCCCCGCACTGGCCGGTGGGCCGCAATGAGCGCTGTCCCTGTGGCTCCGGCCGGCGCTACAAGCAGTGCTGTGGCCAGGCCTAGCCACGGCAGGCGGTGCCAAAACAGCCAACTCGATCGCGGTTTTTCAAGGAGTTTTTGCCAGGCGCTGCGGTAATGCGGTAAATAGAAAAAGAAACCTGAACGCCCTT
This sequence comes from Pseudomonadota bacterium, assembly GCA_052034295.1. Taxonomy (GTDB): domain Bacteria; phylum Pseudomonadota; class Gammaproteobacteria; order Pseudomonadales; family Moraxellaceae; genus JBPOIS01. Next base: position 1,957 of record JBPOIS010000072.1, read on the forward strand.
TTTTTTCACGGATGAGGGTCGCACGGATGACCATGACTCGATATCGCCTGCCCGCATTCCGGCCTGCGCCGGCCACCCCCGCCACGGTACAGCCGGTCCTGGGGTCCGCACCGGCGGCCTCCACCATTCCGCATCACCTGCAGCCGTTTTTTGGTCAGGCATTTTTTCGGGACTGGGGGGTGGCCGGGGTGTACCGGCCACACAACCCGCCGCGTCCGGGACAGGCGCACCGGTTGTGTGATTACCTGATCTATTTCCGCGACCGGCTGATCCTGATCGCCCTGCCCGAGCTGCTGTTTGAGGATGAGCAGCCGATGCTGGAGCAGCTGCAGGCGTTCCGCAAAAAGCAGGTGCATCGCGCCCGCCGCAATCTGGACCAGACCGAAGCCTACATCCGCTCAGGCCAGCCGGTGTATGCCGATGTGGACTGCCGCCAGCCCTGGCAGCCCGGCAGCCTGGCCCGCATCGACAAGATCTGCATCACCACCCTGATGGAGCGCACCGGCAGCGGCGAGCAGGCCGTGCTGCATGGCTATGACCGCGCCTATTACGAAGAAGAGCAGATCGGCGATGAAACCAGCAGCCCGGTGCAGATGTTCAGTGCGGGCGCCTTCACCCAGCTGGTGCAGGTGCTGGATAACTTTGCCGATTTGCTCAACTACCTGACCTTCCAGTCGCTGCTGATTGCCGACGAAACCCAGCCGTTTGACTGTGAAAATGACCTGCTGAACCGTTTCATTGAGGAAGGCCATGTGTTTGCCCATGCGCGCATGCTGGCCGAGATGCAGCAGCCCAGCGAACCCCGGCTGATCCGTTTCTGGTCTCCCGTCGGACCGGCGCAGGCCCTGGCCACTTTCAAACAGGTCCGTCAGGAAAGCGCCCTGTGGGATCAGTTTGCTGCGGCCTACCGGCAGCGCCTGCGCGAGGTGATGAAGACCCAGCAGGAGATGCAGGCCGCCCAGACCCTGGCGGATTACCGCTGGCTGCTGTCTTCGCTGGTTGATGAGTGCCACGCCTCACGCTGGCGACTGGCCCAGGTGCTGCTGCTGCGGCTGGCCCAGCCGCGCAGTCAGGATGGCGAGGCGCTGGTGGCGGTGTGCCGTTCCTACACCCGTGCCGAACGGCTGTTCCTGTTCTGTTTTTACAGCGAGCAGGCCGGGCACGCACACGCCCGAGCCCAGCTGCAGGGCCAGCTCAGTGAACAGGGCCGGCAGGTGGCGGCACAGCAGCTGGTGCCGGTGCAGGAGGTGATTGTGGTCGGGGTCAGCACCGAACAGGGCCTGCCGGTGTCGGCGGATGTGGTCTATGTCCGGGTCTGAGCCCGCCGCCGGGATTTAGCCGGGCAAAAATGGCCGCCAGTCCTGGGTTTTGGGGTCAAAAAACGCCAGGGAATCCACGGCGATGTCGGCCAGCGACAGCCAGCGTTCCTCCCCGCGCTCGCCACTGCCGATGCTGATCAGCAGGGCGTCCTCGTTCAGCTCCATCACCCAGCCTTGCCAGTGCTGGCCACGGGTGGTGCGCAGCCGCTGCTGGTTGCCGGATTCCGCAAATTCAATCCATTGCTCAGGGGTCAGGACCATGGTGCAGCCACTCCAGTCGGGATGCGCTCAGCGCAGATAGCCATAGGGATTGATCCAGCGCCGGCCATCGGCCTGCAGGCCATAGTGCAGGTGCGGCATGGTGGCATTGCCGGTCTGGCCCACTTCGCCCAGCACCTGCCCCCGGCGGATGCGCTGGCCCACCTGCAGGCCGGCAAAGCGGCGCAAGTGCGCATAATAATGCAGACTGCCCGCCGGGCCCAGCAGCCAGACGGCTTTTCCGCCCGCACCCCCTTCGCTCAGGCGCAGCACCACCCCGTCGGTGTTGGCGCGGATCGGTGTGCCCGGCGGCGCCTTGATGTCGATGCCCTGATGGCTGCGGCCCTGACTGCGGGCCTGCCCCCAGGTGTCGCGCAACTGTGCCGGGCTGACCCCCTGAACTGGAATGTCCAGCTGGCGCGGCAGGGTCTGACGGGCCAGCCAGTCCGGTACCCCGACCGGGGCCATCGGCGGCGGGGCGCGGTGACAGGCGGCCAGACCGGCACACAGGGACAGGGTGGCGCACAGCAGTCGCAGCCGACGGGCTTTCATCCGGCCTGACCTGCGGCTTGCAACAGGCGTTTCATGGCGGTGGGCACCCCGCCCGCCAGCGCCTGCGCCGGGGTCAGCCAGCGCAATTCACGTCCCGCACCAGCCAGTTCAGCCTCCAGCGCATCCACCGGCCCGGCGCAGTGCCAGAGCTGCAACTGCCAGCGCAAATGGGTGAGCACATGCTCAATCTGCACCCCGGCGCGGCCTTCAGGCAGACCCTCCGTGCCCACCTCCAGCAGCGGCAGACACAGCAGGCCGCCCCAGAGGCCAGAGGCGGGGCGCAGCTCCCACAGCCAGTGATCGCCCTGTTGCACCTGCAGTGCCCAGGACTGACGGATCGGCAGGGGGGCACGGGTTTTTTTCTGGGGAAAATCCAGTTCCCGGCCCTGTTGATGGGCCTGGCAGGTGGACTGCAGCGGGCAATACAGGCACAGCGGCCTGCGCGGGGTGCACACGGTGGCCCCCAGGTCCATCATCGCCTGCGTGTAGGCCCCGGTGCGCTGTGTGGGCGTCAGGGCCTCCACCAGTGTCCACAGCTCGCGCTGGAGGGTCGGAGAGAGCGGATCGCCGGCCACGGCAAAATACCGGCACAGCACCCGGCGCACATTGCCATCCAGAATCACCCCGTGGCGGCCCAGCCCCAGCGCCATGATGGCCCCGGCGGTCGAGCGGCCCACCCCCGGCAGTGCCATCCAGCCCGCCAGCGTGTCTGGAAAGGCCCCGGCAGCGGCCACCTGCCGGGCCGCACGGTGCAGGTTGCGCGCGCGGGCATAGTAACCCAGCCCGGCCCAGTGACTGGCCACGTCCTCCCAGCTGGCCTGGGCCAGTGCTTCCACGGTGGGAAAGCGCTGCAAAAAGCGCGGAAAATACGCCAGCACAGTTTTCACCTGCGTTTGCTGTAGCATGACTTCCGACACCCACACCGGATAGGGGTCCTGCACCTGCCAGGGCAGGTCATGGCGGCCATACTGGTCGAACCATTCAAGCACACGGGGGGCAAAAGTCGGGTCTGCGTTCATGCCGGAGCCGGGGGGAGGGACAAACGGTCATCTTGCGCGGCAGGGCAGGCCGATGCAAGGGGGGCGCAAAAAACCGGTCATGGCCGGGACCTGAACCCAGCACCTTGCATGGCCAGAGTCAGGTTTTCGAGAAAAAATCCTCAGTCGCCACAGGCCAGGCCCGCAAAAACCTGCGTGTTTTTGTCCAATCCTGCACCCATCATGAACCGATGCAAAAAACCACCCCGCAGGGTGGTTTTTTCAGGATTGAAAACCCGGAACAGGGTCGGTTATACATTCACCCGGCCACGGCTGACAAAGGCCACAATGGCCAGAATCACCGCCACCACCAGGAAAATCCAGGCAAAATCAGCCGACAGACCGGCCACACCGCCAAAACCCAGCAGGCTGGCAATCAGCGCAATCACCGCAAACACAATCGCCCAACGAAACATGATGACTCTCCAGAATTCAAAAAAACAATCAATCTGAGCCCTGTCAACACCAGCACCAGACCGCGTGGTCTGCAGGGCTCGCCGTGAATTCACTATAACCAGCGCAGCCGCAGGCCCTGTGCGGCTTTTGTGAGGGTGATCGAGCTTTTTATGGCGGCCATGGCGGGGCGGCTGTACAGTGGTTTTGTAAAAAAAAACAACCCCAGCGCCGTGATGGTCCGCCCAACTGCTTGTCTGTACGGCCAAAATGCCTTTTGATGGACGGCTTTGTTTTGTAAGCTGCAGTAACCTGTGTTTTTGTGGGCCTGATCGCGTCTACAGGCTGTAACGCAGCCGCGCAGGATTGAAGCAGTCGTGTCGTAGAGCAACAACCTTTTTTGCAGGATCAGTCATGAGCGCGCCAGTGAATCCAGTCGTGGATGTGATGATTGTCGGGGGCGGCATCAACGGGGTGGGCATTGCCCGCGATGCCGCAGGGCGCGGCCTGTCAGTGCTGCTGGCCGAGAAGGGTGATTTTGCCGGGGCCACGTCGAGCGCGTCGAGCAAGCTGATCCACGGCGGCCTGCGCTATCTGGAGCACTACGAATTCCGGCTGGTCAGCGAAGCGCTGGCCGAGCGCGAGCGCCTGCTGGCCATCGCCCCGCACATTGCCTGGCCGATGACCTTCATCATGCCGCATGTACCTGAACTCCGACCGCGCTGGATGATCCGCACCGGGCTGTTTTTGTACGACCGTCTGGGCGGGCGGATTTCTCTGGCCAAATCCAGATCTGTGGCGCTCCGGGACACTGATCTGGGCGCGCCGCTGCAGCCGCAGTTCAGCCATGGGTTCAGCTATTCGGATGCGTGGGTGGACGATGCCCGGCTGGTGATCCTCAATGCCTGCTCGGCGCGTGACCATGGGGCCCAGTTGCTGGCGCGCACCCGTTTTGTGTCGGCGGTGCGTGGCGAGCAGGACGGACAGACCGGCTGGCAGATTGCCCTGGAGCCGATGCCTGACCACCCGCAGCCTGATCAAGTGCCCCGGCAGGTGTTTGCCCGCATGCTGGTGAATGCCTCGGGACCGTGGGTGCAGGACATCCGCGAACATGTGGACACGGGCGAGCCCGTCAAGGGGCAGGTGCGGCTGGTGCAGGGCTCACACATGGTGGTGCGCAAGCGCTTCGAGGGTGAACAGGCCTACATCCTGCAACACACCGACCGGCGGGTGATTTTCATGCTGCCCTATGAGCAGGATTACACCCTGATCGGCACCACCGAGACCACCCTGACCGACCCCAATGCGGTCCCGCGCATGACCGACGAAGAAGTCGAATACCTGTGTGGTGCCGTCAACCGCTATCTGGCCGAGCCGGTCACCCCAGCCGATGTGGTCTGGCGCTACAGCGGCGTGCGGCCGCTGGTGGACGATGGCAGCAGCAACGCCTCCGCCGTGACCCGGGACTATGAGCTGAAAATCGATGCCACCGCAGACAAGAAAGCCCCGCTGCTCACCGTGCTGGGCGGCAAGCTGACCACCTACCGCAAGCTGGCCGAACATGCCCTGGAAAAGTTGCTGCCCTATGCCCCGCAGGCCAGCAAGGTGGCGTGGACCCACACCGAAGTGCTGCCCGGCGGTGACATTCCCCAGGGCTGGAAAGGCTTTGAGGACTGGCTGCTGGTGCTGCTGGACCAGCACAGCGGTTTTGACCGGGACTGGCTGACGGCACTGGCACGGCGCTATGGCACGCGCGTCAGCGGGATCCTTGGCGATGCGCAGCGGCTGGAGGATCTGGGCCAGCACTTCGGGGCCGGACTGACCGAGGCCGAAGCCCGCTACCTGCACCAGCACGAGTGGGCGTGGCAGGCCGATGACATCCTGTGGCGGCGCAGCAAGTGCGGCCTGCACATGAGCGACACCGAACGCCAGCAGTTCCGCGAGTGGTTTGCCCGCGAACTGGGGTAAACTCGGCAGGTTCATCCGGCAACTGGAGTTTTTCCCATGCGGCCACGTTTCTGGGCGCAATACCCACTGGAGGCCCTGACGCCTGAGGAGTGGGAAGCCCTCTGTGATGGCTGTGGGCTGTGCTGTCTGGTCAAGCTCGAAGACGAAGACTCCGGTGAGGTGGCCTACACGCGGGTGGCCTGCAAACTGCTGGACCCGGCCACCGGCTGGTGCAGCCAGTATGCTGAGCGCCGCCTGCACGTCCCGGACTGCATCCAGTTGACCCCGGCGCTGGTGGCGCAATTGCGCTGGCTGCCGCGCACCTGTGCCTATCGGCTGGTTCATGAAAAAAAGCCCCTGCCGGACTGGCACCCCCTGCTCACCGGCCATCCCGACAGCACCCGGCAGGCCCGCCAGTCGGTCGCCGGGCGCAGCCTCAGTGAGCTGCAGGTGCCCGAGGACGAGCTGGAACACCACATCGTGCGCTGGGTGAAAATTTAAGACGGACCTTGCGACATCCTGCGGGCCCATCTATGCTCGAATCAGTGTGGCTTTGCCTTTTGGACCACCTTCGGGTGAAGCGACTGTGCCACCGGCAATGTCTGGATTCAGAGCGTTTTGATCAGCCTGCAGGACCCGGATCATGGGCATCAAAGACCTTTTGCTCAATGTGGTGACCATCGGGGGCCATGGCCGTGTACAGGCCGCGATCCGGCAGTACGAGGACGGTTACCAGCACTATCAGCGGCATTATCAGCAGGCCAAGTACCTCGAAGACCAGATCCGGCACACCATTGACCAGATGGGCCAGTGTGCCGAACGGGCCGTGCGTCTGTTGCAGCTTTCCCAGCAGTTACTGCTCCAGCAGCGTACCGACCTGCAGACGCTGACCTCAGCCCCGACCGTGGGTGCCGTGATGAGCGTACAAAAAACCCATCACCTGCTCGAAAGCTACTCCTCCGCACTGGAGGCCTCCAAGGGGGCGGGACTGGGTGCAGCCACTGCTGCGGGGTCGTGGGCACTGGTGTCGTTGCTGGGCACGGCTTCCACGGGCACGGCCATTGGTACCCTGTCGGGGGCTGCAGCCACCAATGCCACGCTGGCCTGGTTTGGCGGTGGCGCACTGGCCGCAGGGGGCGGTGGCATGGCCATGGGCATGATGACCCTGGGCGGGCTGGTCGCGCTGCCGCTGATTGCCTTTTCGGCATGGAGTACCCACAACAAAGCTGACGAAATCGAGCAGCGTACCGAAGAGCTGCGGCTGGCCGACGAAAAGCTCCAGCAGGCCTTGCCAGTGTTGCGGCAGCAACAACAACTGGCCACCCAGCAACACCAGCGCATCAGTCAGGGGGTGGCTCAACTGGAGGCGGTGTATGAGCGGGTTCGCAGGGTCCTGCTGCCAATCTGGTTGTTGAGCCACTTGTGGCGTCTGCTGTGTCTGTGGTTTGGACGCGGCTATTATCAGGCGCAGGATGGGCCTGCATTGACAGCGCTGGATCAGGCCAATGCCCAGTTTCTGGCCCTGTTTGCCGACCCGGAGGACACGCATGCCCCGGTGGATCAATCGGCCCTTGCCCTCAGACGCCCGTTGCCTCCGCCGGAAAAGCAGTCGG
>JBPOIS010000074.1:0-2785 GCA_052034295.1 Pseudomonadota bacterium
TCATCCACGCAGCGCAACACCTCAACCGACAGCTCAGGCACCTTCAGCACCACCCGGAACACCTGAATCTCGGTCACCCCCGGACGTGCCGGCAGGTTCAGGGTCTCGGGAGCCAGCTTATATTGCCACACAATCTGCTCGACCTGCGCCACGAACAGGTCCTTCAGGCGGGTATTGGCACCGCTGTGCGCATAAATCTTCTGCTTGGGCACAACCTGTCCAAACCGCGCCTGCGCCGGGTAAAGAAACAGGGCCGGGTGTCCTGCTGGGGCCTGTGACGTGCTCATCCGGCCTCCTGAATCACCAGAAAGGCAATCAGCTCAAAGTCCTCCAGCCCCCGGATGGTGTGGGTCAGCGCCGTGGTCCGGCCCCCACTGAACAGACTGTCCAGATCGCGCTCTTCTGTGACTTCGATCATGGAGCGAATGGCCTTGCCCAGCAGTTCGGAGTAGACCTGCATCTGCCGGCCTTCGGCCGTTTCGTGGTTGAAGCGCTGGGTCACTTGCGGGATGGGCATGTCCTGGCCCTTGCAGCAGGTGCGGGCCAGATCCAGCAAGCGCTTGACCTCGGTGTGGTCATGCACCACGTTTCCAGCCCGGTCGATGTAGACCAGGTAGTAAGGGTGCAGCCGGTTGTGCTGGTTGACGTTGATGCCCGTGTTGTGATTGCGCAGCGCGAAAATGACGCCGGGGGGGAGGCCCATGGCCGAGTTGGCTGGCACCACGGCGTGCAGGCCGTTGGGCACATTGCTCAGCTCACCCTGTTCCTTGACGTAGTTGAGCAAGTCCATGCGGAAGTCGTTGAGGCCGAGGTCGGTGATGGATACACCGGTCTTCAGGTCTTCCAGCTCGATGACTTCCTCCTGCAGGCGGCGCAGCTGCTCCTTGCGGTAGGACACGTCGTTGGCCTGGGCCGACAGTACGTTGTCGTCACCCGTGGCGGTCACGTCCGCAATCATCATGCGGCTTTCGACCCGGTCCTTCAGGTTGATGTACTCATCGAGGGTGATGTCGGGCCAGTAGTTGACCAGCTGGATGCTGCTGTTGGGCGAGCCGATACGGTCCACCCGACCAAAGCGCTGGATGATGCGGACGGGGTTCCAGTGAATGTCGTAATTGATCAGGTAATCGCAGTCCTGCAGGTTCTGGCCTTCGGAAATGCAGTCCGTGCCGATCAGCACATCAATTTCTGCGGGCTCTTGTGGGAGGACCTGGGCTTTTGACTTGGAGCGTGGCGAGAACAATGTCAGCAACGACTGGAAATCGTAGCCCTTATTGAGCGTGGACTTGGGTGCGCCCTTGCCCGTTACTTTGGCGGAGTGCAAGCCATGGACTTCCTGCAACACGGGGGCGAGGTTGGCGTAGAGGTAGTCGGCCGTATCCGCAAAGGCGGTGAAGATCAGTACCTTCCTGTTGCCGGGGTTGATCGGGTCGGCAATCTTGGCCAGCACATGCGCCTTCAGATGCTGCAGCTTGGCGTCGTCCTCAGGGGTGACTTTGTGCATTGAGGCCAGCAGGGTGTCAATGAGTTCGAGGTCGCCCTTCAGGTCGCGCTCCCATGAAGGCAGGTCCATGTCGCTGAGACTGATTTTGACCTTTCCGCCAATTTCGTCGCCATAGTCCATCGGCAGATCATCGTCCTCTGCTTCCAGATCATCGAGCGACTCCGTGTGGTCGCTGACTGAAACTTCACCGCCACCCAACTCGAAGGCTTGGATCTTGTCCAGGATGCGGAGGTGATTTCCCCTTAGCGACTCCAGCGTCATGCGAAACGAGTACACCGAACTTTCCAGTCGCTTGAGCAGATTGGTCACCATCAGGGCTTGAAGGCTGCGCTCGCGGTCGATCTGCCGCAATTTTCCGCCACCACTGGAAACCTGCGTGTCGTACATCTCCTCGTATTTGCGCATCCGACTGGGCAGGATGTAGCTGACGGGTGCGTACACCGACAGCTTTAGCAGGGACAGCTGGGCGAAGATGTCGTTGAACCCCATCACATCCGTGCGTGCAGTCAGAGAGCAGTGGTAGGTCAGGGGCTTGCGGCGTTCGGGAAATTGACCGATGTCCCTGGTGTCATAGAAAGTCTGGATGTGCTTGCGCGATCGTGCGATGGTCACGCTGTCCAGCAGCTCGAAAAAATCGAAGTCCAGCGAGTCAAGGATGGCGCGTGCGGTGCGTTCTTCAGGGGGCAGCTTGGCCCAGCTGTTGAATGCGGTTTGCGCGCCACGGAAGATTTCCTCCACGCTCTTGCCGGTCCTCAGCTTCTGGCTGAGGCTTTCGGAGTTCCCCTCATAGGCCAGTGCCAGCTGATTGCGCAGGTCATTGAAGCGATTGTTCACCGGCGTGGCGGACAGCATCAATACTTTGGTCTTCACGCCTTCCTTGATGACCTGGTTCATCAGTTTCTGGTAGCGGGTCTCCTTGTCCTTGTAGGCGTCGTTGTTGCGGAAGTTGTGGGACTCGTCGATGACCACGAGGTCATAGTTGCCCCAGTTGATCCGATTCAGCGGCGTGCCGAAGGATTCGCCGCTGGTGCGGGACAGATCCGTGTGGCAAAGCACATCGTAGTTGAAGCGGTCCTTGGCAAAGATGTTGGTCTTGAGGTTGCGGTTGTAGTTAAGCCAGTTGTCGGCCAGTTTCTTGGGGCAGAGCACGAGAACCGATTTGTTCCGCAGCTCGTAGTACTTGACCACGGCCAGCGCGGTGAAGGTTTTGCCCAGGCCCACACTGTCGGCCAGGATGCAGCCGCTGTAGGTCTCCAGCTTGTTGATGATGCCGGTGGCTGC
>JBPOIS010000004.1:0-5123 GCA_052034295.1 Pseudomonadota bacterium
GGGCGCCTCCTCGATCACCTTCTGGTGGCGGCGCTGGATCGAGCACTCGCGCTCCTGCAGGTAGACGCAGTTGCCGTGGGCGTCGCCGATCAGCTGGATCTCGATGTGGCGCGGCTCCTCGACGTACTTTTCGATGAAGACGCGGTCGTCGCCGAAGGCGTTCTTCGCTTCGGTGCGGCAGGAGGCGAAGCCTTCGTGCGCCTCCTTGTCGTTGTGCGCGACGCGCAGGCCCTTGCCGCCGCCGCCGGCGCTGGCCTTGATCATCACCGGGTAGCCGATCTTCTTGGCGATCTCGACGGCCTGTTCCGGCGTGTCGATGGCCGCGTTGTGGCCGGGGATGGTGTTGACCTTGGCTTCCAGCGCCAGCTTCTTCGAGGCGATCTTGTCGCCCATGGCGGCGATGGAATAGTGTTTCGGCCCGATGAAGACGATGCCCTCCTCCTCGAGGCGACGGGAGAAGGCTTCGTTCTCCGAGAGGAAGCCGTAGCCCGGATGCACCGCTTCCGCGCCGGTTTGCTTGCAGGCGGCGATGATCTTGTCGGCGACGAGATAGGACTCCTTCGACGGCGGCGGACCGATGCAGACGGCCTCGTCGGCCAGCTCGACGTGGCGCGCATCCTTGTCGGCCTCGGAATACACGGCGACGGTCTCGATGCCCATCTTGCGGGCGGTCTTGATGACGCGGCAGGCGATTTCGCCGCGGTTGGCAATCAGTATCTTCTTGAACATGTCTTCTCTCCCCGGCTCAGAGCGGAATGTTGCCGTGCTTGCGCCACGGGTTTTCCAGCTTCTTGTCTTTCAGCATCGCCAGCGAGCGGCAGATGCGCTTGCGCGTCTCGTGCGGCATGATGACGTCGTCGATGAAGCCGCGGTGGCCGGCGACGAAGGGGTTGGCGAACTTTTCCTTGTATTCCTGCTCGCGCGCCGCGAGCTTGGCCGGGTCGTTCTTCTCCTCGCGGAAGATGATCTCCACCGCGCCCTTCGGCCCCATCACGGCGATCTCGGCCGAGGGCCAGGCGAAATTCACGTCGCCGCGCAAATGCTTCGACGACATCACGTCGTAGGCGCCGCCGTAGGCCTTGCGCGTGATCACCGTCACCTTCGGCACGGTGCACTCGGCGTAGGCGTAGAGGAGTTTCGCCCCGTGCTTGATGATGCCGCCGTACTCCTGCGCTGTGCCGGGCATGAAGCCGGGCACATCGACGAAGGTCACCACCGGGATGTTGAAAGCATCGCAGAAGCGCACGAAACGCGCGCCCTTGATCGAGCTCTTGATGTCGAGGCAGCCGGCCAGCACCAGCGGCTGGTTGGCGACGATGCCCACGGTCTGGCCGGCCATGCGGCCGAAGCCGATGACGATGTTCCTGGCGTAGTCCGGCTGCAGCTCGAAGAAGTCGCCCTCGTCCACCGTTTTCACGATGAGTTCCTTGATGTCGTAGGGCTTGTTCGGATTGTCCGGCACCAGCGTGTCGAGCGACATTTCGATGCGTTCGGAGGGATCCTCGGTCGGCACCACCGGCGGCTTGTCGCGGTTGTTCGAGGGCAGGAAGGAGACGAGGCGCCGCAACATCATGAGTGCCTCGACGTCGTTCTCGAAGGCCAGGTCCGCCACGCCCGACTTGCTGTTGTGCGTGACGGCGCCGCCGAGCTCCTCGGCGGTGACCTCCTCGTGCGTCACCGTCTTCACCACTTCCGGGCCGGTGACAAACATGTAGGAGGAATCCTTCACCATGAAGATGAAGTCGGTCATCGCCGGGCTGTACACCGCGCCGCCGGCGCAGGGGCCCATGATCATCGAGATCTGCGGCACCACGCCGGAGGCCAGCACGTTGCGTTGGAACACGTCGGCGTAGCCGCCGAGGGAGGCGACGCCTTCCTGGATGCGCGCGCCGCCGGAGTCGTTCAGCCCGATCACCGGCGCGCCGGCCTTCATGGCGTGGTCCATCACCTTGCAGATCTTCTCGGCGTGCGCCTCGGAGAGCGCGCCGCCGAACACCGTGAAATCCTGGCTGAAGACGAACACCAGGCGGCCGTTGACGGTGCCGTAGCCGGTCACCACGCCGTCGCCCGGCACCGTCTGCTTCTCCATGCCGAAGTCGGTGCAGCGGTGCTCCTTGAACATGTCCCATTCCTCGAAGGAATCCGGGTCGAGCAGCAGCTCGATGCGCTCGCGTGCGGTGAGCTTGCCCTTGGCGTGCTGCGCGTCGATGCGCTTCTGGCCGCCGCCGAGGCGGGCCGCGGCGCGCTTCTCGTCCAATTGCCTGATGATGTCGTGCATGGTTGAGCCTCCGGTGAAAACTAGTTCGGTTCCTGCAGGTGGTTGAGCAAACGGTGCGCCGCGGCCGCCGGGGTGATGCTGCCCGCCGTCACGCAGCGACTGACTTTTTCCAGATCCTGCTTCACGCCCGCGTGGTGCCTGAAGCGGCTGCGCAATTCGGCGTCGATCAGGGTCCACATCCAGTCGAGGGCCTGGCGCCGGCGTTTCTGCGCCAGCTCGCCGCTTGTTTCCAGCGTCTTGCGGTGGCGCGCGATCTCGGCCCAGAAGGCGGGAATGCCCTCGCCCGTTTGCGCCGACAATGTCAGCACGAGCGGCCGCCAGTGCGTCGAGGTCGAGCGCAGCAGGCCGAGCGCATTCTCGAACTGGTGCTTGGCGAACTGCGCCGCTTTCGGGTCGAGGTCGGCCTTGTTGATGACGACGAGATCCGCCAGTTCGACGATGCCCTTCTTGATCGCCTGCAGGTCGTCGCCGGCGTTGGGCAGCTGCAGCAGGACGAAGACGTCGACCATGCCGGCCACCGTGGTCTCGCTCTGGCCGACGCCGACCGTCTCGACGATGACGACGTCGAAGCCGGCCGCCTCGCACACCAGCATCGCCTCGCGCGTCTTTTCCGCCACGCCGCCGAGCGAGCCGCCGGAGGGCGAAGGACGGATGAAGGCATCGGGATGCGTCGACAGCTTCTCCATCCGCGTCTTGTCGCCGAGGATGGAGCCGCCGGAAATCGTGCTGGAGGGGTCGACCGCCAGCACCGCGAGGCGGTGGCCGCGCTCGATCAAATGCAGGCCGAGGGCCTCGATGAAGGTGGACTTGCCCGCGCCCGGCGCGCCGGAGATGCCGACGCGGATGGCGTTGCCGGTGTGCGGCAGCAGCGCCGCCAGCACCTGCTCCGCCCGCGCCTGGTGGTCGCGCCGTGACGACTCGACCAGCGTGATGGCCTTCGCCAGCGCGCGCGGCCGGCGCGCCAGCACGCCGTCGACCAATTGCCGGTCGGCGGCGGCGAGTAACTCGTGGTTGGCGATGCTGTCGTTCATCCGTAGATCGGTGACGGCGGTTAATTGGCGATTCCGGCAACCGCCTTCGCCAGCGCTTCTTCCGGGATGCCCTGCGCTTTCAGGTTTTCGATCAAGCGTGCGATGGGCGCGGATTCCAGCTTTTCCAGATCGGCGCGCAGGCCCTGCCCGATATAGGCGCGCATCAGCGGCTGATAGCCGGAGAAGCCGAGCATCGGCGCGATGCGTTTCAGATCTTCGATGACGTCTGCCGGCATGCGCAGCGTGACCGTCGCCATGGGGCGCTCGCGCTTCAGTCGTTTCTTCAGGTCAGACGTTTTCATACAGATTCCTTTCCTCGCGGGTCGCCTTGCGGGCCGAAATCAGGCGGATGCGGTCATCCTCCTGCTGGACATGGACAACGAACAGCAGCCGCGACGAAGCATCCATGCCGATGACCGCGTCCCGCGCTTCCTCGCTCCGATCCGCATCGACCACTTTCAGGAAGGGATCGAAGAAGGCCAGCGCCGCCTGCTCGAACGTCACGCCCTGATGCTTGGCGGGATTCCGCCGCGCCTTGTCCCGGTTGGCGACGAAGCGGATGCCCTGAAGCTCGAACTCGATGTCCATTCTCAGGGTAGTTCGGCGTATTTACGTTGTCAATACGTTTCTGTTCAGGCTGAGGCATGAGTTTTCCGTATCGCCGCCAGCACCTGCTTCGCGCAGGCCGGGATCGGCGTGCCAGGGCCGAATATGCCGGCGGCGCCCGCCTTGTTCAGGAAATCGTAGTCCTGCGCCGGAATCACGCCGCCGACGAAGACGATGATGTCCTCCGCGCCCTGCGCTTTCAGCGCGTTTACCAGTGCCGGCACCAGCGTCTTGTGGCCGGCGGCGAGGGTGGACACGCCGACGGCGTGGCAGTCGTTCTCGATGGCCTGGCGCGCGGCTTCCTCCGGCGTCTGGAACAGCGGGCCGATGTCGATGTCGAAGCCGAGATCGGCCAGCGCCGTGGCCACCACCTTGGCGCCGCGGTCGTGGCCGTCCTGGCCGAGCTTGGCGATCATCACGCGCGGCCGGCGCCCTTCCGCGGCGGCGAAGGCCTCGATGTCCTGCTTGATCTCCTGCCATTCCCAGTCGTGCTCGAAGGCCGCGCCGTACACGCCGGAGATGGCCTGGTTGGTGGCGCGGAAGCGGCCCCATTCCTTTTCCAGCGCGTCGGAAATCTCGCCGACGGTGGCGCGCAGGCGCACCGCCTTGACGGCGAGGTCGAGGACGTTGCCCTTGCCGGTCTTCGCGGCGTCGGTGAGCGCGTCGAGCGCCTGCTGCACCGCCTTGCCGTCGCGGCTGGCGCGGATCTGCTTCAGCCGCGCGACCTGCGCTTCGCGCACCGCGGTGTTGTCGATCTCGCGGATGTCGACGGGGTCTTCCTTGTCGAGGCGGTACTTGTTCACGCCGACGATGACGTCCTTGCCGGCGTCGATGCGCGCCTGCTTTTCCGCCGCGCACTGCTCGATCTTGAGTTTCGCCCAGCCCGACTCGACGGCTTTCGTCATGCCGCCCATGGCTTCCACTTCCTCGATGATCGCCCAGGCGGTGTCGGCCATGTCCTGCGTCAGCTTCTCCATCATGTAGCTGCCGGCCCAGGGGTCGACCACGTTGGTGATGTGCGTCTCCTCCTGGATGATGAGCTGGGTGTTGCGGGCGATGCGCGCCGAGAAGTCGGTCGGCAGGGCGATGGCTTCGTCGAGCGAGTTGGTGTGCAGCGACTGCGTGCCGCCGAACACCGCCGCCATCGCCTCGATGGCGGTGCGCACGACGTTGTTGTAGGGGTCCTGCTCGGTGAGCGACCAGCCGGA
>JBPOIS010000194.1:0-4785 GCA_052034295.1 Pseudomonadota bacterium
GGGGTGATTCTGGGCGGCCGCATCGGTTACGTGCTGTTTTACCAATTTGATCGCTTTTTGGCTGAGCCGCTGTGGCTATTTAAAGTCTGGGATGGCGGCATGAGCTTTCACGGCGGCTTCATCGGCGTGATGCTGGCGATGCTGTGGTTTGCCCGCAAATACCAGAAGCCGTGGTTTGAGATCATGGATTTCATTGCCCCATGCGTGCCGACCGGGCTGATGTTTGGCCGCTTTGGCAATTTCATTGGCGGCGAGTTGTGGGGCCGGGTGTCCACCGGCGGCTACCCGTGGCTGATGGGCTTTCCCACGGCTGCACAGGCCGATGCCGAGGCGATGAACGCCCATCCGGCGCTGGTCAATGTCGCCCAGAACATGATGCTGCCGCGCCATCCGTCGCAGATTTATCAGGCGCTGCTGGAGGGCCTGCTGCTGTTTGTGGTGCTGTGGTGGTACAGCAGCCGCCCCAGACCGCGCATGGCGGTGTCGGCGGTGTTTTTGATGGGCTACGGGCTGGCGCGTTCGGCGATGGAGTTTTTTCGCCAGCCGGATGCCGATCAGGGCTTCATCCTGCTGGGCTGGGTGACCAAGGGCCAGCTGCTGTCCCTGCCGATGATCCTGATTGGCCTGTGGATGCTGTGGTATGCGTACCAAAAAAATGTCTACGACTGGGGGCCGTATGCGCCGGTCAAGCCCCATTGAGACAAACGGGGTACCTGTGCGGGCAGGCCATTCTTTGACCTGTGCAAAGTCGGCAAACCGCCTACAATACACCCATTTGTTTTTGCTGGTTCCGGTACCCTGCCATGACTGCTGTTTCCCCCCTCGTCACCCCTGAAACAGCCTATCTGGATCTGCTGCGGCGGATTCTGGCCGAAGGCGGTCGCAAGACTGACCGCACCGGCACCGGCACGCTCAGTGTGTTTGGTCACCAGATGCGCTTTGATCTGGCGGCAGGCTTTCCACTGTTGACCACCAAACGGGTGCACTTCCGCTCGATTTTGATCGAGCTGTTGTGGTTTTTGCGCGGCGACACCCATGTGGATTTTTTGCAAAAACATGGCGTGAGCATCTGGGATGAATGGGCCACGGCCGAGCAATGCGCGCGCTTTGGCCGCCCCGAGGGGGAACTGGGGCCGGTGTATGGCCACCAGTGGCGCAACTTCGGGGCCAGCCGTCTGGCCGATGGCCGCTATGCCGGGGATGGCGTTGACCAGATCGCCGGGGTGATCGAGGAAATCAAAAAAAATCCCGACTCGCGCCGCCTGATCGTCTCCGGCTGGAACCCACGCGAAGCCAGCGACGTGGCCCTGCCGCCGTGTCACACCCTGTTCCAGTTTTTTGTGCTGGACGGTCGGCTGTCCTGCCAGCTGTACCAGCGCAGTGCCGATGTATTTTTGGGGGTGCCGTTCAACATTGCCAGCTATGCGCTGCTCACCCACATGGTGGCGCAGGTGTGTGGCCTGCAGGTCGGTGAGTTTGTCTGGACCGGGGGCGACACGCATCTGTACACCAACCATCTGGCGCAGGCCGAGCTGCAGCTGTCGCGCCAGCCGTATCCGCTGCCCCGGCTGTGGCTGAACCCGGCCGTGCAGGATATTTTTGCCTTTGGGCCTGAGGATGTGCGGGTGGAGGGCTATCAGCACCACCCGGCCATCCGTGCGGAGGTGGCGGTGTGAGCTGGCAGGGACTGGAATTGGTGCATGTGGTGGCGATGAGCCAGAACCGCTGCATCGGCAAGGACAATGCGCTGCCGTGGCACTTGCCGGCGGATCTGCAGCATTTCAAGACAATCACTCAGGGCGGGGTGATGGTGATGGGCCGCAAGACCTTTGAGTCGATTGGCCGTCCGCTGCCGGGCCGGGCGAATCTGGTGCTGACCCGCAACCCTGACTGGCAGCACGCTGGGGTGCAGACCGGCACCCAGCTGGCCGCGCTGCTGGATCAGGCCGCGGCGATTGCGCAGGCGCGTGGCCAGTCCAGCCTGTATGTGATCGGTGGCGGCGAGCTGTTTGCGCAGACGCTGGCCTATCTGGACCGGCTGGAGCTGACTGAGGTGCACACCCACGTCGCGGGCGATGCGTTTTATCCTGAAGCGCCGGCCGGACTGCACGAATGTCACCGCGAAGCGCATCAGGACCCGGCCAGTGGGCTGGCGTTTGAGTTTGTGCAGTACCGGCGCGGGAACTGCGACTAAAACACGCTGGATTTACAGGATCATAACAACAGTTCTGTGCCAGACAGGCATATTCAGAAGGTTAACCAGGGAGAGATTGCTGATGAACCAAAAACACTTGGCCATGCTGGCCGCACTGGGTCTGGGGGCGGCCGCCCTGACCGGCTGTCAGACCACTGCCACCATGGAACATGACCACGGTGGCATGGACCCGGTTCCGGCGGCCGGGCTGACTGCCACCGAGTGGAAAGTCAGCCAGATTGATGGGGCGGCCGTCCCGGCAGGCTTCAATGCCGTGCTGCATTTCCAGGGCAATGGCACCCTGACCGGCTCGCTGGGCTGCAACAACGGCAGTGCCCAATACAAGCACAGCGGCCACATGCTGACCATTGGCAACATGGTCAGCACCAAGATGGCCTGCGACCAGATGGCCTGGGAAACCAAGCTGGCCAACGCCCTGACCGCCACCCAGCATGTCCAGCTGACCGGCACCAACGGCCTGGCGCTGTATGATGGCCAGATGGCGGTGCGCGTGACCCTGCAGCCGCGCTGAGGCCTGCACGAGGGGCGAGGCCGGGGCCTGTCTGCTCTGGCGCACTCCCCCATTGACCCGGATTGGCCCAGGAGGCATGGATCATGGCACAGGCGATTTTTGGTGGCGGCTGCTTCTGGTGTACCGAAGCCGTGTTTCAGCAGGTGCGCGGCGTCACTGCGGTCACCAGCGGCTATGCGGGGGGCGCACGGCCCAACCCCAGCTATGAACAGGTGTGCAGCGGGGCCACGGGCCATGCCGAGGTGATCCGGGTGGACTACGACCCTGCCGAAATCAGCTACCCGACCCTGCTGCAGGTGTTTTTTGCCACCCACGACCCCACCACGCTGAACCGTCAGGGCCACGACGTGGGCAGCCAGTACCGCTCGGTGATCTACACGCTGGACGACACCCAGCAGCAGCAGGCCGAAGCGATGGTCGAGGTGCTGCGCCAGCAGGGCATTGCGGTGGTGACCGAAGTGCAGCCCGCGCCGGTGTTTTATCCGGCAGAGGCGTATCACCAGAATTTTTTTGCCCGCAACCCGAATCAGGGCTACTGCAATGCGGTGATTCCGCCCAAACTGGCCAAACTGCAGCAAAAATTTGCCGCCCACCTGAAATAACCGCTTTTGCACCCGCTGAATCCGGCCACGGGCCCAACCCGCTGGATTCGGCCTTTCCCGCTGTCCCGTCCTGTGCGCGGTTTCGCGAAGTTTTGGTGAAAAAATCCCCCGCAGGCTTGTCTGTGCGGCCTTTGCCGCTTAGGGTAAGCGCATTTTCCGCATGGCCTGAACCAACCTCACCATGAACCGCAGACTGTTTGCCCTGTCCCTGTGTAGCCTGAGCCTGGCGGCCTGCATGAGCAAGCCTCCCGTGACGCCGGGTGCAACCACCCCGGTGCCACCCGTGGCCAAGCCGCGTGAGCCAGTGATTGCCGTGGCGCTGGGGGGCGGCGGGGCCAAGGGCTTTGCCCACATTGGGGTGCTGAAAATGCTGGAGTCGCACGGCATCAAGCCGCGCATCGTCACCGGCACCAGTGCCGGCAGCTTCGTGGGCGCAATCTATGCCAGTGGCCGGTCGCCCTACCAGTTGCAGGAAGTGGCGCTGGCGCTGGAGGAGGCCGACATCCGCGACCTGACCTTCAGCAAGCAGGGCTTTCTGGAAGGCCAGAAGCTGCAGGACTACGTGAACCGCCAGATCGGCAACCGGCTGATCCAGCAGCTGCCGCTGCGCTTTGCCGCCGTGGCCACCCAGCTCGACACCGGGGCCAAGGTGGCCTTCAACCGGGGCAACACCGGACAGGCAGTGCGCGCCTCGTGCAGCATTCCCAATGTGTTTATTCCGGCCACCATCAATGGCAAGCGCTATGTCGATGGCGGTCTGGTCAGCCCGGTACCGGTCAGCACCGCCCGCGACATGGGCGCCGATCTGGTGATCGCCGTGGACATCACCGCCCGGCCAAAACCCGGTCAGGCCACCAGCCTTTGGGGCCTGCTGGACCAGAGCCTGAACATCATGGGCATGCAGGGTCTGGCGCAGGAGCTGGCGCAGGCCGATGTGGTGATCAAACCTGCGGTGGGCGGCATGGGGGTGGCTGAACTGTCCGGGCGACATCAGGCGATCCTGGAAGGGGAACGGGCCGCGCAGGCCCAACTGAAAGCCATTGATGCGGCGATTGCCCGCTTCAAGGCCTCTCCGGCGGCCCTGCGGCCCGCGCCGACCCCGAAGATCTGAACAGGCCACCGCGGTCCGGGCACGCCTATCCGCGAGTTTTGCGGGGACAGATGGTTTTGCCTACTTTTGCTAAAACAAAAGTAGGTCGCCGAAGGCCCAGCACAGCATCGTGAGCACAAACAGGCTTCGACTACGCCATCTGGCTTCAACTCCGCTCAGCCTGCAAAAACCTGCTTTGCTTTTGACCACCTTTCAGCCAAACACCAAACCTCAGGGCCGCAGCAACCGACTGGCCAGACTCACCGGCTGCTCATCCAGCCCACTGCCCACCGCCAGCCCGGCATCACGCAGCATCTGCCGCAGCACGGGAATGTTGTGCAGCGCATGGCCCTGGGTGGTGTTTTCA
>JBPOIS010000139.1:0-6105 GCA_052034295.1 Pseudomonadota bacterium
TCGGGATAGCCTTTGGTGAGCATGCCCAGCCACTGCTTGTAGCGGCCCAGCAGCTTGACCTGTGGCTGGCTGTGGTGCCGGGTTTCTCCCTGCAAAAAATCCAGTTGCAGCGTCAGCAGATCGGCCCACGACAGCAGCGATTCCCCGCGCAGCACCCGCACCAGATCAGGCCGCGTCACCGCGCCCCGGCCCAGCATCAGGTCGGTGCAGCCGGACTGTTGCCGGGCGGATTCAGCGTCCTCCGGAGTCCAGATTTCGCCATTGGCAATCACTGGGATGCGCAGCGCTGCCCGCACTGGGGCGATCTTGTCCCAGTGGGCGGGCGGGGTGTAGGCATCGGCCTTGGTGCGGGCGTGCAGGGTCAGCCAGCTGGCCCCGGCGGCCTCGATCGCCTGGGCATTGCGCACGGCTGGCGCATCATCCAGATAGCCGAGGCGCATCTTCGCCGACACCGGTGTCGCAGCCGGGACCGCCTGGCGCACCGTGTGGACGATCTGATAAATCAGTTCGGTTTCATCCAGCAGCGCCGCGCCGCCGCGGTGGCGGTTCACGGTCTTGGCCGGGCAGCCAAAATTCAGGTCGATGGCCGGTGCCCCCAGTGCAGCCGCCTGTGCGGCATTGTCGGCCAGGGCCTGCGGGTCACTGCCCAAAAACTGCACATGCAGCGGCGTGCCGCTGGCGGTCTGCCAGCCGTCGGCGCGTTCCGGACAAAAATGATCCAGCACATGCACCGGCAGCAGCTGGTCGGTGACGCGGATGAATTCGGACACGCACCAGTCATAGCGCCCGGCGGTGGTCAGCAGTCGGCGCATCAGCGGGTCGGTCAGCCCTTCCATCGGGGCAAGGATCAGGCGCATGGGGGCCACAGCAGGCAAAAAGCGCTTTATACGCGATTTTGCCGGAGATGGCGATTCGGGATGTGGCCGTGCCCCGTGAGCGTCTGTTGCGGCGTGGCTGGTCGGCCCCCTTGTGCACACGCCTTACCGAGGGCAGACTTGGGGGATCGCCGAAGCACGGCTACCCTTTGGCACAAATACGGACTTTGACGATGCCCACAACCACCCCTCATTCGCGCTGGGGAATCAATAAAAATAACATTTATATCAATGGTTTGATTTTTTCGATGTGGGCTGTGCTGGCCTTCGCGCTGGCGTATACGGGGTTGTTTGCCGCCTGGCATCAGGCGCAGCTGGCCGGTTCGGGCGGATCGCTGGCGCTGGGCGGCGTACTGGTGTTTTCACTGCACCGCTCCGGGGCATTTTTACTGATCCTGTTGTCTCTGCTGTTTTGGTGGCCGCTGTTGATCCGCAACTGGACCGCGCGTGAATCACTCATGGCCTATCTGGGGGCCAGTAAAATGGTGGCGGTGCTGGGGGTCGGGCTGGGCACCGCGCTCTGGCTGGATCACCGGGTGTCCTGGCTGATGTGGGGCGGTGCGCTGCTGCTGATGGCGGCGGTGATGGCGCTGGGCCTCCAAGGGCGGCTACGGCGCTCGGTTTCGGCGTGTGCGCACCCGGATCAGCCGATTGCGCAGGCTGCCAGCCGCTGGGTGGTGTCGTGGCGGGGCTGGCGGGTGCATTGGCTGTGGCTGGTGGGACTGGTCATGGTTTTGGGTCCTTCATACGGGCTGTGGTGGCAAAGTCATTTTGCTGGGGTGACGTATCGCAGTGTGCTGCTGGATTTGCCGGCCTTTCCGGGGAAAATTCCCTTTGCCCTGGGACAGTTGATATTGGTCACGGCCATGCTGTTGCCCTGGTCGGTGCAGAATTGGCAAACCCCGGACCGGCTGCACCAGTTCAAAGGGGCAGCACTGGTACTGATGGGGATGGGTTTTTTTGTGAGTGGGCTATTTTTTTCACTGGCCATGGCTTTGATGGCCTGGACCGGGCAGGTCTTGGCGCGGCTGGCGCGTGCCCCGACGCAGCAGGCCTAAGGCGTGTCGGGGGCGTGGGTTGGTGCTGCCGGGGATTTTTTCAGGGTCTGGATCATCGGCCACAGGTGATGCACATTCAGGCGGATTTTGGCGCGGGTGATGGCGACGTACAGCAGGCGCAGCTCATCGGCACTGATCTGGACCTTGTTCTTGATGATGCGGTGGTTGTAGTCGTCCTCAATCTGCACCCGGTCCCACTCCAGCCCCTTGGCTTTGTGGGCGGTCGAGATCACATAGTCGGCCTGGGTGACGTCGGTGGCCTTCTGCAGGGCCTGCCGCAGCACTTCGGTGCCATGCTCGTCAATCAGCTTCACCAGCGGCTTCATGTCGCTGCCTTCCCCGGCTTCGCAGTATTCCTGCACCTCGCGCCAGTGGTCAAACAGCGCCAGCTCCGGCACTTCGCTGCAGCGCCGTCCCAGGCGCAGTGCGGCGGCGCCTTCGACAAAGCGCAGCAGCTTGTCGGTGTCGGCCTGGAGCGCCACGCGGTGCCCCTGCACCAGTCCGCCCATCAGCAGGGCCATGGCACGGGCATTGGTGCGGCAGAGGATGGCGTCCTTTTTTTTCATCAGTGGCGACAGGTCGATTTCGCTGCGCTGCTGCGGGTTGCCCTGCAGCGGCACCGACTCGCCCAGTTCCTGCAAAAAAATGTTGGCCAGATCGGCCACCGACTCGCCAAAGCGGAACGAGCGGGTCAGCCGGCTGTCCGGCAGCGGCAGGCGCTGCATGGCATTCACCGCGCCGCGCCACTGGTAGATCTGCTGGTGCGGGTCGCCCACATAGACGACCTGGCTGGGCTGGTTCATCAACACCCCGAGCATGATCGGGTCGGAGTCCTGCGCTTCATCAAACAGGATGTAATCGGCCGGGATGCGCGGCTCGGACAGCGCCCAGCATTTCAGGTAGATCTCATGGCTGATGCCCGCCCGGTGCCGGGGGTCCAGTGACTCCAGCCAGCGCTGCTCCAGCAGGGGATACAGCAGGTCGCGCAGGGCCTGGGCATCGTCGGCATGGATGTCCTCGGCGATGGGCAGGTGCCGTGGGGCCGGATGGCGGGCGTGGGTGCTGCAAAACTGGCTCAGGCCCCGGGTGATCAGCATCGCCTGCTGACTGGGCCGCAGGATAAAAAATTCATAGCGGCCATTGATGCGGCGGCGCACCTGCTGCGGCAGCAGCCGGTACTGCTCAGCCAGCCGGGCCGGGGACAGCCGGGGCAGGCGCAGCTTATCGGTGATCTGCCGGTCCACGTGGCGAAACGCCAGCGAATGGAAGGTGCGGCAGTCCACCTGCGGGCCAAACTTGCTGCGCGCCTCGTCGGCAATGGCCTTGTTGAACGCCAGATACAGGCCGCGCCGTGCGGGCATGGCTTCGCTGATCAGCCGCAGCGTGGTGGTCTTGCCGGAACCGGCAAAGGCCATGATCTTGAAGGCGTCCTGCCCCAGCGCCAAGGCGATGGCCTGCTCCTGTTCAGGCGTCGCGTGCACGCTGTCCTTCCAGCATCCGCCCAAACAGCAGCCCCAGCTCAAACAGCAGCCACATGGGAATCGCCAGCAGCAGCATCGACAGGCCATCCGGCGGGGTCACCACGGCGGACAGCACAAAGCAGCCGACGATGATGTAGCGGCGCTTGTCCACCAGCGCCGCCACGGACACGATCCCGGCCAGAATCAGCACCAGGGTCAGCACCGGGATTTCAAAGGTCAGCCCAAACACCAGAAACAGCTTCAGCACAAAATTCAGGTAGCTGTCGATGTCGGTCATCGGCGTGACCGTCTCCGGGGAAAAATGAATGAAAAACTTCAGGATGCCCGGCAGGGCCAGGTAATAGGCAAACGCTACCCCCAGATAGAACAGCAGCACACTGGCCACCAGCAGCGGGATGGCCAGTTTTTTTTCCTGCTTGTACAGGCCAGGGGCGACGAACTGCCAGATCTGGTGCAGGATGTACGGCATGGCCAGAAACACGGCCGCATACAGGGTCAGCCGGATCGGTGCCATGAAGGTCGAGGTCACGTCGGTGGCAATCATGGTCGCCGTGGCCGGCAGCTGCTCGCGCAGCGGGGCGCTGAACAGCGTGTACAGCTGCCGGGAAAACCCCACCAGCAGCAAAAACAGCCCGATCACGGCCCCGAACACCCGCACCAGATGGGTGCGCAGTTCCAGCAGGTGCGCCGTAAACGGCATTTCCTTGAGGTCTTCCTCGCTCAGTGGCGGGGTGGGCTTGGGGGCGTCGGTCATGGCAGGGCAGGGGTTCCAGAACGTCAGGGCAGGCGGCTGCCCAGAAAGGGCGCAGGCGGCAGGCGGCGTGCCAGCTCAGGGCCCATGAGCCGGAAATAAAACACCGCGCCGGCCTGCCGTGGGCGCACCGGCTGGTCCGAACCATAGCGGGTGTCGGCGATGCCCGCCTGCAGGCGGGTCATTTCCTCGCGCAGCTGGGCCTCGGCGGCTTTGACCTTGTCCAGCTCGGCCTGCATCATCTGGCGCACTTCGAGCTGGTGCACCTCTTGTTCAATCTCGGACTGGATGGTGCTGATGGTGCGGCGGATGCGCCCATACCAGGCCCCGGCCATGCGGGCGGCATGGGGGAGTTTTTCCGGGCCGAGCACGATCAGCGCGATCGCAGCCAGCAGCAGCAGTTCACCAAAACCCAGACCAAACATGAATCGGCGTCAGACCTTGTCGCGCTGGTCGGCAGACTGGGCGGTGCTGTCCACGGTACGTTGCTGGTCGAGACGGGCCTGATCGGCCTTCTGCTCGCCCTCACGCATGGCGTCCTTGAAGCCCTTGACTGCGCCGCCGAGGTCACGGCCAGCATTCTTGAGGCGGGCGGTGCCAAACACCACCACCACCACCGCCAGCACAATCAGCCAGTGTGTAATCGAAAAACTGCCCATGGTCGGACTCCTGTACAGGCGGCGTGCCCGTGTTCAGCGGTTGAGTATGCCAGTTCAGGACTGGCTACGGGAGGCTTTTTCGGTCAGGCCCGACAGTCCCTGTCGTCTTGCCAGTTCATCAATGATCGCCTGTGGGGCAACATTGAACTGGCCCAGCATGACAATACTGTGAAACCACAGGTCAGCGGTTTCATAGATCAGGTCATCCAGCGAGGTGGCCGAGGCATCCTTGGCAGCCAGAATGGTCTCGGTGGCTTCTTCGCCGACTTTTTCGAGGATTTTGTTCAGGCCCTTGTGATACAGGCTGGCCACATAGGAGCTGTCCGGGCTGGCCTGCTTGCGCTGCTGCATGATCTGCCCCAGCGCCGCCAGCACATCCACGCTGTCCAGCCGCTGCGCGGCAGTGGCCGGGGCGTGCGGGGTGGCGTGGCCATAGATCTGGCTGGGGTCTTTTTTCACTGCATCGACGCTGTGCCAGCCGTCTGTGCCCAGCACCCGGTAAAAACAGGATTCCCGCCCGGTGTGGCAGGCAATGCCCCCGGCCTGCTCGACCTGCAGCACGATCACATCGCCATCGCAGTCGAGGCGGATTTCGTGCACGGTCTGGGTGTGACCGGATTCCTCCCCCTTGTGCCAGAGCTTCTGGCGTGAGCGCGACCAGTACACCGCCTGACGGCGCTCGGCCGTCTGCTGCAGGCTGTCGCGGTTCATCCACGCCACCATCAGCACCCGGCCCGTCCGGTGGTCCTGGGCGATTGCCGGGATCAGGCCCTGCGCATCAAAACGCACCTCGTCCAGCCAGCTCATGTGTACTCCTCAAGCAAAAATCAGCATTTCCCTGAATGGTGGCACGACCGCTGTCACCGCCCTGCAGGGGATTCAGGCGGCATTATCCATGCTGGCGCACCCAGAAAAAAGCCAGCACCAGCATCAGCGCCAGGATCAGGGTGGCCAGCATGCCCGTCCAGCGTTCACGCGGCTGCAGGGGCTGCAGGGCCAGAGACTGCTGTGGCGGGGCCGACAGGGTGCTGGCTGACGCCGGCAGGATGCCATGCATGTGCTGGAGGTTCAGCAAAAACGGGGCCAGCCCATCCCCCTGCAACTGGTAGGGGTTGAAGTGCGGCCAGTTCTGCTGCACCAGCCAGTCCTGCAGCGCAGGGTTGAGGGCCACATATTTCATCGACCAGCCGGCAAACTGGCGCTGCGCCAGGGGACCACGGGCCAGCACCTGCAGGTTCTGGTGGCGTGGGTCGCGCAGCAGCTGCTGGTACAGCGCCTCGA
>JBPOIS010000125.1:0-7070 GCA_052034295.1 Pseudomonadota bacterium
CTGATCCGCTCCCTGCACACCCTGTGTGGCAGCGCGGCCATGACCGGTGTGGAACCGATCGCCCAGGTCTGCAAGGCGATGGAACATGTGTGCCGCCGCGCCCGCGACCGGCAGCGCCCGCTGAATGCCACCCAGGTCCGCCAGTTGATTCAGCTGCAGGCCCGTGTCGAGCGTTGGGTGATGGACACCGAGCAGGGGTTGCCCTGCGCGCTGGAGGGACCTGACCACCAGCTGCTGGAAGAACTCGAAGCCGACCTGCAGGGTAAGCTCAGTGAAGACACGCCGGTCACCTCTGGCAAGGTCAGCGAACTGCTGGAGCTGCAGATCGACGACCTGCTGGACGCCGAACTGACGCTGGATGACGTGGCGGATGATCAGGCGGTCAGCTACCTGCGCACCCTGCTGGCACAGATTGACCAGCTGCGTCAGGCGGCCAGCCGGATTGACCAGCAGCAGATCGTCGCCCTGTGTACCGCACTGTATGAAGTCCATGAGCGGCTGGTCGAACAGACCGACCGCCTGCACGACGCTGACGTTTCACCGGACTTGCTGCAGGGCTATCAGGCGCTGATTGGGCTGTTTGATGACCTGGCCTCCGGCATCCGTCCCGTGCTCGACGATGAAGTGGTGCGCCTGCTGAACCGCCTGCGCGATCGCCTGCAGCCGGTGGGGCCAGCCATGGCGGCCGCTGCGGCCCCGGCACCCCGGCCTGTGGCGAGTGCGCAGGCCCCGGCTCCGGCCGTGACCCCGCAGCCTGCCGCACCGGCGCAGATTCAGCGACGTGTGGACCGCCACCATGAGCCCGATCTGCTGCCGATTTTCCTGGAAGAGGCGCAGGAACTGGACCTGCAGATCAACCAGGCCTTTGCCCAGTGGACCGAAGCCCCGGAGCAGACCGCACCGCTGGCCGCCCTGCAGCGCCACCTGCACACCCTGAAGGGCGGTGCGCGGATGGCACAGGTCAGCAGCGTCGGCGATCTGGCCCATGAGGTGGAAACCATTTATGAGTTGCTGGGACAGGGGCGACTGACTGCTTCCGCCAGCCTGATCCGGTTCATCCGCCACGTGCAGGATCAGCTGTCGCAGCAGATTGAACAGCTGAACAGTGAAGGCACTTCGTTTTTCTGTCCGGACGAACTGTCGGTGCTGCGGGAGTTTGTGCAGACCCGTCAGCAAAAAGGCCTGAAGGATTTTTTTTCTACAGCGGTCGCTGGCTCGACTAATGCGGCTCCAGCAGCCCCGGCCGCTGCGGTGGAGCATCCGGCTGCCGTGCCGGAAGCCGCCTGGTCCCCCCTGCAGCACCTGGCCGCCTCCTGGGAAGAGGGGCTGGCCCCGGACCCGGAACTGCTGGGGATTTTCCTCGAAGAAGCCAGTGAAATCGTCGAAGCCACCTCGGCCCAGCTACAACAGTGGATCAGCCATCCCGACGATGCCAAGGTGCTGATGGAACTGCAGCGCGGCCTGCACACCCTGAAAGGTGGTGCCCGGATGGCACAGGTCAGCAGCGTGGGCGACCTGTCGCACGAGCTGGAATTCATCTACGAAAAACTGGTGGCCCACCCCGGCATCCCCAATCCACTGCTGCCCGGCCTGCTGGGCATGGCGCATGAATGGCTGGAGCAGGCCGTGCCGATCCTGCAGCGGGGTGAGCGTCCGCTGTTGCCGGACGAGCTGCTGAAGGCGGTCACCGACTATGTGGCTGCACCGCAGTCACTGACCAGTCTGCCCGTGCTGCAGCGCGCCCAGCCGCAGGCCCCGGTGGCCAGCACGGCTGTGGTGGCCGCACAGCCGGAAGTGCAGCGGGTTCTGGATGGCGCCGGGCTGGTGCGGGTCGATTCCGGCCGCAGCAAGCCGCCCTCCATGCACGGCGAGTTTGTGCGCCAGACCTCGATGGACGTGGGTGCAGGCGAGACCCTGCGGGTGCCGGCCCAGTTGATGGAAAAAATGATCAACCTGTCGGGTGAAAATGCCATCAACCGTTCGCGCATCGAGATGCAGAACAGCAACCTCGGCACCACCATTGAAGAAATGGGTGCCACCATCCAGCGTCTGGCGGACCAGCTGCGCCGGATGGAAGGGGAACTGGAGGCACAGATTCTGGCCCGCCACGAGGAAGAGCACGAAGCCAACGCGGACTTTGACCCGCTGGAAATGGACCAGTACTCCTCGCTGAACCAGCTGTCCAAATCCCTGTTCGAATCGGCGTCTGACCTCATGGACCTGCGCCGTACCCTGGTGGACAAGGTCAACGACACCGATGCACTGCTGCTGCAGCAATCGCGCATTCAGGGCGAGCTGCAGGAAGGCCTGATGAACGCCCGCCTGGTCCCATTCTCGCGCATGGTGCCGCGCCTGCAGCGGGTGGTGCGCCAGGTGGCCAACGAAGTGGGCAAGGCAGCCGAACTGGTCATCAACAACGCCGAAGGCGAACTGGACCGGACCATTCTGGACCGGATCGTCGCCCCGCTGGAGCACATGCTGCGCAACGCGGTGGACCATGGTCTGGAGCTGCCGGAGCAGCGCCGCGCGGCTGGCAAGCCAGAACAGGGCCACATCAGCCTGACCATCAGCCGTGAGGGCAACGAGATTGTTCTCATCCTGCAGGACGATGGCCGTGGCATTGACGTGGAGGCGGTACGGCGCAAGGCGATTGAACGCAAAATCCTCACTGAAGCCAGTGTGGTCACGGATCACGAAATCCAGCAGCTGATTTTCCACGCTGGTCTGTCCACGGCCCAGAAGATCACCCAGATCTCCGGGCGCGGCGTGGGCATGGACGTGGTGCAAAGCGAGGTCAAACAGCTCGGTGGTGCGGTCAGTGTGGATTCCACGCTGGGTCAGGGCACCCGCTTTACCCTGCGTCTGCCGGTCAGTGTGGCGGTCACCGATGCGCTGATGGTGCAGATCGGCGAGCGGGTTCTGGCGGTGCCACTGGCACAGATCGAGCGCATCGTGCGCATTCCGGCCCAGGAACTGGTGCAGCGCTACCGTGCCAAGGACGGCAGCATCGAAAATGGCAGGGACCAATACCGGCTGCGCTATCTGGGCGAGTATGTCCATGGACAGGCCCAGCCCAACCTCGAGGGCCAGGTGGGCAGCCTGCCCGTGCTGCTGGTGCGCAGCGAGTCGGCCCTGCTGGCCCTGCAGGTGGATCAGCTGGTGGGTTCACGCGCCGAGATCGTCATCAAGCCCATTGGCCAGCAGCTGGCCGGGGTCGAGGGTGTGGCCGGTGCCACCATCCTCGGTGATGGCTCTGTGGTGGTGATTCTCGACGTCAACAGTCTGGCCCGTCAGGCCATGAACCGCCGCTGGATGCCGATGGCGGATGAAGACGTCAGTACCCAGAAGGCCACCGCCCGCAAGCTGGTCATGGTGGTGGACGATTCGGTCACCGTGCGCAAGGTCACCACACGGTTCCTCGAGCGCGAGGGCTTCGATGTGGTCACCGCCAAGGACGGGGCCGATGCGATCCTCAAGCTGGAAGAAGTGCAGCCTGACCTGATGCTGCTGGACATCGAAATGCCCCGCATGGACGGCTTCGAAGTGGCCACCCAGGTCCGCCACAACCCGCGCCTGTCTGGATTGCCGATCATCATGATCACCTCGCGTACCGGTGAAAAACACCGCGAGCGGGCCTTCCAGGTCGGCGTGGACGGCTACATGGGCAAGCCCTTCCAGGAAAAACAGCTGCTGGAAAACATCCAGGAGCTGCTGGGCCTTGCTGCGGGATGACCGGCTTTGATCGGGGCCTGGCAAGACGCCATCGGCCTGCCGCTGGAGGCCGGTCCGCCACGGGTATTCCTGCTGGCTGAACACAGTGGCCAGAAGCCGTGGCTGGATGCGGTGGTGGCTGCGGCAGGCCTTTCAGCCTGCGGTTTTGCCACCTTCAGGGCCCTGCAGTGGCAGCACACCCTGCTGCTGCCGGACCTCTGGCTGGCCACCCATGAGCATCCGCTGGACTGGCCAGAATTCCTGCGCCATGAGCAGCGGCTGGCCCTGCCCAGCCACGCTGGCTGGAGCACCGCAGCGCTGGACGATGCAGCGGCCCAGGTGCGGCATCTGCTGACCGGCCGGTTTGATCCGCCTGCACATCCTGTTGCAGCGGCGGAACAGCCGGAAGCGCCGTTCAAACTGCTGATCGGGGCATCCCTGGGCGGACCCGCAGCGCTGGCCGCCTTCCTGCAGGCCCTGCCCGCCAGTCTGCCGGTGGGCATCGTGGTGGCGCAGCACATCGACGCCCACATGGTGCGCAGCCTGCCCCGGGTGCTCAGTCGCCACAATGGCTGGCAGGCGGTGTTGCTGGACCAGCAGCCGGTGCGGCTTGGGGCCGGGCAGATTGTGGTGCTGTCCACCGACGGTACCCTGGCGTTTGATCCCGAAGGGCGGCTGTGGCGGACCGACACGCCCTGGCCGCCGCCGTACCGCCCCTGCATCAATGCCGCGGCCCTGACGGCTTCGGCCCAGTGGCGCGACCGGCTGTGCTTCGTGGTGATGAGCGGCATGGGCAATGATGGTGCCGAGGCCGCCCCGCAGGTGGTGCAGCGCGGTGGTGTGGTGTGGGTACAGAGCAGCGACAGCGCCCAGTGCGCCAGTCAGCCGGATGCCAGCGCGGCCACCGGGGTGGCCAGTTTTGCGGGCGATCCAGTGCAGCTGGCCCTGCAGGTGGCCACGTGGGTGCAGGAACGCAGCGCTGCCCGCCCGCCCAAACAGACAACCCCTGGATGATGAGGATTTTTTGCCATGGACCACAACAGCCAACAACAACTTGGCCAGACCCTCAGTCTGCTGGCCAACACCACCGGCGTGCTGGAGCTGCTGCGCCTGCGCAACAGCCAGGGCGATGACTGGCTGATCCCCAGTGCCCTGGTGCTGGCGCAGAGCCGTCTGGACGCGCTGGATGCCGAGGCCCAGTATGTGGACCATGAGGCCCAGCAGGTCCCAGTGTACCGCGGGCTGCTGCCCAAGGTGGTCACCGATCCACTGACCGTGCTGGTGCTGGAAGGGGAAAACGACGTGCAGCGGATTGCCCTGGTGCTGGACCAGCGGCCAGAACTGCTGAAGGTGACCATTTCCCACCTGCGGGACCGGGCGCGCGAAGTGGAGCAGCCGTATGACCTGCAGCCGGTGCTGCTGGATGACCAGCCCTGTCTGGTGCCGGACCTGGACCAGCTGACCAGCCATTTGTGTTTATAAACCGTAAGCACCTGACCCTGTCCTGTAACCGGCTACAGTATCCTGTAGGCCATTTTTGGGTAGGGGAAATCTGACATGGTCGATGCAAAAGCATTGCCGCGCTGGGCTGGCTGGGTGCGGTTTTTTCACTGGACCACGGTGATCCTGCTGGCGCTGGTGTGGGGGCTGATTGCCCTGCATGAGGCCACTGAGGATGCCGCTGGCCTGTACATCAGCCTGCACAAGGCCACTGGCGTGCTGTTGTTCTGGTGGGTGCTGGCGCGGTTCATCAACCGGCTGGTGCAGCGGCGGCTGGACCCGGTCGATGTGCCGATGCCGCTGTGGCAGGCCCGGATGGCGCACCTGACCCACAGCCTGCTGTATGTGCTGTTGCTGATGATGCCGCTGGCCGGTGTGCTGATGACCCAGTATGGCGGGCGGGCGACCAGTTTTTTTGGGTTGTTTGAGATCCCGCTGCTGGTGATTCCGGACAAGTCCACCGGACGGTTTTTTCATGACCTGCACACCGACATCCTCTGGCCGCTGCTGCTGGTGCTGACAGCCGCCCACGTCGGTGCCGCGCTGTACCACCAGTTGGTGCTCAAGGATCAGCTGCTGCAGCGCATGAAGCCCTGACCCCACCGCCCGCAGTCGCGGGCTGTTTGACTGTCGCGGGGTTTACAGCAGCCCGGCCAGAATCTGTTCATACACCTGCGCCAGCGGCTCCAGATCGGCGACGGCCACATGCTCGTTGATCTGGTGGATGCTGGCATTGCGCACCCCCAGCTCCAGCACCTGCGCCCCGGTCGGGGCAATGAAGCGCCCATCCGACGTGCCGCCGCTGGTGGACAGCGCCGGCTCCACGCCGCACACCGCCCGGATCGCCTGCTGGGCGGCCGCGACCAGCTCGCCCTGCGCGGTGAGAAACGGCAGGCCCGACAGCGTCCACACCAGCGTGTGGCGCAGGCCATGCTGCTGCAGGATCGCTTCGGTGCGCGCCATCAGCTGCTCGGCGGTCACTTCAGTGGAAAAACGGAAATTGAACAGCGCCACCAGCTCGCCGGGGATCACATTGGTCGCGCCGGTGCCGGACTGGATGTTGGAAATCTGCAGCGACGTGGCCGGAAAAAACGCATTGCCCTGATCCCACACCTCGGCGGCCAGCGCTGCCAGTGCCGGAGCAGCGCGGTGGATCGGGTTGTCGGCCAGGTGCGGGTAGGCCACATGGCCCTGCTGGCCGTGCACGGTCAGGCGCGCGTTCAGTGACCCGCGGCGGCCATTTTTGATCACATCGCCGAGGCGGTGCGTGCTGGAGGGCTCACCGACCAGACACCAGGTGATTTTTTCCTGACGGGCCTCCAGCGTTTCCACCACCTTGACGGTGCCTTCGGTGGCCACACCTTCTTCATCACTGGTCAGCAAAAACGCAATCGACCCGCGCGGCTCGGGATGGGTGGCCAAAAACCGCTCGCAGGCCACCACCATCGCCGCCAGCGCCGACTTCATGTCCGCCGCCCCCCGGCCATACAGCAGCCCGTCGCGCACCTCCGGCTGGAATGGTGCACTGTCCCAGCGCGACAGGTCGCCGGTCGGCACCACATCGGTGTGCCCGGCAAAGCAGAACAGCGGCCCCTGATCGCCGCGGCGCGCCCACAGGTTCATCACCGGCCCGAAGGGCAGCCACTCCAGCACGAAGCCCAGCGCCGCCAGCCGCTGGCCAATGACCTGCAGGCAATCAGCATCCTCCGGGGTGACAGACGGGCGGCGGATCAGCTCGCAGGTGAGATCCAGAACAGCAGTGTGCATGGGACAGGCCATCGGAACAAATGCCGGCTATTGTTCCAGACCTGCCCCGGCGCTGTAAACGCAGCGCAATAAAAACCCGGCACAGGGCCGGG
>JBPOIS010000045.1:0-25874 GCA_052034295.1 Pseudomonadota bacterium
AAGCCAATTTGGTGCGGATGAGAGGACTTGAACCTCCACGATTTTACTCGCTAGTACCTGAAACTAGTGCGTCTACCAATTCCGCCACATCCGCGTGGTGTGGACGCAATCTTAGGGAGTTGCCCAAACCCCGTCAAGCGGTATTCTGGAATTTTTCATTCAACTGCACAAAAACCAGCCAACCCCCACCCCGGGCACCCTGACCAGAAGCACTGTGGCCCCGGCAGGGCTGTGCTAGACTGCAGAGACATGATTTTTTTTGAATCCGGATACCTTATGAGCTGGCAAGATCCAGAAGCCACCCGCGAAGCTGAGCGTTATGCGTCGCCCATCCCCAGCCGCACGCTGATCCTGAGCACCCTGACGGCGCAGGGCCAGCCCATGACCCATCAGGAGCTGGTGCTGCAGTTTGGGCTGATTGAGCCTGAAGCCATCGAGGCCCTGTCACGCCGCCTGTCCGCCATGGTGCGCGACAGCCAGTTGCTGCCCAGCGATGGCATCCCGCAGCGCTACCGCCCGCTGACCGAACAGGACCTGCTGACCGCCACCATCCAGACCAACGCCTCCGGGACCGGCTGGGCCGTACTCGAAGGGCTGCCTGATCTGGCCCTGGGTGAAAAGGAAATGCGGCTGGTGTTTCATGGCGACACCGTACAGGTGCGTGCCAGTGGGACCGACCGCCGGGGCCGGTTGATGGGCCGGATCGTGCAGGTGCTCAAGCGCCACCAGACCGAACTGATCGGCAAGGTGGAGCTGCAGGAGGGCCAGTACTACATCCAGCCGGGCCAGCCGAACCTGCACCAGCCGATTGCCATGGAGCCGGAACAGATCCAGGCCGCCGGGCTGTCGGTGGGCGACCATGCCCGCATTGGCATCGATGACTGGCCGACCCGCGAGGAGTTTGCCAATGGCCACATCATCCAGCCACTGTCCGGGCAGGTGGATTCGCAGCTGATTATTCCGGCCACGCTGCTGGACTATGCGATTCCGCATGAATTTTCCGAAGCCGCGCTGGCCGAGGCCGCCAAATACCGGCAACCGACCGCGCGCGACCGTCAGGGCCGGGTGGACCTGCGTGAGCTGCCGCTGGTGACCATTGATGGCGAGGATTCGCGCGACTTTGACGATGCGGTGTACGCCGAGAAGCGCAAGGGCGGCGGCTACCGGCTGGTGGTGGCGATTGCTGACGTCAGCCACTATGTCAAAATTGGCACCGCGCTGGACGATGAAGCCCAGGAACGCGGCACTTCGGTGTATTTTCCCAACCATGTGGTGCCGATGCTGCCCGAGGCCCTGTCCAATGGCCTGTGCTCGCTGAATCCGCACGTGGACCGGCTGTGCATGGTCTGCGACCTGACCCTGTCACGGGCCGGCAAAGTCACCGGCTATGAATTCTACAACGCGGTGATGCACTCACAGGCGCGACTGACCTACACGCAGGTGAACCAGTACCTGCAGGGCGACCGCGAGGCCCTGCCCGCCCACGACGGCGTGCGCCAGTCGGTGGATGCACTGAACCAGCTGTTCCGGGTGCTGCTGGAGCTGCGCGGCCAGCGTGGGGCGATGGAGTTTGAAACCACCGAAACCTACATGATCTTCAACGATCTGGGCGCGATCGAAGCGATCAAGCCGCGCACCCGCAACGATGCGCACCGGCTGATCGAGGAATGCATGCTGCTGGCCAACGTCAGCGCCGCCAGCTATGCGCTGGCCCATGACCTGCCGGTGCTGTACCGCAACCACGAAGCGCCGCAATCCACCAAGGTGCAGAAAGTCCGCGACTTCGTGCGGCTGATGGGACTGGATTTTCCGGAAAATCCCACCCAGGCCGATTACCAGTACATCATCGAAGCCACCCGCGACCGCATCGACGCCCCCAGCATCCACGCCGTGCTGCTGCGCTCGATGATGCAGGCCTTCTATGGCGGCGACAATCTGGGCCACTACGGGCTGGCCTATGAAAGCTACACCCATTTCACCAGCCCGATCCGCCGCTACCCCGACCTGCTGCTGCACCGGGCCATCAAGGCCCATCTGGCGGGCAAAAAACAGCCGCTGGACCAGGCCCAGCTCGAAGCCGCCGGGCTGCACTTCTCGCAGACCGAACGCCGCGCCGACGAAGCCTCACGGCAGGTGATGGGCTGGCTGAAATGCCACTACATGCAGCAGCACATCGGCGACCAGTTCGAGGGCGTGATCACCGCGGTGACCGAGTTTGGCCTGTTCATCACCCTGACCGACCTGTATGTCGAGGGCCTGAGCCATGTGCGCCATCTGGGCGATGACTTCTTTGTCTATGACCAGGCCAGCCAGACCCTGACCGGCCAGCACAAGGGCCAGCGTTTCTCGCTGGGGGACAAAGTGCTGATCCAGGTGGCGGGCGTGAATCTGGATGAAGGCAAGATCGACTTTGAACTGAAAAAACAGCTCACCAGTGCAGGCAAGCCGGTGCGTGACCGCGCCCCAGGGCTTGCTGACAAATCCGGCCCGGCACCGGCCCGGCCTGCCCGCCGCAAGGCCACCCCGCAGGCTGCTGCCAGTGTTGCACCGGCCCCGCTGCCCGCGCCTGAAGCGCCAGAGCCCGCAGAACGCCCCGTGCCGGCCACCCGGCCCAGCCGCAACCAGCGCCGCAAAGCCGCCCAACAGGCTGCCGCCGCCAGTGCCACACCCGCTCCGGTGCCCGTGGCTGACGTGGCGGGACCTGCCGAGGCCCCGGTAGAAGCCCCTGCAGCCGCCCCCCGGCCCAGCCGCAATCAGCGCCGCAAGGCCGCCCAGCAGGCTGCCGCCGCCGCCAGTGCCACACCGGCTCCGGTGCCCGTGGCTGACGTGGCGGAACCTGCCGAGGCCCCTGTAGAAGCCCCTGCAGCCGCCCCCCGGCCCAGCCGCAACCAGCGCCGCAAGACGGCCCAGCAGGCTGCCGCTGCCAGTGTCGACCGCCCGGTGGCTGTCGCGCCTGCGCCCGCCCCGGTGACCGCACCTGTGGTCCAGACCGCCGCCGTCCACGAAGACGTGGCCGCACCTGTGGCAGAACCCAAAGCCAGCAAACCCGGCAAAGCGCCCAAGGCAGAAAAGGCGGACAAAACCGAAAAAGCCGGCAAGGCCGCAAAACCCGCCAAGGCAGACAAAAAGGCCAAGCCCGCCAGGGACAAATCCAGCAAGGGCAAGGACAGTGCTGAACCGAAGCGCAAAAAAGCCAGGGACAGCAAGGACAAGGCCGAAAAGCCGAAAAAAAAGCGCAAGGACAACGCCAAAAACCGTGCCGATGACCGCTGATTGAGCGGTCCAGGCCGGGCCCGTTCCTGTGGTGGGGCGGGTCCGGTTTTTTTTGGTCGGGAATTGCCCTTGCAACCCCGGATGCCCACCCCGATCAATGTCTGCATTGCCCGGAATTCCTGTGTGACTGCCATGACCCTGAACCCTGCCACCCTGCCCCTGCCGGACCTGACCCAGACCCCGGCCCAACTGAAAGCCGCCACCGAGGCCGCGCTCGCGGCCGCCCGCACCACGCTGGCCGAAGCCGGTCAGGTCCCGGCCACAGACCGGCTGGCCTATCTGGAGCGGCTGGAGCAGGCCGATGAGGCCATCAGTGCCGCCTTTGGCCTGCTCGGGCACCTGAATGCGGTACAGAGCACCCCGGAGCGCCGCGACACCTACAACAGTCTGTTGCCCGCGCTGTCGGCCTACTACACCGAGCAGGGCCAGAACCGCGACCTGTACGCGCTGTATCAGGCGCTGCAGGACAGTGATGGATTTCCCCGGCTGTCTCCGGCCCGTCAGGAAGCCATCCGGCTGGGGCTGCGCGATTTCAGACTGTCCGGTGTGGCGCTGGAGGGTGAGGCCAAGGCCCGCTATGCCGAGGTGTCCGCGCGGCTGTCTGAGCTGTCGGCGCAGTTTGCCGACCATGTGCTGGATGCCACGCAGGCCTGGGTGTATCCCCTGAGCGAAGCCGAGCTGGACGGCCTGCCGGACAGTGCGCTGGGGCTGCTGCGGCAGCTGGGCCAGCAAAAGGGCTTCAGTCAGCCGGTGGCCACGCTGGATGGCCCGGCCTATCTGGCGGTCATGACCCATGCCCGCAACCGGGCGCTGCGGGAAACCGTGTATCACGCCTATGCGACCCGTGCCTCCGAGCTGGGCGCGGCAGCGCAGGACAACAGTGCGCTGATGACCGGGATTCTGGCGCTGCGGCAGGAAATGGCCGACCTGCTGGGCTTTGCCAATTATGC
Organism: Pseudomonadota bacterium; assembly: GCA_052034295.1. Taxonomy (GTDB): domain Bacteria; phylum Pseudomonadota; class Gammaproteobacteria; order Pseudomonadales; family Moraxellaceae; genus JBPOIS01. The sequence goes on from JBPOIS010000045.1 coordinate 4,224, forward strand.
CGAGCTGTCACTGGCCAGCAAGATGGCCGACAGTCCGGCACAGGTCGAGGCGTTTTTGCAGGATCTGGCCCGGCACGCCCGGCCAGCCGCCGAACGCGATCTGGCCCTGCTGCAGCAGGAGGGCCAGCGTCATGGCCTCGACACCCTGCAGCCGTGGGATGTGACTTTTTTGGCTGAGCGGCTGCGCGAACGCGAATACAACCTGTCGCAGGAAGCGCTGCGGCCGTATTTTCCGCTGCCGGTGGTGCTGCAGGGGCTGTTTGCCATTGCCCAGCGCCTGTATGGACTCAGCATCCAGCAAAAAACCGCCCCGGTCTGGGCCGAGGGGGTGCAGTATTTTGAAATCGAGGAACACGGGCAGGTGCTCGGCGGGTTTTATCTGGACCTGTATGCCCGCGAGGGCAAGCGCGGCGGCGCATGGATGAGCGGCTACCGGTCGCGCCGCCAGTTTGGCACCGACCTGCAAAAACCACTGGCCTTCATGGTCGGCAATTTTGCCCCGCCGGTGGGTGATCGTCCGGCCCTGCTCACCCACGATGAGCTGGTGACGCTGTTCCATGAATTTGGCCATGGCCTGCACCACCTGCTCACCGAGGTCAATGTGCACCCGGTGGCGGGCATCCATGGCGTGGCCTGGGATGCGGTGGAGCTGCCCAGCCAGTTCATGGAGTTCTGGACCTGGGAGCGTGAGGCCCTGGGACTGATCAGCGCCCACCATGAACAGGGTGATCCCTTGCCGGATGCGCTGCTCAATGCCCTGCTGGCGGCACGGCATTTCCAGAGTGGCCTGATGGCGCTGCGGCAGATTGAGTTTGCGCTGTTTGATTTGCGGGTGCACGCCTGCAATCCTGCGCCCGATCTGGCCGGGATTCAGGCGCTGATCGATCAGGTGCGCCGTGACGTGGCGCTGATCCAGCCGCCCGCCTATCAGCGCTTCCAGCACAGCTTCAGCCATATTTTTGCCGGGGGCTATGCCGCAGGCTATTACTCGTACAAATGGGCGGAGCTGCTGGCGTCGGATGCCTTTGACCGTTTTGAACAGGAGGGCATCTTCAATGCCGACACCGGTGCCGCGTTCCGGCGCGAGATTCTGGCCGTGGGCGGCAGCCGGCCGGCACAGGACAGTTTTGCGGCGTTCCGGGGTCGTGAACCACGGATCGCAGCCCTGCTGCGCCACAGCGGCTGGACGGCCACCCCGCCCGTCAGCACGCCGGCAGGAGCCTGAAGGATGCGCCCCAAAAAACGCTTCATTGCCGGGGCCAAATGTCCGGCCTGTCAGGCGCTGGACCGGGTGGTGATGTACAGCCTGCCTGAGCGCGAGTGGATCGAGTGCGTGGACTGCGGCCACAGCGAGGACCGCCCGGACGCCGTCCCGGCCAAAACCGTGACCGCCTTGGCAACCGACGCCAGCACGGTTGTCGGGGCTGAGCCGGGCATAGTACAGTTCAGGCCCTGAACACGGACTGTATGGGCTGGACTGAGCATGGCCACCACTTCCCCTGATCCCGAGCGCAAAAAAACCCTGCTGGTGGGCATGGGGCTGGGGGCCTTGCTGGTGCTGGTGCTGCTGGCAGCGGTCGGTCTGGGCTATTGGCTGGGCCAGCAAAAGCCCGCCGCGCCTGCTGCCCCGTCCCGGTCCGCCGTTCCGGCCCGTCCGGCCCCGGCTGCGCTGCAACCCCTGAATGTTCCGGCGGCCGCCCCCGCCCAGCCCCCTGTGGCCGCACCGCCGACCCCCGCCCTGCCCCCCACACCGGTGCCTGCCACGCCCATGGCAGCACCTGCTGCGGAGCCCGTGGCGCAGGGCCTGCCCACCGATGCCGCGACCGCACAGGAAGAACTGGACCGTCACCGCGACGATCAGGCCCGCCTGCAACAGCAAAAGCAGCTGTTACAGGCCCAGCTGCAGGGTTCCCGGCAGATCATCGACCTCAAGGCCCGGCAGATTGCCGCGCTGGAGCAGCAGCTCGCCAGCACCCCGGAATCCCAGTAGCCCCTGTGACGCCACCGTTTGCGCACAGGTCCGCTGCATTCGGGTAGACTGCGTTTTTTTGGATGGTGTGACGGCTGATGTCCACACGCCCCCGCCAGTCCGTGCTGCTGGGGCTGGCCCTGCTCAGCCTGTCGGCCCTGCTGTTTTCCAGCATGGGCGTGCTGATCCGGCTGGCCTCGCACACGGTGGACAACCCCACGGTGGTGTTTTTCCGCAACCTCACCGGGCTGCTGTTGCTGCTGCCGTTTTATGGCCTGCGTGGCTTTGACCGCCTGCACACGCGGCGGTTTCCGGCCCACCTGTGGCGCGCCCTGGTGGGACTGGCGGCGATGTATGGTTTTTTTTATGCGATTGCCCATCTGAAGCTGTCCAATGCGATGGTGTTCACCTATTCCTCGCCGGTGTTCATCCCGCTGGTGGCTTGGCTGTTTCTCCGGGAAAACATCACCCGGCTGATGCTGCTCGCTGCGCTGGTGGGTCTGGTGGGTGTGGTGCTGGTGGCCAAGCCGGATCAGGGGCTGTTGGATGGGCTGTCGCTGATCGGGATGTCGTCGAGCTTTCTGGCGGCGATGGCTTTCGTGACTGTGCGGCGGATGTCCGACACTGAGCCGCCTGACCGGATCGTGTTTTATTTTTGTCTGATTGCCACGGCGGTGTCGGCACTGCCGATGCTGTGGCTGTGGCGGCCCTACACGGCGCATGAGCTGCTGCTGCTGTGCGGGGCGGGGGTGCTGGCCACGCTGAGCCAGCTGTCGCTGTCCAAGGCCTATGGCCATGCCGAGGCGGCACAGATCGGCCCAGCCAACTATCTGGCCATTGTGTTTGCCGGGGTGTGGGCGGCGCTGCTGTGGGGGGAATACCCCGACCCCACCAGTCTGGCCGGCATGGCGCTGATTCTGCTGGCGCTGCTGCTGTGCCTGCCGTGGCGGCGGCGCTGATTTTTCTGGAGAAAGTTTAATGAAAATTCGTACTGCCCTGCCTTTGCTGCTGGCGCTGTCCGCTGGAGGCCATGCGGCTGACACGGATGACTTTGCTGCAAAAATCGTCCAGCTTGAGCAGAAAAAACAGGCCAGAATTGGTGTGGCCGTCACCGATCAGGCCGGACGGACAGTGCTGGGCCATCGGGAAAACGAGCGTTTTGCCCTGTGTTCAACCTTCAAGCTGCCCCTGGTGGCGCAGGTGCTGTGGCGCATCGATCAGGGCAGGGAAAAATCCAGCCGCCCCCTGGCCTATAATGTCGATGCCTTGCAGGAATATGCGCCGGTTGCACGGCGCTATGCCCCCAGTGGCTACATGACCGTACAGGAAGCCAGTCTGGCCGCATTGCAATGGAGCGACAATACCGCTGCCAATCTGCTGCTGGACACGCTGGGCGGGCCGGCTGGATTTACCCGGTTTGTCCGGCAAAATGGCGACAGCACCACCCGGCTAGATCGCCCTGAACCCGACCTGAACAGCAACCAGCCCGATGATCCGCGCGACACCACCACCCCACTGGCCATGAGTCGATTGACCAGCCGTCTGCTGTGGGGCAACACCCTCAGGCCCGCCACCCGCCAGCAGCTCCAGCGCTGGCTGATTGGCAACAGCACCGGCGACACCACCATCCGTGCCGGACTGCCCGCTGGCTGGCTGGCCGGAGAAAAAACCGGATCCTGCGAACTGGGCGGGCGCAATGACGCTGGTTTTGTCCGCAGTCCGGCAGGCAAAAACCATGCGCTGGCGATCTATACCCTTGCGCCACAACTTGAACCCAAAGAACGCGATGCCCTGATCGCAGAAACCGCGCGGCTGGTCACTGCACAACTGGAGCCGCAAAAATAGTTTTTCCTGGCGGCAAAAAGCCGCCCGAAGGCAGCGTTGCTGATTCTGGATAAAAAAAGCCGCCCGGAGGCGGCTTTTTGGTTCAGGCTGGATTATTGGTACCAGCCAAACAGCTTGAAGACGTACGGTCCATAAGCCACCAGAATCAGCGTCGGCACCATCACCAGAAGCGGCAGGATCCAGCGCTCATAGCGGTAGAAGAAGCCGAGGTGACGCACTTCGGCATCGGCTTCGGCCATTTCCTTCTCACCGACCACCTGACGGGCCAGCAGCTGGTTCAGCGCCACCGGTGGCGACAGATAGCCCAGCTCAAACGCCGTCAGCACGATCATCCAGAAATGCACCGGGTTGATGCCGTTTTTGTAGGCGATCTGCGCGACCGTGGCCGACACCAGAATCACCGCCCCAAACGGGTCCATCACCATGCCGACAAACACCATCAGACCCACCAGCAGCGTGATGGCCACCAGGGTGCTGCCCATGTCCGCCGGGACCGCCATCATGATTTCCGAGCGCTCAATCAGGCCGCCGATGCTCACCGACAGGGCCATCAGCATGATCAGCGCGCCGATGTGGCCAATGGTTTCATTGGTGGCAAAGCGGATCGCCTGCTCGAAGCCGACCCGGCGGGCCGGATGGCTGGGGGTGGCCACGTCCGGCTCAGTGTTCGGAACCTCATGCGCGGGCACCGGGGTGGCCGGGTGCAGGGCAATTTCCGATTCCGCCGGGGCCGGGGCCTTGCGGATTTTGTCAAACGCCACAATCGCCAGCATGATGAACGGCATGATCATCGGTGCGGTGAATTCATCCAGCTTGGTGTTCAGCAGGTACTGGTAGAACAGCACCACCACCACCGTGACCACCACATAGGGGATCACCGGGATGAACGCCCGGGCCGACTGCGGCAGCGCCACGGCAGGCGGGGCGATGCGGAATTTCTGCTTGGCCAGCAGCAGCGACACGATCAGGAACAGCGTCGACGACACCGCAAACACGTACAGGCCCTTTTCATACAGCAGTGAGGTCTGCACTTCCTTGTTCATCGCCGCGATCACCACGATCAGCAGACACGGTGCCAGCACCACACCCAGCGAGCCGGACATGGCGGTGGCGGCCAGCGCATACTGGCGACGTGCGCCCGCTGCATAGACCTCGCGGTAGATGATCGCACCGGCGGCAATCACGAAGATCCCCGACGCGCCGGTGTAGGCGGTGGGAATGGCCGCCGCCAGCAGGATCAGCCAGGTCAGCGTCTCCGGCGACAGGTTCCAGGGCCGCAGGATGTTGAGGAAATTGTCCACCACCTGCGTCTGCTTGAGCAGCATCCCGGCCCAGATGTACAGCGCCAGATTGAGGAAAATCGAGGCTAATTCATTCATCTGACCCAGATAAATGGCGATGCCCATCGGGTAGTCCATGAAGAAAATGAACGACACCCCGGCAATGATCGCCATGTTGGCATACAGGGGCACCGACAGGCCAGCCAGACCCCAGCTGCCGCCCGGCAGGGCGTCCCTGGGTGGCATCACCAGCTTGACCAGACTGATCACGGTCAGCACCGAGAACAGCACAATCCAGATGATGTTGGCCTTCAGGGCGACTGGATCCGGGGCCACACCCGAGGATTGCTGCAGGAAATAATACTGGATCGCCGAATAGGTCAGGATCAGGTTGGCCAGCACCATGTACACCGAATACACCAGAAAATCCCGGCGTGTGGACGGTGGCCGCAGGGCAATGTGGTGCAGCCCCAGCGTGGTGGTGACAGCGGCAATGGCCACCATGATGATCAGGATCAGCGCACGGTTTTCGGTGCCAAAGCGGAACACCACCGAAAAGGCGGTCTCAAAGCCCCGGTAAGCCTTCACCGTCGGGGTGATGTGCGCTTTTGCGGCATCGTAGAACTGGTATTTTTCTTCACAGATCTGCCGCGCCGACTCCAGTGAGGCTTTCACCTGCGCCGGGTCCTGCACTTCATTGGCAAACAGCCCACCGAAATCATCCGCCCCGGCAGAAGATTTGCCCATTTCCTGCTGGACCTTCGCGTCGGTCACGGGACTGCGGTCACAGTCCGGTGCCGGCGGGTCCGCCCGCAGGTAGGAATACTGGATACCCGCTGCCGGGTCGCCAAACAGGCGCTCCCCCATCCGCAGCAGCTGGCCGTGGATCATCTCCCCGGTGCCAATCACCAGGGTCAGAATCAGCAATAAGAAAACAGGCAAGGTTGAGAACCATTCCGACCAGGATCGGTTCAACAGCCCCCCGGGTGGTGCGCTAGGCGTGTCCTGCCGCATCGTTGTTGTACTCCCGTCCATAAAAAAACCGATTTCCCACCCTTGGAAAACCAGCCTTAAGGGTTGAGTAACAAATTATGAACTATTTGTGGACCCACAAGAAAGGCCCACAAGCGACCATAATCCGTCCATTCGTCATCACGATCTCCGGCAGGATCCAGCGTCTGTAGCGCACAGGGCAGAATGCCCGGCAGCCATCAGCGCCAGCGGGCGCAACAGGTCACCCGGCCCACACGCAGCCCATCCCCTCATCCAGACCAGGCGGAGCGTTGGGTGCGATGCATCGCGCAGCGGCTGCCTGAAGGCCAACCGTGGCTCAGCCACGGGACGAACCACAGGGCTGGGGATCGGTTGCAGGGTGCAGGGCCAACGACATGGACAGCGACGGGCTGTTGCGGCTGTGTTGACGAAACACGAAGGCCCGCATCACCGGCGGCAGGTTCAGTGTCAAAAAAGACAGCCTTGACACCCTACAAACCAGATACACCAACAGGTCCTGCAGCCTGGTTTTCGGTCATCCGAGACTTGCCTGGGGTTCTGCGTGTTGTTGTGCCACAGCCCATCAACCACTTTTTTGCCTGCCCAGTCCTTGTTGTGGTCCAGCACCCGCCCTACTGGTGTGATGTTTTGACAAAATGGCAATGGTGCATGATTCTGGCGAGAGTGGATATGTTTTTTCTGACAAACGCTGCCCAGCACGGTTTGGTTGCATTGTTCTCGATCTATTTTAACTTTTCGTTCATAAAAATTGTTTTTTATGACCAAAAATCAGCGACGTCGGGGCCACGCCACGGCCCAGATCACGGTCTCCCCCCCCTATCATGCACCCAAAGGCTTCGGGCGGTGCTGATGCCCCAGAACAGCCCTGCGGCCAACAAGGCCAGCACCACCCCCAACTGATGGGCCTGCACCACCACGGGTGCCCCGATCCAGCGTGCCGTGTCCACACTGCCTCCGGTGGCTTCCGCCATCAGCTTCAGCCCCAGCCCGGCCAGAACCAGCAGGCCCCAGCGCCGCTCGGCAGGCTGCTGCAGCCAGGTGCAGGCACCCCACGCCACCAGTCCATGCAGCACCCCAGACAGCCCGGCATACTGCTGCAGGTCCGGCAGCCCCAGATACAGGCCCAGGCTGATGCCCAGACCCAGCCCCAGCCACAACAGCAGCCCGTGACGCAGCGCCGGAACCGGAAACACCACCGTCACCAGCAGCAGGGCGACACTGTTCAGCGCCCAGTGCACCCAGCCCACATGCACCAGATGCCCGGTCCAGAGCCGCCAGGGCTGCTGCACCAGCAGCAGGCGGTCATAGCACCACAGCGCCGGATTCAGCTGCAACAGCGCAGACAGCAGCAGCACAGTCACGCACAGCCACGTCCATCTGCTGCCCAGGGCAGAAGTCAATAGCCGGTCTGACTGCACTCGGCCAGCGCCGGGTTTTTTTGACAGCGGATTTTTTTCAGCAGGGTGAGCATGCGCGGGTCCAGGGTTTTTTCATCGACCATGCTCTGGCGGGCCTGCTGGCCCATGCGGATGTAGCGCTGGTGCTCCGGCTCGGAAATGCTGATCCATGCCGATTCGGGGACGTCCGACTCATAGCGCCGGAGCATTTTCAGCTGACGGTCAAACAGGCTGAACACGTACTCGCGCGAACGGGTCCCAAAATCCTCCGGAAAGCGCTCCGGGTGGGTGAGCAACTGCAGGCTGACCTGGGCCAGCACCAGATTCACCACACCACCCTTCTGGCCCATACCCTTGTACAGCTCCAGCGAACGGTAGGCAATCGCCGGGGAAATCACCACATCGACCTGCTTGTCGTTGAACTTGCTGGCAAAATTGGTGACATCGGACGGATCGGTGACCGCCCGGAGCTCCTTGATCAACTGCGCCTGGGCCTTGTCATAATCAAACACAGCGATTTTTTTGCCGATCAGCGCCTCAGGGCTCTTGATGCTGCGGTCGTTGACGAAGCCAAACACCCGGCCAAATGGCAGGACCCCAGCCACTTCATAGCGCTGCCCTTCCAGCTCGGTATTCATCAGTTTGGCGGCGCTGGGCTGGCTCAGGATCGACAGCAGGGTGCGCATGTGCTCGTAATCGGGAATTGACCCGACCGACTCGATGCTGCCGGTGAAAAAATTGTAGGGACGCGCGCGCAGGCCGGTCAGCAGCACCGCATCGCAGTAGCCCGCACGAAAATCGGCACTGGCCACTTTTTCATCGATGTAGCCCTTGAGCTTGAAATCCACCCCCAGGGTGGCCGCCTTGACCTGATAGTCCTTCATGGCGGCGAAGTTTTCGCCGTTTTCGCCCATCAGGTCCCAGACGCACAGCCGACGCTGCACCAGGGTCTCGGGGTTTACCACCTGGATCGGCTGCACCTTGCTGGCGGTGCGCGGCTTGAGCTCCACCAGCGGTGAGGACTGCGGGGCGGCCGCCTGGGCCAGTCCGCTGCACAGGCCCAGTCCCAGCCCCACCACAAGGGAAAAGGACGATCGCGGGGATCGTCCTTGGGTTGTTGCTGCCCGGCTGCCCTGTTGCTTAGAGCAAGTCATCCACATTAATGCCACCTGTTTCATCTGCGGGTTTGTCATCCCAGAACTGCAGCATGCCGTTTTCGGGGGTGCGGGTGCCGGTTTTTTCGGTCCAGTAGCGGTCCGCAATGCCGGTCACCAGCTCGCCGCCCATGGCATCAAACAGCCGGTATTTGGCGTTGACGGGCATGCTCTGCTCCTGGGTCTTGCCATAGGTCCGCAGCGCATCCCGGATCAGCTCGTCCTTGCCGGTGGCCTGTGCGGCCAGCGCATAAATGGCATGCGGCAAGCGTACCCCATTGCGCTCGCCAATACGAGTGGCGTCCTTCAGGGTCTGGAACGGATCCGGCTTGCCGTCGGAAGCACCCGGCAGCAGGGTCCAGATGGCGGCACGCACCGCCAGTGGGGTGCCCCAGAATTTTTCGTTGTCCAGACACTTCATGCTGCGCTCGACCACCGCAGCGATGTCCTTGGGCACGTTGATGGTGCCGCCGGAGTTGATGTCGTTGATCACCGCCTGCAGGCCGGTCACCAGTCCCAGCAGGTAGATGGTCTGGTCAAAATCGGTTTTCATCGACGGGCACTGGTCGCCCAGCTTGATCTTGTAATCGTGTTCCCATTTGTTGGCAAACATCTGGTAGGCCGCATACTGGCGGCGGCCGGCAATGTCCGCCCAGCGCTTCTGCGACAGGCGGGCGTCCTGGGCATCCTCGACCTTGCCGGCACGGGAATCACGCAGGTAGCGCAGCTCTTCATTCAGGGCCTGCTTTTCGGCACACAGGCCCGCACTGGCATACAGCAGCACAGCCATTTTGGTGGGATCGGCACCGAGGTTCTGGGTGGCCACGATCAGCGGGGTCAGCGCAGTCCCCGATTCACAGGCCATCTGGGTGTCGCCCATGGCGATGATCGGCGGGACAAAATGGTTTTCGCTGAAGCGCAGGGCCAGATTGGCACCCTGTTTGTAGATCTGTGAGCAGCCAGCCGACATCAAGGTGACTGTACCGATGGCAGCCATCACGGCAACACGCAGCGTACGGGTGTTCGACATTCCCATCCTTCCTCTATTGTTGTCATCTGTCCCTGGGTACAGAAGATAGCATACTTGCTCGGCCTGATGGCGACCACCAGACGCTGGCGCATCACCATTCCCTGATGGCTGACTCGCTAGGATAATGTGCCGCACCCGGTTGGGGCAAGGGGATTGCAGGCCAAACTGCCCAATGGCTGGCAGAAAAAAAGGGGGCCGCAGCCCCCTGATTTTGCCTGGATCCCGCGTGGATCAGACCTGATCGATGCCTTTCATGGTCAGTTTGATGCGGCCGCGCTGGTCCACGTCCACCACCTGCACCTTGACTTTCTGGCCTTCGCTCAGCACGTCGGTGACGGCATTGATGCGCTGGTCGCTGATCTGGGAAATGTGCAGCAATCCGTCGGTGCCCGGCAGCAGGTTGACGAAAGCACCAAACTCGACGATGCGCACCACGGTGCCGTCATAAATGGTGCCCGGCTCGACTTCGGCGGTCAGGGCGTTGATCTTGGCGATGGCGGCCTGGGTGGCGGCTTTGCTTTCACCAAACACCCGCACCGTGCCGTTGTCCTCGATGTCGATCGAGCAGCCGGTTTCTTCGGTCAGGGCACGGATGGTGGCGCCACCCTTGCCGATGACGTCACGGATTTTTTCCGGGTTGATGGTGACCACCGCATAGGTCGGGGCGTTGCCGCTGATCTCCGGACGCGGACGCGGCAGCACCTGGTTCATGGCGTTCAGGATGTGGATCCGGCCTGCATAGGCCTGATTGAGCGCCACTTCCATGATTTCTTCGGTGATGCCTTCGATCTTGATGTCCATCTGCAGGGCGGTGATGCCGCGTGCGGAACCGGCCACCTTGAAGTCCATGTCGCCCAGATGGTCTTCATCGCCCAGGATGTCCGACAGTACGGCAAAGCGTTCGCCTTCCTTGACCAGACCCATGGCAATCCCGGCCACCGGGGCCTTGATCGGCACCCCGGCATCCATCAGCGCCAGCGACGCACCGCACACCGACGCCATTGAGGACGAGCCGTTGGATTCGGTGATGTCCGACACCACCCGCAGCACGTACGGGAATTTGTCCATGTCCGGCAGCACGGCCTGCACGCCCCGGCGGGCCAGACGGCCATGGCCGATTTCACGGCGCTTGGGACCGGATTCGCGGCCGGTTTCGCCGACCGAGTAGGCCGGGAAGTTGTAATGCAGCATGAACGGGTCGGTGTGGGTGCCCGACAGGGTGTCAAACATCAGCGCATCGCGGCTGTTGCCCAGCGTGGCGGTGACCAGCGCCTGGGTTTCACCGCGAGTGAACAGGGCCGAGCCATGGGCCCGCGCCAGTACGCCCGGCTGGATGTCCAGCGCGCGCACGGTCTGGTTGTCCCGGCCATCGATGCGCGGCTTGCCGGACAGGATGTTGTCGCGCACGGTGCGGTATTTCAGGTCTTCAAACAGGTTCAGCAGCTCTTCGGCATCGACGTCACTGCCCTCTCCGGCAAACTCGGCCAGCGCGGCCTGTTTGATCTGCGACAGGGTGTCGTAGCGGGTCTGTTTTTCGCGGATGGTGTAGGCTTCGGAGATGGCTTCGGCAAAGCGGGCTTTCAGGCTGTCGCGCAGGGCTTCATTCACAGCCGGTGCGGCCCAGGCCGAGGCCGGGTTGCCGACTTTCTGGGCAAACTGCTTGATGGCTTCCACCGCCACCTGCATTTCGTCATGACCAAACAGCACTGCACCCAGCATGATGTCTTCCGGCAGCTCCCTGGCTTCGGATTCCACCATCAGCACGGCCTTGTCCGTCCCGGCCACCACCAGGTCCAGATCGCTGTGGGCCATCTGCTCCAGGGTCGGGTTCAGGATGTATTCGCCATTGATGAAACCCACGCGCGCCCCGGCAATCGGCCCCCTGAACGGGATGCCCGCCATGGTCAGCGCCGCAGAAGCACCCAGCATGGCCGCGATGTCGGCTTCCTGTTTCTTGTCCGAGGACACCACGGTGGCGGTGACCTGGACTTCGTTGACGTAGCCTTCCGGGAACAGCGGGCGGATCGGCCGGTCAATCAGGCGCGAGGTCAGCGTTTCGTGTTCAGTGGGGCGGCCTTCGCGCTTGGTGTAGCCGCCGGGGATCTTGCCGGCCGCGTACATTTTTTCCTGATAGTTCACGGTCAGCGGAAAAAAATCCTGACCCGGCTTGGCGTCCTTGGCTGCGACCACGGCCACCAGCACACTGACGCCGCCCATGGTGACCAGCACCGAATTGGCCTGACGGGCGATCCGGCCCGTTTCCAGCACCACGGTGTTCTGGCCGTACTGAAATTCCTGACGCACAATATTAAACATGGACATGTGTATTCCTCAGTTCCTGATGACGCACCGGACCCCGTGTCCGGTGCGCTGTATCCGATTGCACAGACAGAGTCCCCTGACCCTGCCTGCTGTCCCTGCCAGCCGCGCCCGCCCACTGACCCTGGCCTGCGCGGCTTTTTTTGGACAATAAAAAAGGGAGGCACCGTGGCTCCTCCCTTGTGTGGTCCAGTCAGCCGCAGCCCGCCGCAACGCGGCCAGGGCTGCTGTGGGACCGCTGAACCTGCCGCATCAACTTAGCGGCGCAGCCCCAGGGCACCAATCAGGGCCTGATAGCGGTCGCTGTCCTTGCCTTTCAGGTAGTCCAGCAGCTTGCGGCGCTGGTTGACCATGCGGATCAGGCCGCGACGGCTGTGGTGGTCGTGTTTGTGGGCCTTGAAGTGGGCCTGCAGGTCGTCAATGCGTGCCGACAGCAGAGCCACCTGGACTTCAGGGGAGCCAGTGTCGTTTTCGCCACGGGCAAAGCGGGTCATCAATTCAGCGCGGTTGGCGTTGGTCAGTGCCATGATTTCTCTCCGGGATGTTCCTCTCGTGCGCCTGCCACACATCCCCACAGCAGGCGCGCGCAGTGTAACAAAGCCCTGATCGCCTGTCCATCCTTTGCCCGGCCGTCCAGATTGCCCACACTGGGCCTGCGGTGGATTTTGTGATTTTTGTACACTGGACAAGCCGCAGGCAAAACACGCAGAATTGACGCTAAATCTGCTGTTGAACTGGCTTTTTTGCCATTGCAAAACCCTGCGGTTCTGTCAACAGTGAACGCCTATTCGATTGTTTTTTTTGACATCTGCTTATGAAACTGTTTTCCACCAACACCATCCGGGTCCCGGCTGACCTGAGTCAGGTCACCCAATACGCCGGGGATGAGCAGCCTGCCGAAGCCGGTGGCCTGCACGAGGGCGACATCGCCCACATCTGGCAAAGCATTGAAGCCCTGTACCGCACCGGCAATCACCCGATGATCTCGGTGTGTCTGCGCCGCAAGGGCCAGATCCTGCTGCACCGCGCCATTGGCCACGCCGAAGGCAATGGTCCCGAGGACAGCGCGCAGACGCCGAAGCGACTGGCCCAGCCCGATACGCCGGTGTGTCTGTTTTCTGCGTCGAAGCTGGTCACCGCCATGCTGCTGCACTATCTCGATGAGCAGGGCACGCTGAACCTGCTGGACCCGGTCACCCGCTACGTGCCCGAGTATGGCCAGAAAGGCAAATCCCGCTCCACCCTGTTTCACCTGCTCAGCCACCGTGGCGGCATCCCGCGCATCCCCAAGGGGTTTCCGCCGGAAATGCTCTATGACCGCGAAGCCATCGTGCAGGCGCTGTGCCGCACCGAGCCGATTTCGCCCTCAGGCCACCGTCAGGCCTACCACGCGATCACCGCAGGCTATATCCTCGGCGAGGTGATGGAGCGCGTCACCGGCATGGGCCTGCGCGAGCTGCTGGATGAGGTGATTGCCCGGCCCATGGGACTGAGCTGCTTCAACTATGGCCTGGCACCTGAGTTCCGCGATCAGGTGGCACGCAACTACGCCACGGGCCTGTATTCCCGGCTGGGCACCGACCAGTTTCTGGAGTACGTGCTGGGCGGCGACCTGCAGCTGGCGGTGAACATGACCAACGATGTGCGCTTCATGGACACGGTCTGCCCGGCCGGCAACCTGTACACCAGTGCCGAGCAGATGGGCCGGTTCATGGAAATGCTGCTGGATGGCGGTCAGTATCGGGACCAGTCCATCCTGTCCCCGGCCACGGTGTTCCGCTCCACGCTGGAAACCACGCGGCGCCAGTTTGATGCCGTGCTGATTGCGCCGCTGCGCTATGGTCTGGGCCCGATGCTGGGCGACCACCCGGTGGGGATTTTTGGTCCACAGACCAAACACGCCTTCGGCCACATCGGCCTGTCCAACATCTTTTGCTGGGCCGATCCACAGCGCGACCTCAGTGTGTCACTGCTGACCACTGGCAAATCCGTGGTGGGCACCCATCTGCCCGCTTTGCTGAAGGTGCTCTGGGCCATCAACACCCACTGCCCGAGCCTTCCCCGCCCGCAGCGCCGGTCGATTTTTGGCCAGACCAGCGATCCCGCACAGGCCATTTGACCCCAGACAGGGTGAGGACAGGCCTTCCCGGCGACGGGAGGGCCTTTTTTTACTGGTCCGATGTGGGCGTGCTGCCGGGCTGCGGCACACTGGGCTGCGGGGGCAGCGCGGCCTGCGGGCTGTGCTGCTCTGCCGAGCTGACAGGCACCAGCGCATCAAAATCCGCCGCTGTGGGCAGACCGGGGGAAGGGGAAGGTGCTCCGGACTGGCGCGGCAGGGGGCTTTGCATGAGGGCACTCCGTTGGGCTTCGGGACGGTGCTGCAGGTGGGCCACCATGGCCTGGACAAACTGCGGGATGTCTTTCGGTTCGCGGCTGGTGATCAGGGCCCCGTCCACCACGCAGGGCTCATCGACGTAATGGGCCCCGGCATTGTGCAGGTCATCGCGGAGGGTGTGGTAGGCGGTCAGGGTGCGGCCCTGCACCACCCCTGCCGAAATCAGCAGCCACGGCGCATGGCAAATTGCCCCCAGCACCTTGCCGGACTGAACCCATTCCTGTACCGCCTGCTGCGCCCCGTGCTGGACCCGCAGGGTGTCGGCATTGATGACCCCGCCGGGCAGGACCAGCGCATCAAAGTCTTTCGGGTCAGTCTCCTGTAGCAGGCCATCCACCAAAAAAGTTTCGGCACGTTCTGTGTGGTTCCAGCCCTGTACACGGGTTTTATTCAGGGCAATCAGCCGGGTTTCATGGCCCGCCTGCTGCAGGCCATCGCGTACTGCGGTGTATTCCACCTGTTCAAAGTCGTCATCCACCAAAAACATGATCTGCGCCATCGCCATCTACTCCCAAAGGCTGCACGGGGTTACGAACCCTCAGGCTAGCGGCTGGCCAGGGCATGACGTAGTGTGGCTGTGGGGGCCAACTGTAGGGGCTGGCTTGCAGCGGGTATTTTTTTGTGAAAACTCAGGGCAGGTAATGGACCGATTCAGGGTGGATGCGCGTACAGGGGTACTGCTCGCACTGGATCACCACGTGATGGATGTCAAACTGCGCTGCCATCCGGGCCGTGGCCTGCTCCAGCACTTGCTGCGGCAGGGCCTCTGGACAGACCAGATGGACGGTCAGGGTGACCTTCT
Source organism: Pseudomonadota bacterium (assembly GCA_052034295.1). Classification (GTDB taxonomy): domain Bacteria; phylum Pseudomonadota; class Gammaproteobacteria; order Pseudomonadales; family Moraxellaceae; genus JBPOIS01. The sequence continues at coordinate 19,429 of JBPOIS010000045.1, forward strand.
GGCTGGTCAGGGCCCAGATGTGCAGATCATGCAGCTCGGTCACACCCTCAACCGACAGCAGGGCTGCACGCACCTGCACCGGATCAATATGCGGCGGCACCCCTTCCAGCAGGATGTGCAGGCTCTCGCTGAGCAGGGTCCAGGTGCGTGGCACCACCCACAGGCCGATGGCCACAGCCACCAGTGAATCCACCCACGTCCAGCCGGTGAACCTGAGCACCAGCGCCCCCACGATCACGCCCACCGAGCCAATCAGGTCGGACAGCGCCTCCAGGTAGGCCCCGCGCACATTCAGGCTGTCTTTTTGTCCGGCCATCAGCAGCCGCAGTGACAGCAGGTTCACCAGCAGACCGGCCACGGCCACCCAGAGCATGCCGCTGCTGTGGATTTCGGCGGGCTGCTGCAGGCGCAGCCAGGCCTCATAGAGGATGTACAGGGCCACAGCAAACAGCAGCAGGGCATTGAAGGCGGCCGCCAGAATCTCAAAGCGGTAGTAGCCATAACTGCGCCGGTCGTCGGCGGGCCGCCGGGCCAGCCGGGTGGCAGCCAGTGCAATCGCCAGTGCGGCGGTGTCGGTGAACATGTGGGCGGCATCGGACAGCAGCGCCAGCGACTGGGTCCACCAGCCCGCCCCCACTTCAATCAGCATGAAGGTGGTGGTCAGCCCGAGGGCCAGCCACAGCCGGCGCTCATTTTGCCCGGCGTTTCCACCAGGGTGGTGGTGTGCGTGGTTGTGGTGTGAATGGGCCACCCGCAGACTCCGGCACGAATTCAGGTTGCCGGACAGTGTAGCGCAGTGGCACAGACTTGTCTGGCCAGCGGCGTGCTGATCAGGGGCGCAGGGCAGCTTCGGCCTGGCGGGCCTCCTCCAGCACCTGCGGGTCGGTTTCCCGGATCCAGCTCTGGCTGCGGCCCAGCATGGAGACGCCCACATAGCCGCGCATGGTCAGGCGACGGCCATCGGGGCTGAGTTTGGCCTTGCAGCGATAGATCCGGCCAGACAGCGGGTCCAGCAGTCGTCCGTCCACATATTGATTGGGTGTGTCTGCGGCCCGCAGTCCCGTCAGCACGGTCAGACCCATGATGCGCTTGCCGGTGTAGGGTGGCGGGCAGTCCACGCAGAACTCCTTGGGCGTGTAGCCGGGCCGCGGCATGGCCATGACCGGCACCCCCACATAACTGCCATCCCGCGCCTGCTGGATGTGCACCACCCCCCGGGCAAACCCGGTGCGGTCATCAATGGTGCGCCAATAGCCCACCAGCCCTTCGGCATCGGCGGCGTGGACACCGCCGGACAGCAGCAACAAGGCCCCCAGCATCAGGGTGTGGCGTGTTTTTGTGGTCATGTTCGTGCTCCTGCAACCAGGCATCTGCCAGCCTTGACATGAATGCCTTTTCCACTGTTCAGGATACGCCGTTGTGCCGGTCTGGTTGCGACACTCAGCCGGAACTCCACACCGCTGATCGATTTTTTCCGGTCAGGGCACCAGCACCCGCTTCGGCTGCAACCGTCCGTCGTCGCCCTGCTCGGCCAGCCCCAGGCAAGCGCCCGTGTCGTCAAAAGCCAGTACAGCACCCGTCGGCAGTCCCGGGATCCACAGCGACTGCCCCTGCGCAAAGGCCAGTGCCTCAGTGCGGCTGAGCGTCTGCCGGGGCAGGCAGGCCACCGGCGCATACACCGGCAGCAGCAGCGCCTCACGCTCGGGTTCGCTGAGCGCTTCGAGATGTTCAATGGTCAGGGATTCATCCAGCACAAACGGCCCGGTCTGGGTGCGGTGCAGGCTGGCCAGGTGGGCCCCACTGCCCAGCGCCTGTCCGAGGTCCTCCGCCAGGGTGCGGATGTAGGTGCCCTTGCTGCAATGCACATCCACGGCCAGCCAGTCCGCCCCCCAGTCCAGCAGGCTCAGGGCATGGATCTGCACGGGTCGGGCGGGCCGCGCCACCTCAATGCCCTGCCGGGCCAGTTCGTACAGTGGACGGCCATCCTTTTTCAGGGCCGAATACATCGGCGGCACCTGCTGGATCGTGCCAAGAAACTGCGCCAGTACCGCCTCCAGCAGCGCCCGATCCAGCACCGGAATGGCAAACTCTGCCAGGGTCTCCCCTTCCCGGTCAGCCGTGGTGGTGGTGCGTCCCAGCTGGATGCGTGCGGTGTAGCGCTTGTCGGCATCCAGCAAAAAATGGGAAAACTTGGTGGCCTCACCCAGACACACCGGCAGCAGCCCAGTGGCCAGTGGGTCCAGCGCCCCGGTGTGACCGGCCTTTTCGGCCCGGAACAGCCAGCGGACCTTTTGCAGGGCGGCATTTGAGCTGATGCCCAGTGGCTTGTTCAGCAAAAAAACCCCATGAATGCGCCGGCGCACCTGCCGGACCCTTGGTTCAGCCATGATTTTTCCCCAAAAACGGCCCTGCCCGTCCAAATGGCCCATGCTAACAGAACGCCACCTGCAGGACAGGCTGACTTGGGGCACAATGCCTGCCGGATTCGGCCTCGGGACCCATCAACCATGAAACCTTTCCTGCTGTGGGGCGCGCTGCTGGGCAGCCTGCCGGGACTGGCCGGGGCGGCTGTGCCCAGTGATGAGTATTTTGTGGTACATCAGGTGTACGCCCAGCTTGCCTGCCCCAGCTCACCCGCCGTCCAGGCCAGGGCAGTCACCCGCTGTCTGGACCAGCAGCTCAGTCAGGCCGATCAGGATGTGCGCGGCCTGTATGCCAAACTGAACCAGCTTCTGGACCGCCGTAAACCGGCCCCCGGACAGCAACCGCTCGGCCAGTTGCTGGCGCGCAGCCAGCAGGACTGGCTACAGTGGCGGGAAAGCACCTGTGCCTTTGAAAGCCTGCCTGCCGCCGGTACCCCCAACCACCTCAACCAGATCAAGATCTGTCTGGTCATGTACACCCGCGAGCGCGCCGCTTATCTGCGCTGGTACCTGCAGCAGCCCCCTGCGGATGGACAGGCCCAAAAACCCGCCCCCTGAACGGCTGCGGGTCGGGACGCCGAACTGACCGCCCGGACCGGACAGCCCTGCCAATGCCGGGTCCGCCCGGTTGCTTTAAGGTGAATCGGTCTGGCACAAGGAACCCGCCCATGTTGAATCATTTTCCGCTGCTGCGTCGCGGCCTGTACACGACCGGTCTGGCTGGCCTGCTGGGCATTGCGCCGCTGGCTGTGTCTGCCCCCACTGCCCTCGATGGCCTGCCGCCACCGCAGCTCACCGGCCCGTCGCCGCAACTGCTGCAAAAAGTCAAAACCCTGCTGGAAAAGCCGCAGACCTGGCAAAAAATTCCCGCCAAAGTCACCCTGTGCATGTATGTGCCGGATGGCGTCAATGGACAGATTTTCCAGTATGCACGCAGCTACATTTCTGAACTGCCCAAGTTCAGTGAAGCCGCGCGCAGCATCGGCCTGGAGATGAAAGTGGCCTTCACCAGCCCGACCCAGATGAGTCTGGATCTGGCCATGCCGCGCCTGAAGCGCAAGGCCCACACCGAGGTCAAATTCCAGCTGTACACCGATGAGCGGGTGGTGGCCGAGGATTTCATTGCCGGGGAATGCGATGGCGCGGCCATGAGCAACATGCGCGCCCGCCGTTTCAACCCCTTCATTGGCTCGCTGGATGCCATCGGGGCCTTGCCCAGCTACAGCCTGCTGTCCGATGCCATCCGGGTGCTGGCCAGCCCCCAGCTGGATGCCGACATGGTCAACCAGCAGTATGAAGTCACCGGCATCATGCCGGTGGGGGCTGCGTACATCATGGTCAACGACCGGCGCCTGAACACCCTGGCCAAGGCCGCGGGCAAAAAAGTCGCCGTGCTCGATTTTGACAAATCACAGGCCCAGCTCGTGCAGCGTGTCGGTGCGCAGCCGGTGTCGGTGGATTTCACCTCCATGGGCGGCAAATTCAACAATGGCCAGGTCGATGTGCTGGCGGCCCCGGCCTTACTGTTTGAGCCGCTGGAGCTGCGCAAGGGCCTCACCGACCGCGCCACCGGACAGGTCAAGGGCGGCATCATCCGCTTTCCGATCGTCCAGCTCACCGTGGTGACGCTGATGCACCGCAACCGTTTTCCGGACGGGGTGGGGGCGCTGGTGCGCGAGTACTCAGCCACCCAGCTTGCCCCGGCCTACCAATTCATCGACGCCACCGAAAAACGCATTCCGGCGGCCTACTGGATGGATGTTCCCGCCAGTGACAAGCCCGGCTACATCAAGCTGATGCGCGAAAGCCGCATTGCCATGACCCAGCAGGGTTTTTACCACCCGAAGATGATGGCCTTGCTAAAAAAAATCCGCTGCCGCGCTGAGCCCAGCAGCTACGAATGCAGCCTCAACGAGGAGTGAGCGGGACACTGGACAAAAAAACCCGCTCCGGGCCCCGCCCCACAGGCGGGCAACCGGGACGTTTAAAACCAGCGCCCATAAAAAAACCTGCCGGAGCAGGTTTTTTTGTGCCCCCGGTCAGGGGGTCGGGGCGTCAACGTCTTCTTCATGGGTGTGGGTGTCGGCCATGGCCTTGCCGATCAGCTCGGTCATGTAGTTGCCGTGGGCGGTCACCTGATCGTAGTGAAAGCGCAGTCGCGGGGTGAACCGGGTCTTGATGCGGCGGCCCAGTTCACTGCGCATGAAGCCGGCGGCAGCGTTGAGGATGTCCAGGGTGTCGCGGTTGGCCGCAGCACTCTGTTCATCGCCCAGTTCGCGCCCCATCACGGTGACGTACACGTCGGCATAGCCCAGGTCGGGGCTGATTTTCACCCCGTTGATGGTGACCATGCCGCCCATGCGCGGGTCCTTGATCTCATTGCGGATCAGGTCGGACAGCTCACGCTGCACCTGATCGGCCATGCGTCTGAGTCGCTGGTTCATGACGGTTTCTCCCGGGGCAGGTCAAACGGCCCTTACAGGGTACGCTTGATTTCCTGCACTTCATAGACTTCGATCTGGTCGCGCTCGCGGATGTCGTTGTAGCCCTTGACCGCCAGACCACACTCGATGCCCGCCCGCACGTCCTGCACATCGTCCTTGTGACGGCGCAGCGATTCCAGATGACCCTGGAACACCACCACCCCTTCACGCAGCACGCGAATCGGCTTGTTGCGGTAGATGGTGCCTTCCATGACCATACAGCCGGCCGCCGCGCCAAACCGGCTGGAGCGGAACACCTGACGCACTTCGGCGATGCCGAGGATGTTTTCGCGGTGCTCCGGGGCCAGCATGCCACTCATGGCCGCTTTCACGTCGTCGATCATTTCATAGATGACGCTGTAGTAGCGCAGGTCTACGCCATCCTGATCGCACTTCTGGCGTGCTGCGTTGTCCGCACGCACGTTGAAGCCCAGCAGCACGGCATTGGTGGATTCCGCCAGGGTGACGTCCGATTCATTGATCGCCCCCACACCACTGCCGACGATGCGCACCTTGACTTCGTCGGTGGACAGGTCGTTGAGCGCATTGGTGAGCGCTTCCAGCGAGCCGCGCACGTCGGTCTTCAGCACCAGATTGACCGCCGGAATGTCCTGCTTGCCCATCTGGGCAAACACGTTTTCCAGGCGCATGCCGGACTGGCGCTCCAGACGGCTCTGGCGCTCGCGGGTGGCGCGGAACTCGGCCACTTCGCGGGCTTTTTTCTCATCCGACACCACCAGGAATTCGTCACCGGCATTCGGGGCTTCGGGCAGGCCGAGGATTTCGACCGGAATCGACGGACCAGCCGACTTGATCAGCTGGCCGTTTTCATCGCTGATGGCCCGCGCGCGGCCATAGTGGGCCCCGGCCAGCACCAGATCGCCGGTTTTCAGGGTACCCTTTTGCACCAGCAGGCTGGCCACGGCGCCACGGCCTTTTTCGATGCGCGATTCAATCACCACACCCTGTGCCGGGCCTTCGTCGGACGCGGTCAGCTCCATCAGCTCGGCCTGAATCGAGATCAGGTCCAGCAGTTCATCGACGCCCATGCCGGTCTTGGCCGAGATCTTGGCCGCCGGCACATCACCGCTCCACAGCTCGGTGGTGATGCCACGGGTGGCCAGTTCGTTCAGCACGCGGTCCGGATCGGCCGAGTCCTTGTCCATCTTGTTGATGGCAATGATCAGTGGGGTGTTGGCCGCGCGGGCATGGTCGATGGCTTCGGCGGTCTGCGGCATCACGCCGTCATCGGCCGCCACCACCAGCACCACGATGTCGGTGGCCTTGGCCCCGCGTGCCCGCATGGCAGTGAACGCGGCGTGGCCCGGGGTGTCCAGGAAGGTGATCACGCCCTTGTCGGTGGTGACATGGTACGCACCGATGTGCTGGGTGATGCCCCCGGCTTCGCCTGCAGCCACCTTGGTGCGGCGGATGTAGTCCAGCAGCGAGGTTTTGCCATGGTCAACGTGACCCATGATGGTGACCACTGGCGGACGGGTTTTTTCGTCGCCGCGTTTTTCACCGGCGGCTTCCATCAGGC
>JBPOIS010000028.1:0-2574 GCA_052034295.1 Pseudomonadota bacterium
TCAGCACCACCGCACAGGCGGACCGCATCCAGCTTCTGGTGCTGCCCCAGCCCACCCAGCCAGAAGGTCTGGCTGTCGGCACTCACGCGCTGGCGCTCGGGCAGTGCGGGGCTAGACGCGGCAGGACGGATCAGCACGGTCTGGGCAGCACAGCCGGACAGCAGGGCCAATGCCCCTGCCAGCCACAGGCGATGCATGAAACGGTCAATCCTGGGCATGGCCCACCCCCTGACAGGTGATGATCATTCGGCGCGGCGTGTACAGCCCCATGGTCAGGGTACTCATGAGCAGGTCCAGATCCTTCTGGCGCATGTCCACCCGCAGCACCCGGTCCGCCCCGCCACACAGTCCGGCAGCGTCCAGGGTCTTGTCCTGATGCAGCCCGCCCACAAAGAACACTTGGGTGCGCTCCACCTGATGCACTGGCCCTGCAGCAGCAGGCTGTACGGCAAACTGCTGGCTGGCACAGGCCGACAGCAGCAGCACCAACCCCCAGAGCGGGATCCGGTGCCAAGGAATAATGCGGTTCATGCGCAAAAACCTGATCGCAGCTGAACCCCCATCATAGCGGATTTGGTCCTGGGCGTGGCAAGTGCTACGGTTCACGCAATGCCTGTGCATGGCAACGTCTGGGTACACAACCGTGACGCAGGGCATCTTGAGGAAGCGCCGGCTTTTTTTCACCCTGAAGCAGGCAGAGGGTGTCCCTGAAACGCAGCACAAGGATTTTTGAGCATGAATTTTCCGATCATGGGCTGGGCCATGGCCATCATGACCGGGGCACTGTTTGCCCTGCAACCCGGCGTGAATGCCCAGCTGGCCAAGCACCTGAACAGCCCGGTTCAGGCCGCCACGGTGTCGTTTGGCGTGGGGACGCTGGCCCTGTTGCTGCTGTGCTGGGCACTGCCGCACGCCCTGCCCAGCGGTCAGCAGTGGCGCAGCATTCCCGTCTGGCAACTCACCGGCGGGTTGCTGGGTGCGGTCGCGGTGGCCCTGTCGCTGTGGCTGGCGCACCGGCTGGGGGCCGCCGGACTGACACTGGCCCTGCTGACCGGCCAGATCCTGATGGCACTGGTGCTGGACCATTTTGGCTGGATCGGCTTTGCACAAAAACCCATCAATGCCGCCCGCGTGGCCGGGGTGCTGATGGTGCTGGGCGGGCTGGTGCTGGTGGCGCGCCACTGATCCATCCCCCTGCCCTGCGGGCTACACAGTGCGCCAGCACTGTCACGCCAGACCCCTAAAACCCACACCAAAACTGTGCTTCAATGCCGGAGTGCTTTTAAAAAATCTGGAGATCCTGATGTCTGCACGCCAATCCCTCTGGCTGGCCACCCTGTGCGCGGCCCTGAGCCTGTCCCCTGCGGTCCATGCCGCCGACGCGTCCACCGCACTGAATACCCTCGGGCAGATTGCCGGGGCCGTGTATGGGGCCAATGCCAGTGCCCACAGTGCCCCGGTGGACACCAGCCTGCCGGTGCCGATCTACACCAAGGACCAGATGGTGGCCATGAACTGTCTGGATCTGGAGCTGGCCGCCAGCAAGCTGGACCGCGCCATTGCCCGCAGCAAGAGCACCGCCACCGACCTGTATGAGCAGGAAAAAGCCGCCAACGCTGCACCCACCTCGCAGCAACAGCAGCAAATGCGCTCGATTGCCAGCATCCTCGGGGCAGTGGCCCAGTCACGGGGTGGCAAGGCCGCCGAATATGCCGGGATTGCCAGTCAGATTGGCGGGCTGAACACCAGCACGGTCAGTCAGGCACTGGATGTCGAGCTGGACCGACTGCAAAAAATGAACGAGCAGGCCGCAGACCTGGCGATCATCCGCCGCCACAAAAACTGTCTGGCCCCTACAACAGCCTCCACCGCCTCCAGCAGCGCTGCCACGACGGCTGCCACTGCGGGTGCTGCAGCGCTTGCTGCCGGGGCCGTCGCCACCAAGACCCAGACCAGCAGCGTGGCCGGCACCCAGACCCTGACCAGCACCGAGACCCTCAAGCCTGCCGCGGCCTCAGCCACCAAGACCAAGAAGGCCAAGAAAGCCAAAAAAAGCAAAAAGGCCAGGAAAAAATAAGCGTTCCATTGCGCCCAACGCCGCCTCACCCGAGGCGGTTTTTTCAGGGGGTCCCGGCTGAAGGCGCCGCAGGGACTGCTGGGTCAGCCTCAGCGGCGGGAGCATCCGGGTGGGCAGACCGCTCCGGTGCCCGGTCCGGCTCGCCCCGCGCCACCGCCACACTGACCCGGTAAAACTCCAGCAAACTGTCCCGTGACCCATACTGCACCCGGCGCAGGATCTTGTTGTGCGGATAGGCCAGCTGGCCATTGGCGAATGTCAGCACTGGCTGCCCCTCAAGCGTGGCCCAGTGGCCACCGGTCTGGGCCGCCACCACATCGCCCAGCCAGAACGCCATCGCATTGGCCACGGTAAGGTTGATGCCAGACTGACGCCAGTCGGCGCTGCGTTTTTCCAGAAAGCCATCCATCCAGCGCACGTCATCTTCCGGCGTGCCGGGGCGATAGTCGCCGTCTTCCTGCAGGCTGGCCTTCAGCTGGTCCACACTCTGGTGGATC
>JBPOIS010000063.1:0-6174 GCA_052034295.1 Pseudomonadota bacterium
AGGTCGCCATGGGCACGCGCTTCGGCAATCGCCTCGACGATGCGCGGGCGCTCAATGGTCTTGAGCCGCTTCAGCTCTTCTTCCAGGGCAAGCTTGCCAGCAGGCGTCATCGGGTAGCGTTGCATACGATGTCCTTGTGTCGCAAAAACGGGGTGGAAAAAACCGATTGTAGCATGGTTCCACCGGGGCGGCGGGAATGCGTGCAAGCAGTTGTAAAAATGGATTTTTTGGATGAAAAAACCACCCCGGAGGGTGGCTTTTTGACCTGGCCGGGCTTATTTTTCCGCCCAGTCCTGCAGCCGGTACACGTCCATCGGCAGGGCGATGCCCAGTGCTTCACAGACCGCATCGGCGCCACTCAGGGTAGTGGTGTAGTACACCTTGGCCTGCAGGGCGCTGCGGCGGATCGAAAACGAATCCTGCTGCGCCTGTTTGCCTTCGGTGGTGTTGATGATCAGGTGGATTTCACCGTTTTTCAGCCGGTCCACGATGTGCGGACGGCCTTCGGTGACTTTGTTCACCCGCTCGCAGTCGATGCCCTGCGCCGCCAGCAGGCGCTGTGTACCGCCAGTGGCCACCAGTTTGAAGCCATGCGCGACCAGCTTGCGGGCCACGTCCGGCAGGGCAGCCTTGTCGCTGTCCCGGACCGACAGGAACACCCGCTTGGTTTCGCCTTCGGTGGGCTTGCCGGGCAGGCGGTCGTTGGAGCCGAGCACGGCTTTGTAGAAGGCTTCGCCAAAGCTCTTGCCGACGCCCATCACTTCGCCGGTGGATTTCATTTCCGGGCCGAGGATCGGGTCCACGCCGGGGAATTTGTTGAACGGGAACACCGCTTCCTTCACCGCGTAGTAGGTCGGGACGATTTCACGGCTAAAGCCCTGTTCGGCCAGTGTCTTGCCAGCCATGCAGCGTGCGGCGACCTTGGCCAGCGACACGCCGATGCACTTGGACACAAACGGCACGGTGCGTGAGGCGCGCGGGTTGACTTCCAGCACGTAGACGTCGCTGCCCTTCACGGCAAACTGGACGTTCATCAGCCCGACCACGCCCAGCTCACGTGCCATGCGGATGGTCTGGTCACGCAGCACGTCCTGGATGTCTTTGGACAGCGAGTAGGGCGGCAGCGAGCAGGCTGAATCCCCGGAGTGTACCCCGGCCTGTTCGATGTGCTGCATGATGCCGCCGATCACCACATCCCTGCCGTCGCTGACACAGTCCACATCGACTTCGATGGCGTCATCGAGGAAGCGGTCCAGCAGCACCGGGGATTTTTCACTGGCCTGTACCGCATCGCGCAGGTAGCGTTTCAGTTCGTCTTCGTTGTAGACGATTTCCATGGCACGGCCGCCCAGCACGTAGGACGGGCGCACCACCAGCGGGTAGCCGACCTGGGCTGCGGCCAGCAGGCCTTCTTCGGCGCTCTTGACGATGCGGTTCGGTGGCTGGCGCAGGTTCAGGCGGTCCACCAGTTGCTGGAAGCGCTCGCGGTCTTCGGCGCGGTCGATGGCGTCCGGGGTGGTGCCGATGATCGGCACCCCGGCTTCTTCCAGGGCGCGGGCCAGTTTCAGCGGGGTCTGGCCGCCGTACTGGACGATCACGCCCTTCAGGGTACCATTGGATTTTTCGGTGCGGACGATTTCCAGCACGTCTTCGAGCGTCACCGGCTCAAAATACAGCCGGTCCGAGGTGTCGTAGTAGGTGGAGACGGTCTCGGGGTTGCAGTTGACCATGATGGTCTCAAAGCCATCGTCACGCATCGCCAGCGCGGCATGCACGCAGCAGTAGTCAAACTCGATGCCCTGACCGATCCGGTTCGGCCCGCCGCCGAGCACCATGATTTTCTGGCGGTCGGACGGGCTGGCTTCGTTTTCCTCGTCATAGGTCGAGTACATGTAGGCGGTGCTGGTGGCAAACTCGGCGGCGCAGGTGTCCACGCGCTTGTACACCGGATACACGCCCAGGTCCCAGCGGCGGCGGCGCATTTCCTTCTGGGAAATGCCCAGCAGGTCGGCCATGCGCTTGTCGGAAATGCCCTTGCGCTTGTAACTGCGCAGGCGGTCGGCATCCAGTGCGGCCACGCCCTGCTGGCGGATCTGCGCTTCGGTCTGCACGATGTCCTGGATCTGGATGAGGAACCAGCGGTCGATCTGGGTGTATTCAAACACCTGATCCAGGGTCATGCCGTGGCGGAAGGCATCGGCGATGTACCAGATGCGCTCGGGGCCGGGAACCTTGAGCTCGAGGCGCAGCCGGTCGATGGCGCCTTCGCTGCCCAGCGGCAGTTTTTCATCAAAGCCATAGCTGCCGACTTCGAGGCCGCGCAGGGCCTTGTTCACCGATTCCTGGAAGTTGCGGCCAATCGCCATCACTTCGCCGACCGATTTCATCTGGGTGGTCAGGATCGGCTCGGCCTGCGGGAATTTTTCAAAGTTGAAACGCGGGATCTTGGTGACCACATAGTCGATCGCCGGTTCAAAGCTGGCCGGGGTGGCCCCGCCGGTGATGTCGTTTTTCAGCTCATCGAGGGTGTAGCCGACGGCCAGTTTGGCGGCGACCTTGGCGATCGGGAAGCCGGTGGCCTTGGAGGCCAGCGCCGAGGAGCGCGACACCCGGGGATTCATCTCGATCACCACCATGCGGCCGGTGTCGGGGTTGATGCCGAACTGCACGTTGGAGCCGCCGGTTTCGACGCCGATTTCACGCAGCACCGCGATCGAGGCGTTGCGCATCAGCTGGTATTCCTTGTCGGTCAGCGTCTGCGCCGGGGCGACGGTGATGGAGTCGCCGGTGTGCACGCCCATCGGGTCGAAGTTTTCGATCGAGCAGACGATGATGCAGTTGTCGTTGCGGTCGCGCACGACTTCCATTTCGTATTCTTTCCAGCCGATCAGCGATTCGTCGATCAGCAGTTGCTTGGTCGGCGACAAATCAAAGCCGCGCTCGCAGATCTCGATGAATTCTTCACGGTTGTAGGCGATGCCGCCACCGGAGCCGCCCATGGTGAACGACGGGCGGATGATGCACGGGTAGCCCATCTGGGCCTGGATTTCGAAGGCTTCCTGCATGTTGCCGGCCACGGCCGCGCGCGGGCATTCCAGACCGATGCGGCGCATGGCCTGGTCAAACAGCTTGCGGTCCTCGGCCATTTCGATGGCGTCCTTGGAGGCACCGATCAATTCAACGCCAAATTGTTCCAGTACGCCATTGGCATCCAGCGCCAGCGCACAGTTCAGTGCAGTCTGGCCACCCATGGTCGGCAGCACGGCCATTTTTTCACCGGGGTGTGCGGCCTGTTCCTTTTCGATGATCTGCGCCACGGTCTGCCAGGTGATCGGCTCGATGTAGGTCGAGTCGGCCATGGCCGGGTCGGTCATGATGGTGGCCGGGTTGGAGTTGACCAGAATGACGCGGTAGCCTTCCTCGCGCAGGGCTTTGCAGGCTTGGGCACCCGAATAGTCAAACTCGCAGGCCTGGCCGATCACGATCGGACCGGCGCCGATGATCAGGATGCTCTGGATGTCGGTACGTTTTGGCATGGCTACACTCGGTCAAAGTCATCAATCTTGTGGCTGGCTATGAAAAAGGCCAGAAAATCTGGCCTGAACCGAGCCGGGGTTATGCGGGCTGGCGCGGGTGCTGCTGCATCAGTTCGATGAAATGATCAAACAGCGGCGCACAGTCATGCGGGCCGGGGCTGGCTTCCGGGTGGCCCTGGAAGCTGAACGCGGGCTTGTCGGTGCGGTGGATGCCCTGGTTGGAGCCATCAAACAGCGAACGGTGCGTGACCCGCAGGGTGGCCGGCAGGGTGCCCTCATCCACGGCAAAACCATGGTTCTGGCTGGTGATCATCACCGTGCCATCGTCGAGGTTCTGAACCGGGTGGTTGGCACCGTGGTGGCCAAATTTCATTTTCAGGGTCCGGGCTCCACTGGCCAGCGCCAGAATCTGGTGACCCAGACAGATGCCAAACACCGGCAGGTCAGTGCCTTCGACGATCTGCTTCACTGCCTCGATGGCGTAGGTGCAGGCTGCCGGGTCGCCGGGACCGTTGGACAGGAACACCCCATCGGGATTCAGCGCCAGCACTGTGGCGGCAGGGGTTTCTGCCGGGACCACAGTGATGCGGCAGCCGCGGTCGGCCAGCAGGCGCAGGATGTTGGTCTTGGTGCCAAAATCGTAGGCCACGACGTGGAATTTTTCGGCGATGTCCTGGGCAAAGCCGCGGCCCAGCCCCCAGCTGCCTTCGGTCCAGGTGTAGCCCTGCGGATCACAGCAGACCCTGGCCAGATCCAGGCCATTGAGCCCCCCAAAGGCGCGGGCTTTTTCCAGCGCGGCTTCAGGCGTGGCATCTGCACCGGTCAGGATGCAGCCATTCTGGGCGCCTTTTTCACGCAGCACCCGGGTCAGCCGACGGGTGTCGAGGTCAGCCATGGCGATGATGCCATTGTCCTTCAGGTACTGGTCCAGCGGCTGGGTGGCGCGGAAGTTGCTGGTGATCAGCGGCAGGTCACGGATGATCAGCCCGGCGGCCCAGACCTTCTGGATGCGGCCGGACTCGATGTCTTCGGGGTTGATGCCGGTGTTGCCGATGTGGGGATAGGTCAGGGTGACGATTTGCTGGGCATAGCTGGGATCGGTCAGGATTTCCTGATACCCCGTCATGGCCGTGTTGAACACGACTTCGCCCACCGTGGCGCCATCGGCCCCAATGGAACGTCCCTTGAAAATCGTGCCGTCAGCCAGCGCAAGAATGGCAGGGGTATACAAGGCGACCTCCACTATTTCAAAAGCCCATGAAAATCTGGGTGCGAAAAAAGCGAGTAGACGTGTCAAAAGAGAAGGCCTGCATGGTGGTGCTGGCCTCCTCCGGTCTGCTCGCTTTGAATTGGGGCGTATTGTAGCGATTGGTGTTCCGGCTGTCCATGCTTCCGATGCGTGACCCTGCAGGTCCATGGCCGGGCCGGGCCCCTGGCGGGCCGCGCCGCTGTGTAATTGCTCTGCAACCTGCAAAGTGCCGGAAAAAACAGCAAAAAACCGCCCGCGCCTGTACCGGTGTGCCCCGGTCCGAAACCGTCATCAAAACGGTGTATAACACAAGATAACGCGATTCACCGGATGTTACCAAGTGCTGTACAAGACCGGCTGATTTTGCCACAGGAAAGGGGTGGGCGATGCCCGGCAAACGTTTTAAAACTGGCTTCGAGTCTGAATGCAAGCTGTTGTGAAAACAGCGGATTGACCGGGCAGCGACCCCAGGGTACGCCCGCCTGTGTTGGCCTTGATTGCTTTGTTTTTTGTTTTTTCCTGAACCAAGGAGTTCCACCATGTCCAACCAAGACACCGACAATCTGAACCGTGACCAGATCAAACAGATGTCCGAAGAAACCCGCGATGCCCTGAACGCCGATCCCATCACCGGCGAGCCGGGTGCGCATCCGGTGGGTACCGGGGTCGGCGCAGCGGGCGGGGCCGCAGCCGGGGCTGCCATTGGCTCGGTGGCGGGTCCGCTGGGTACCCTGGTGGGCGGTGCCATCGGGGCCATTGTCGGCGGTCTGGCCGGTCACAACGCCGGGGAATCGATCAACCCCACCCATGAAGAAGCCTACTGGCGCGAGGCCCACAGCAACCAGCCGTATTTCAGTGACAGCACCGGCCACAGCTACGATCAGGATTACAACAGCGCCTATCGTCTGGGCTATGAAAGCCGTGCGGCCCATCCGGCGGAGCGTCGCTTTGAAGAGGTCGAAGCCGATCTGGCCCGCAAATGGGAGCAGGTCAAGGGCGAATCCCGCCTGACCTGGGAACAGGCCAAACAGGCCACCCGTGACGCCTGGAACCGCTCGACTGGCCGCCTACGTGGCGATGCCACCACCAACCCCGAAAGCCATGTTACCCCGCAGGTGGATGACAAGGCCCATCCGGTCGCCACAGGCACCGGGGCGCTGGGCGGCGCAGCAGCCGGTGCGGCGCTGGGGTCGGCCATTGGTCCGGTCGGTACGGTGGTTGGTGGCGTGATTGGGGCCATGGCGGGCGGTGCCGCCGGTCATGAAGTCGGTGAAGCGGTGAACCCGACCCGGGCCGATGATGCCTATGAAAAACCGCACACCGTGGCCACGGGCACCGGGGCGGCCGGTGGGGCCCTGGCGGGTGCGGCCATTGGTTCTGCAGCGGGGC
>JBPOIS010000092.1:0-3712 GCA_052034295.1 Pseudomonadota bacterium
CCTGCGTGCACTGGAGCAGGAAATGGCACGCTTTCCCACCGCCCTGCAAGCCACCCTCAGCCAGCAGCATCGGCAGTGGCGCGCCCAGACGGCCCAGCGCTGCACGCTGGACGCCCAGAACAGTGGACAGCCGGAGCAGGCCCGCCTGCAGTGCATCATCCGCCGCAGTCAGGACCGTCTGGCAGAACTACAGCAAAAACGCCAGCAAATCAGCGCACTGGGGCAGCCTGACCGCAACCCCGAAGCAGGCACGACGGGCACGGCCGACCCAACCACGGCCCTGATCCAGCAGGGCCTGTTGATCCTGCAACAGATGCAGCAATCGCGCAGCCCCTGAGCGGGCGCTTCAGGCAAACGGATTGTCCACGGCTGGGGCGGGTTCCGGTTCCGGCAGCGCCTCCGGCAACGGCTGCCGGGCCTGCAGGGCCTCGACCACCTGGTGGATCCACTGTTGTAGCGCCAGTGCCCGGACCAGTCCCGGCTGATCGGCGGTCAGCTCCGTCTGGCCATACACGGCGATGCGTGGCCCCTGATACTCGACGGTCAGGCCAGCAATGTCCCGGCTGCTCACCTCATCCACAAACGGCTGTGGCAGCGGGTTGGGGTTGTGATGCGGCATGTGTGTGTTCTCCTGCCTGTGCGGATGCCTGCCGTCCGGCCCAGCACCGCAGCCGATTAATGCGCCTTCAAGACATTCTGCAGCAACTGCCGCAGCACGGACCACCAGTCCGGGGACGAGGGTCCTCCCTTCGGTTCAGCCGCTGACTCATTTGGCGGTGTTCCGGGAGTCTGACGCGGGCCCCGGTGCGCCGTACCCAGCGGCAGGTCCACGCGCTGCTGGCGCACCCGCTCTGCCAGTCCCGGCCACACCCGGATGCCGGTGCGGCGCTCCAGCTCCGCCACACTGATGACCTCCATCGCCCCCTGCGCATCATTGGGGGTCCAATAGGCGCTGGCCGCCTGCCGCTGTGGAAAATACACCGCCTTCCACAGCTCAGTGGGCACCAGCACCTGACCGATCCGCTGCACTTTGGCCCCCCGATAGGCGGGCCCGGTCAGCACATAGGCTTCGCCTTCCTGCGCCACCAGCGCCCGCACCGCCTGCTCCATCTCGCTCCAGGCCCCCCGGTTGAGCTGCGGATTCTGTGGCACCATGTTGGCCAGGCTGAAGCTGTCCGCCTGCTGTCCACGCGTGGCCATGTCCCCGTTGGGGGCCAGATGGCCCCGGTCGAAGCCCGATCCCCGGTAATCCGCCAGTGTGGCGCGCGCCCGCACCGGCAGCGCCGGATCCTCAAAAAACGTCCCCTGCCGGTCCAGCGTGCGGGCGGCACGGATGCGCTGGCGGGTCAGGTGTTCCGCCGACCACAGCGCCGTGCGGGTCACGCCCGAATGCAGCACCTCGAAGCCCTGCTTGCACAGCGGCTGGGTCTGCACCGACAGTTTGGGGTTGACCAGCACTGGCCGCTGGCCCTGCCAGTGTTGCTCATCACAGTTCGCCGCCTGTACGGCACCGGCGCACAGCCCCAGCAGGGCCAGCAGCAGGAGCCGACCCAGGGCACCGGCGCTGTGTGGCCTTGCTGTCGCCCGTCCCGTCACGTCGGCGTCATCCATTCTGTACCCCATAGGCATGGCTTCAAATCTCAATCTGGCTGCCCATTTCCACCACCCGGTTGGGCGGAATCTGGAAGAAATCACTCACGGCGCTGGTGTTGCGGGCCATGCTGATGAAGATTTTTTCCCGCCATGGGGCCATGCCCTCGGTCGGCGTGGAAATGATGCGCTCACGCGACACAAAAAAACTGGTCTGCATCAGGTCCATCTCCTGTCCCTGCTGCGCGAAGGCCTGCGCCAGCGCTTTGGGCACATCCGGCTGCTCCTTGAAGCCATAGCGTGCCACCACCCGGCAGAAATTGGCGTTCAGGGTCTCCATTTCGATGCGTTTTTCATCCTCGACATACGGCATGTCCAGCGTTTGCACCGTCATCAGCACGTTCTGGGCATGCAGCACCCGGTTGTGCTTGAGGTTGTGCAGCAGCGCGTGCGGCACCACGTCCTTGCTGCCGGTCATGAACACTGCCGTGCCCGGCACCTGCTGGGCGGTGCTGCTGACATTGTCAATGAACAGCTGCAGTGGCAGGGTCTCCGCGCGCAGCTTGTTCAGCACCAGCCGGCGGCCCTGTTTCCACGTCATCATCAAAAAGAACGCCACCCCGCCGATCAACAGCGGCACATAGCCACCGTCCTTGATTTTCAGGGCATTGGCAGCAAAAAACATCAGGTCCAGCACCAGAAACGGCACCGCCACCAGCGCCACCCGCCATGTCGGCCAGCGCCACAGGCTAAACACCACGAACGCCACCAGAATCGTGTCACAGGCCATGGTCATGGTCACGGCGATGCCATAGGCGGCGGCCAGATTCGAGCTGGTTTTGAAAATCACCACCAGCAACAGCACCGCCACCAGCAGGGTCCAGTTGAGCAGCGGGATGTAGATCTGGCCGATTTCTGATTCAGAGGTGTGCTCCACGGTCATGCGCGGCAGGTAGCCGAGCTGCATGGCCTGCCGGGCAATCGAAAACACCCCGGAGATCACCGCCTGCGAGGCGATCACCGTGGCCGCTGTGGCCAGCCCGATGACCGGATACAACAGCACATCAGGCACCAGCAAAAAGAACGGGTTTTCAATGGCCTTGGGGTCAGCCAGCAACAGCGCGCCCTGACCGGCATAGTTGAGCAGCAGGCACGGCCACACCACGGTGAACCAGGCCAGCCGGATCGGCGTACGGCCAAAATGCCCCATGTCGGCGTACAGCGCTTCCCCACCGGTGATGGTCAGCACCACCGCCCCGAGGATAAAAAACGCCTTGAAGGGATAGTTTTCAGCAAAATCCAGCGCATAGGCGGGATTGAACATCAGCAGGACTTCGGTGTTGTGGCCCAGGTTATACAGCCCCAGCCCGCCCAGCATCAAAAACCACGCCAGCATCACCGGCCCAAACAGGCGACCCATCGACCCGGTGCCCTTGCGCTGGATCATGAACAGCCCGACCAGCACCCCAATGGTGATCGGCACCACATAGGGGGTAAACACCGGGGTGGCAATCGACAGGCCCTCGACCGCCGACAGCACCGAAATCGCCGGGGTGATCATGCCATCGCCAAAAAACAGCGCGGCCCCGAACAGCCCCACCGCCACCAGTGCACTGCGGGCCTGGCGGCTGAGCTTGCTGTTGCCCATGTTCAGCGCCAGCAGCGCCATGATGCCGCCTTCACCGTGGTTGTCGGCACGCATGATGAAGGCCACATACTTCAGCGTCACCATCAGCATCAGCGACCAGAAGATCATCGACAGGATGCCCAGCACCGTGGCATGGGTGATCGGCAGGCCGTGTGCGGCATGAAAACTTTCTTTCAGGGCATACAGTGGACTGGTGCCAATGTCCCCAAACACCACCCCCAGAGCCCCCAGCGACATGGCCGACAGGGAAGAACGCTGCTGCATGATCAGATGCCATTAAGCCTGAATGCGTCCATGTTACCAGCAGCGTGCAGGCTTTGTGCAGAGCGCCAGTAATTTACACTTGGCTTTTTGCTTTTCTTTTCGCTAGAATAGTTGCCCTTGGTGAGGTGTCCGAGTGGTTGAAGGAGCACGCCTGGAAAGTGTGTATACGTTCATAGCGTATCGAGGGTTCGAATCCCTCTCTCACCGCCA